>CAZBLQ010000083.1:0-7825 GCA_964492635.1 uncultured Oleiharenicola sp.
CCTCGGCGGCGATCATGCCGCGGAGATCCTCAGGGGAGGTCTCGATGCGGACGAGAAGGACCTTGTCGCCCTTTTCCGCAGCGGTGACAGCGCGGTCGGCATTGAGATAGATGCGGCCGCTCGCGGCACCGGGGCCGGCGGGCAGGCCGGTTGCGATGACCGGGGCTTTCTTCACCTCCGTGAGATCGAAGACCGGGGCGAGCAACTGCTCGAGCTGGTCGGCCGGATTGCGCAGAACCGCGGTCTGCCAGTCGATGAGCTTCTCCTTCACCATATCGATGGAGAACTTCAGGGCGGCCATCGCGGTGCGCTTGCCGTTGCGCGTCTGGAGCATATAGACGACCTTGTCCTGGATCGTGAACTCGAAGTCCTGGACATCCTTGAAATGTTTCTCGAGCGTGGCGCGGATGCGCTCGAGCTCGGCAAACGCCTCGGGGAGGTGTTTCTTGAGTTGGGCGACGGGCTCAGGTGTGCGGACGCCGGCGACGACGTCCTCACCCTGCGCGTTGATGAGGAACTCGCCGTAGAATTCCTTCACGCCGTTGGCGGGATTGCGCGTGAATGCCACGCCGGAACCGGAGTTGTCGCCGGTGTTGCCATAGACCATGGCCTGCACGTTGACGGCTGTGCCCCATTCGGTGGGAATGTTGTACTTGCGGCGGTAGACGATGGCGCGGTCGTTCATCCATGAACCGAACACGGCGCCGGCGGCGCCGACGAGCTGTTCCCACGGGGTGGCGGGAAATTCCTTGCCGGCGCGCTCTTTCACGAGGGCCTTGAAGCGAACGATGAGTTCCTTCAGGTCTTCGACGGAAAGCTTGGTGTCCTCGATCTCGTGGTTGCCGTGGCGCTCGTCCTTGAGTTTGGAGATGAGGGTCTCAAACGGCTCATGGTCCTCGTCGGGGCGCTTCTGCACGCCGAGCACGACATCGCCATACATCTGGATGAAGCGGCGGTAGCAATCCCAGGCAAAGCGCGGGTTGCCGGTCTTTTTCGCGAGGGCTTCGACGGTGGCGTCGGTGAGGCCAAGGTTGAGGATCGTGTCCATCATGCCCGGCATCGAGTCGCGGGCGCCGGAGCGGACGGAGACGAGCAGCGGGTTTTCGAGATCGCCGAACTTCATGCCGGTCTGGGCCTCGAGCGTGGCGATGCCGGTTTCCATCTGGCCGCGGAGGGCGGCGGGGTAGGTGCGCTTGTTGGCGTAATAGTAGGTGCAAACCTCAGTGGTGATGGTAAAGCCGGGGGGCACGGGCAGTCCGATGCGGCACATTTCTGCCAGATTGGCGCCTTTGCCGCCGAGGAGCGGTTTCATGGAGCCATTGCCGTCGGTCTTCTTGCCGAAGAGGTAGACATATTTGGCGGCTTTGGCCGATTTTGAGGAGGAGGCCGGCTTTTTGGCCGGCTTTTTCGCGGAGGGTTTCTTTGCCATATGAGTTGGAATAAAACGAGCGGTAGGAGGGTCCATCGCACAATAGCTGTGCGGGAGTGTCAACGGCGGAGGCCGTCACATCGCCCATAATTTCAAATTTGACCGCACTTGGCTGCGCATTTTTTGGCGAAAACCATTCACGGGGTGTGAATGGCGAACTTCGGCACCCGTCGATATTTGCACCAGCTCCGCCCTCCGCGGCCCGCCAGCGGCCGGACCGGCGGGCCACGAAGCCGTCCGGGGCCAAAGACGGAGATTGCGGGTGAGGGGGAAAGTTGCTTCTAGGTCGTGGCTTGAGCGACCAACTAACAGAAAATGAAAATGATGCGGGCGGTCAGGGAGAGAGCGCGCCTGCGCCGGACGGACGCAAGACCATGGGCTTCCTCGCCCATCTCGAGGAGCTGCGCTGGACGCTGATCAAGAGCGCGGTCGCATTCGGCCTGTTTGTGACAGTGATCGCATATTATGTGGATGATTTCGGGGCCATCCTGAGCCGGCCGCTGGTGCAGGTGAAAGCCGACCACCCCGAGATGAACACGGACCTCATCACAAACAGCCCGATGGGGGTGTTCAGCGTGATCATCGACATCTGCCTGATCGGCGGGCTGGTCCTGTCGCTGCCGTTCATCCTGTTTTTTGTCGGACAATTCATCGCTCCAGCGCTTACCAAGCGGGAGCTCAAGGTGCTGCTGCCGACATGCGTGACGGCGCTCGTGCTGTTCCTCGGCGGCGCGGCGTTCGGCTATTTCCTGCTGGCCCCGAGCACCATCCGGGTGGCGTATGAACTGAACCACATGATGCACTATACGGTGATGTGGACGGCGGACCGCTACTACAGCCTGCTGATGTGGCTGGTGCTGGGCATGGGCGCGGCGTTCGAGTTTCCGCTGCTGATCGTGCTGGCTGTCTACATGGGGCTGATCGAGGTGGCGACCCTGCGCAAATACCGGCGGCACGCCATCGTGGTCATCTTCATCATCGCCGCGGTGGTCACGCCGACGCCCGACCCGTTCAACCAGACGCTGTTCGCCCTGCCGCTGCTTGTGCTCTATGAAGTTTCGATCATCGTCGCGGCCCAGCTCAAGCGCCGCCGCAAGGACGAGGTGGTCGAGGTTTAAGCCGCAGCCCGGGCCGGATTTTGCCGCCGCCGCGTTTCCGCCCGCCAGTCAGGTCATGGTGCCTGACGCCAAAGTATACTATTAGTTGACATTAACACAAGGCGGTTATGTCAACTAATAGTATACTTAAAGACCTAGGCCGGTCGTGGAAGCCGCGAGATCCCGTGTGGTCCGCCGGGGGCAATACGGAGTGAGCGGGCGCAGCGGGCCGGTCCCCTCAGCGCTCGGCGGGCCGGGCGGCGGCCATGGCCTTCGCGACCACGCCGGGGTTTTTCTCGAGATGGCGCGTGAGCGCCTCGATGGCGCGGAAGGTCTCGGGGCTGATGTGGTGCTCCATGCCCTCGACGTCGTCATAGATGATCTGCTCGTCGGAGACGCCGAGCACGTGCAGGAAATCCGTGAGCAGTTGGTGGCGGTGGGCGATGCGGCGGGCGACCTCGAGCCCGGAGCTGGTGAGCACCATACCGCGGTACTTCTCGTATTTGATGAAGCCCTCGGCGTCGAGGCGCTGCACCATGGCGGTGACGCTGGCCTGCGAAATTTTCAGACCGGCGGCGATGTCCACGACGCGGGCGTAGCCCTTGCGGGCAATGAGCTGCTCGATTTTTTCGAGATAATCCTCCACCGCCACGGTGGTGTGGGGGCGGGCGGGGCTGGAGTGGGCGGCCATGGAAGGCGGAAGTCAGGCCGCCGGGGCGGCGCCCGGGGCTTGGCGCACGCGGGTGGGATTATTTGCGGGAATCCCGCTGGAACCGGAAGACGGTCTTCAGCATCTGCAGGGCGAGCCAGAAGACGCCGGTCATGCAGCCGGCGCCAAGCCCGCCCCAGAGCATGATCATCGCCGGATCGTTGGACGGCACATGGGAATTCACCAGCCAGTAGAAGATGCTGAACGCGATGGCCGTGAGCGCCAGGTCGATGACAAGGTTGACGAAGGAAAACGGCTTTTTCTCGGGCGAGGCCATGACGGAAAAAGAAGGAGGCGGGACGGGTTTGTCGAACAGAAACTTGGCTTTGCGGACCGGGATGTCGATCTCGACGTAATCGGCATCGGGCGCGAAGTGCACTTGCGCGCCATGGTGCAGAAAGACTTCCAGCATGGCCCGGTTTTCCCGGCGCACCTGGGCAAAGAGCCGCTGCAGTCCGCGCCGCCGCCCCACGGCCCGCAGGTAAAACAGCAGCCGTGACGCCATGCCGAGCCGGCGCTTCCGGTCGTGCACCAGAAAGGCGCACTCCGCGGACCGGCCGTCCGGTGCGTGCACCAGCCGGCCCATTGCACAGAGCGATTCGCCGCCCTCGCGGCCAGTTTCAAAAATACCCAGCGCCAGTTCTTGCGCCGGATCCACCGTGAGCAGCCGGTGGGCCTGGTCCGCCGACATGTGATGAATCAGGTAGCCGTAGCGCTGCCGGATGGTCTCAGGCGAAAGGGTGTGGAAAAACCTGACCAACGCAGCCGTGTCATCGGCCGCCAGCGGACGCAGCGCATAGTTCCGCCCGTCGCGCAGCAGCAAAGTGCGGGGCGGCAGGGTGGCCATGGAAGCAGAGCAGGGCATTGATGGGAGTTTATCGGACAAAGCGGTTTATGGCAATGGGCGGATAGTGAGACCCGGGGCGGAGTAAAAAGTTTATCCGCCCCCTGAAATTTCCTGCTAACCTAAAATCGGGCCTGCTTCGTGGTTGCGAAACCGGGCGACTGCGCAAATCTTGCTCCCGTGCCCACCACGCAGGATAGCCACCGACCCGCCCGAGTTCTCGTCCAACATTTGAAGGAATCGCAGATTTTCCGCGACTACGAGAAGGCCTTTGCCGAGACCACCGGGCTGCCCCTGGCCCTCCGGGGTGTCGATTCCCTCGAGCTGCCCTTGCATGGCGCCAAGAACGAGGCTCCGTTCTGCGCCCTGATGGCAACGACGAACAAATCCTGCTCGGCCTGCCTCGAGTTACAACGCCGCGTCGAGCAGGAGGCCCGGCTGCAGCCCAAGACGCTCAGGTGTTTCGCGGGCCTGTGCGACTCCGCCGTGCCCATCCGGGTGGGGGAGAACGTCATCGCGTTCTTGCAGACCGGCCAGGTGCTGCTGCACCAGCCGAGCAAGCAGCAGTTCAAAAAGACCACGCGCGAGCTGGTGAGATTCGGGGCCGAGGTGGACGTGAAGCGGCTGGAGGAGGCTTATTTCCAGACGCGCGTCTTGGAGCGCAAGCAATACGAGGCCGTGCTCCGCCTGCTGACCATCTTTGCCCAGCACCTTTCCTCCCTCAGCAACCAGCTGATGGTGATCAATGAAAAGCCGGAGTCTCCGATGATCGCCAAGGCCAAGCTTTTCATCAGCGAGCACCAGGGCGAGGAGATCAGCCTGCGGCAGGTGTCGCAATCGGTGAACACCAGCGCGTTTTATTTCTGCAAGATGTTCAAGCAGGCGACTGGCCTGACCTTTACCGATTATCTGGCGCGTGTGCGCATCGAAAAGGTGAAGAACCTGCTCCAGAATCCGCACATGCGCATCAGCGAGGCGGCCTTCGAGGCCGGGTTCCAGTCCCTCTCGCAATTCAACCGGGTGTTCCGGAAGATCGCCGGCGAAGCGCCCACGGTCTGGCGCGAAAAGACCCACCGTCATTCAGCGGCCTAGCAATGTCGCGTGCCGGTCCGCGACCGGCGTGTGTTTGCGCTGCGAGCAGAAGTCGGACGCCTGGTGGCGGCAGACGCCGCACAACGCCTCGATGTCCTTCTGCGCGAGGCTGTGGTAGAACAGCAGGATCTCGGCGAAGGCCGGCCCGATATTCTCCCCGGCCACTTCGCACAAGGCCAGGCGGCCCGTCGTATAATAGGCCAGCAGGGGATTGATGCCGCAGGCACACTGCCCTTGCAGCGGGGCGACCACCGCCTGGTTGCGCCGGAGCCAGGCCCGGAGCGACCGGGTGTGCAACGCCGCGGTGAGCTGGTCCAGGGTTTCGTCCATCAAAAAGACCAGGTTGTCCGGGCTGGCCAGGGGCGAGGCTACCGGCTCGGCGCGCAGTAGCGCCTCCCAACGCTGTTTGATCAGCGGGCGCAGCCCCTTAAGCCGACCGGTGACGCCATCATCCACGCGGGCATATTGCCACGAGGGGGCGGTTGCAGCACTGCATCGATTGCGCATCAGTAGTCATTCTTTGCCAACCAGACAACCAACTGGTGCGTGGAAATGAACAAGCGCTGCGAAGCCGGTGCGCCCGCAGGGTGCTAGCTTGGGTGGATCCAAGGAGATCCAGCATGAAAACCCGCCCGATTACCGGCACTAACCCCTTCGAAATCCGTGAAGAGGATGTTCAGAAATGCGCCTATTTTCTGTGGAAGGAACTGGGCTGCCCCTCCGGCCGTGATCTGGATCTCTGGCTGACCGCCCGGGAGCTGCTGACGTACAGCGCGGCGGCGCGGGGCCGGGCCGCCCGCAAAAACTGCGCACGGATGGCCAAGATGCGCGGAGCTGCGCCGCGGGTGTTTGGCTAGACTTTACCCAGTTCAATCCACGCATGTCTGTCATACCCATCACGGTCTTCTTCAGCCTTGGGCTGGTTTTTTTCTTTGTCGCCCTGTTCCTGCGGGAACACTGCCACCGTCATTTCGCCAGCGCCGAGCGCGATTCGCTTCTGCCCCTGGCTGACGAACAACCCCGTCTCGTTGGTAATGCCACGCCGGTGGAGCGCGAACTCCGGGCGCGCTCAGAACCCGTCCCGAGGCCGGGTTCTACCCACGCCGACAACCATTCGACTTGTGGCTGCCTGCCCTCCGAAGCCTTGGCGAAGGAGGGCCAGCGCGGCGTCCGTCCGCCCTGCACCCACTGCCTGCGGGAGGCCGCCGGCGCTCCGCTCCGCTGAATTTTCCACGCCATCCACCAATGACAGGTCAAAAAACCACCATCGAATTCAACGACAAGGTCGTGCGCCAGTTCATGCTGGCCTCCGTTCTGTGGGGCGCCGTCGGCATGCTCGTCGGTGTTATCATCGCCACCCAGCTGAATTTCTGGCAGGCCAACTTCGCCACGTCGTTCCTGACGTTCGGGCGGCTGCGGCCGCTGCACACCAACGCGGTCATCTTCGCGTTCGTCGGCAACATGATGTTCGCCGGCATCTATTACTCAACGCAGCGCCTGGCCAAGGCTCGCCTCGCGAGCGACTTTCTCTCCGCGCTGCATTTCTGGGGCTGGCAGCTGATCATCGTGGCCGCCGCCATCACGCTTCCCCTCGGCCTGACCCGGGGCAAGGAATACGCCGAGCTGATCTGGCCGATCAACCTCGCGGTCGCCGGCATCTGGGTCGTGTTTGCCGTGAATTTTTTCTGGACGCTCGCCCGGCGCAACGAGAAGGCGCTGTACGTCGCCCTCTGGTTCTACATCGCGACCATCATCACCGTGGCGATGCTTTACATCGTTAACCACCTCTCGATCCCGACCAGCCTGCTGCACAGCTACGGCGTGTTCGGCGGCGCACAGGACGCCCTCGTCCAGTGGTGGTACGGGCACAACGCCGTGGCCTTCTTTCTGACCACGCCGATTTTGGGCATCATGTACTATTTTCTGCCGAAGGCGGTCGAGCGGCCGATTTATTCCTACCGGCTTTCGGTCATCCACTTCTGGTCGCTGGTGTTCGTCTACATCTGGGCCGGTCCGCACCATCTGCTCAACACCGCGCTGCCCAACTGGCTCCAGCTCCTCGGCATGACCTTCTCGCTCATGCTCTGGGCGCCTTCCTGGGGTGGCATGCTCAACGGCCTGCTCACGCTCCGCGGCGCCTGGGACAAGCTCCGCACCGATCCCGTGGTCAAGTTCTTCGTCGCCGGCGTGACCTTCTACGGCATGTCCACGTTCGAAGGCCCGTTGCTCGCCATCAAGTCCGTCAATGCCCTCGCGCACTACACCGACTGGATCATCGCCCATGTGCACGCCGGGACGCTTGGCTGGAACGGCTTCATGGCGGCCGGCATGTTCTACTGGCTCGCCCCGCGCCTCTGGAACAGAAAGCTGCACTCCGTCCCGCTCGCCAACCTGCATTTCTGGATCGGGATGACCGGCATCCTCCTTTACGTCGCCGCGATGTGGGCCTCGGGCATCACCCAGGGCCTCATGCTCAACGACACCGCCGAGGGCGGCACCATCCTGAAGTATCCCAACTTCCTCGACACCCTCACCGCCATCCGTCCGCTCATGCTGCTGCGCGTCGCGGGCGGCGTGCTCTACCTCACGGGCTTCCTCCTCATGGCCTACAACCTTCTGCGCACCATCCGCGGCGCGGCGCCGGTCAACGGCAC
>CAZBLQ010000083.1:7925-17090 GCA_964492635.1 uncultured Oleiharenicola sp.
CCGCGGGCCATTTCCGTCGGCTCCAACATGCCCACCTACCCGTGGCTCTTCGAGAGCACGACCGACTATGCTTCGCTCTCCAGCAAGATCCGCGTGCAGCGCCTGCTCGGCGTGCCCTTCCCGTCGTGGTCGCCGGCCACGATCGACACCCTCGCCCGGGAACAGGCCAAGCAGATCGCCAAGGACCTGCAGGCCCAGGGCCGGTACGTCGCGCCCGACAAGGAAATCGTGGCGCTCATCTCCTATCTCCAGCGCCTCGGCAAATTCACCCCCGTCCCGACCCCGGTCGCGGCCAAATAAACTTCAACCCACCCATCCCATGATCCACCGCATCATCTACGAAGACTGGCAGCTTATATTCCCCGTCGTGGCGCTATTGGTCGCCTCGATGGTCTACATCGTCGCCGCCTGGCGCGCCACCGCGATGAGTTCCACGCAGGCCGAACGCCTCGCCCGGCTGCCCCTCGAGAAGGAGTAATCAATCCCGCCGCCATGAATCCGCAATCGGAGGAGCCGAAAGTCCGGCCGCACACCTTTGACGGCATCCAGGAGTTCGACCAGCGTCTGCCGAACTGGTGGCTCAACACCCTCTACGGGGCGATCGCGTTCGCCATCGTCTACTGGTTTGTCTACCAGATCGCCCGCGTCGTCCCCTCCGACGGCGCGCAGGTGGACATGGCCATGACGCAAATCGCCGCCGCCCGGATGTCGTCCGCCTTTGACGTCACCAACGACAAGAAATTCTGGGAGATGAGCAGGAACGCCGTGTTCGTCGACTCCGGCCGGGCCACCTTCAACTCCCTTTGCGCCACCTGCCACACGGTCAACCTCACCGGCGCCGTCGGGCCGAATCTCATTGACCATTTGTGGCTCCATGGCGGCACACCCAAGGAAATCTACCAGACGGTCACCAACGGCGTCCCCGCGAAGGGCATGCCGACCTGGGGCCCCGTGCTCGGCTCCAAGAAGACCGCCGAGGTCGTCGCCTACGTGCTCAGCTACCACACTCCCGGTGAACCGATCGAGGTTCAGACGAGCTTTATTCCCTCCGCTCCCGTCATGCCCGGCAACTGACCGCGCCCCTGCCACTCCGCTGGATGACCGACCTGAAAAACATCGTGCCCTTTCCCAAGCCGCCCGCGCCGCGTCACTCGGCGGTGCCCTTCCGGCATGCGCCGACGCGTGATTCGGTCACGACCATCAATGACGACGGTTCGCGCTACTTCCTGCATCCCGCCGATGCGCCGGGTCGCTTCCTGTTCTGGCGCCGGCTCAGCGGCTGGGCGCTCATCGTCCTGTACTTCGTGCTGCCGTGGGTGCCGGTCAACGGCTACCCCGCGGTCTTCCTCGACATCGCCCACCGTCGTTTCCACCTCTTCGGCTGGACCCTGGCCGCGCAGGACATGTGGCTGCTGTTCTTCCTCGTCACCGGGGTCGGCTTCTCGCTGTTCTTCGTCACGGCGCTGCTCGGCCGCATCTGGTGCGGCTGGGCCTGCCCTCAGACGGTTTTCCTCGAACACGTCTACCGCCGGATCGAGCGTTTCCTCGAGGGCGACGCCCTGCAGCGGCGCGCGCTGGACGCGGCACCTTGGACCGCGCTCAAAACCATGCGGCGCGGACTGAAACATCTCCTCTTTTTCGTCGCTTCCCTTGCGATCACCCACCTGTTCCTGGCGTATTTTGTTTCGATCCCCGACTTGTGGAGCTTCATGCACAATGCGCCGGGCGAGCATTGGACGGCCTTCGCCTTCGTCTTCCTGGCCGCCGGCGTCCTGTATTTCAATTTTGCCTGGTTCCGCGAACAGCTCTGCATCGTCATCTGCCCCTATGGCCGGCTGCAGTCCGCGCTGACCGACGAGCACTCGCTGGTCATCGGCTATGATGTGCAGCGCGGGGAGCCGCGCGGGAAACTCGGCACCCCGGAGGCGGGGGCTTGCATCGCCTGCAACCGCTGCGTGCAGGTCTGCCCGACGGGCATCGACATCCGCCACGGCCTGCAGATGGAGTGCATCGGTTGCGCGGCGTGCATCGACGCCTGCGACGAGGTCATGACCCGGGTGAAGCGCGCCACCGGCCTCATCCGCTATGATTCGCTCGCCGGCCTGACCGGCGGCGTGACCCGCTGGGTGCGTCCGCGCACGATTGTCTACGGCGTTCTCCTGTGCATCGGCGCGACCGTGGCTACCTTCGCCTTTTCCACGGTCAAGCCCGCCACGTTCACCGTTTTCCGCATGGGCGGCGCGGCCTACTTCGTGGACCGCGACAGCGTCCGCAACCAGTTCCTCGTGCGCGTGCTCAACAAGCGCGCCGACACCGCCACGTTCACCCTGGCCATCGAGGGCGCGCAGGCGGGGGCGAGGCACAGCGGATTCGACACCCCGCTCGCCGTCGCCGCCATGGCCGAACAAATGACGCCGCTGGTGCTCGTCATCGACCGCAAGCATTACTCCGGACCGTTCAAGTTCAACGTGCACGTGCGCGACGAAGCCGGCCGGTACAACATCACCCGTGAGGTCGAGTTCCTCGGCCCCGACCCCCAGCTTCTCAAGGAGGAAGACCGTGAAAAAGGCATCAGCCGATAAAATCACGGCGCGCAAAATGTGGCTCGGTGTCACCGCGTTGTTCCTCTTCCTGCTCGCCGGCTGGACGGCGGTGGTCGTGGCCTCGCGCCGCGCCCGGATTGCAGAGATTCCTGTTCCCGCTCAACCCGGAAAACCCTGACCATGGAACTCGCAGGCATCACCGGACCCGGCACCGCCTTTCTCGCCGGACTTGTCACCAGCCTCCACTGCGCGGGTATGTGCGGTCCGCTGGCCTGCGCCGTCATGCCGGCGCAGGCCGAGCGCGTCGACGCACAGACGGTCAGCTCGGTATATCATGTGTCGCGGCTGGCCGGCTACGGGCTCCTCGGTGCGCTGGCCGGCGGAGTGGGGCGGCTGCCCCTGGCGTTTATGGGCGAAAGCACCCTGCGCTACCTGCCCTGGTTGCTCGTGCTCTTCTTTCTCGCGGTGGCCGTGCGCTTCGACCAGCGCCTGCCGCGCCTGCCGCTGCTCGGCCGCGCCTACGGCTGGCTGGTGGTGCGCCTGCGCGGTCGCTCGCGGCTGCACGCGACGGCCACGCTCGGTTTCGCCACGCCCCTGCTGCCCTGCGGCCCGCTTTATTTTCTGCTGACGCTGGCGCTGCTCTCCGGCACCGCCCTGCGCGGTGCGGAAACCCTCCTCGCGTTCGGTCTTGGCACGGTGCCGCTGCTGTGGTTCGCCCAGACGAACTACCACTGGCTGCGCCTCAAGCTCGGTCCGGTCTGGCTCGGCCGGGCGCAGACGACCCTGGCCCTCGCCGCGGCGCTGGTGATTTCCTGGCGCCTGCGCGCCACGCTCGGTTTCGCCGGGCCGGGGGCAACCGACTTCGTGTGCTTCTGACATGAATGCTCACGCAATAATTTTATCGGTGGCCCGGGTGAATTCATCCGGTAAGGCCGGGGCCGGCCCGCGGGAAGTGAGCCGCCCGCCGGCAAGAAACAATTTGGTGAACGGGAGTGTGATACCCGGTGGCGCGAGTGCGTGGACTACGTGCTGCCAACTCCGCTCCCGTCCACCATTATCTTTATCACGGGGTTTGACCGGCTTGAGTTGGTCGATCCCGGACAATTTGGTGAACGGGAGCGTGAGTTACAGCGGTGCGAGTGCGTGGACTACGTGCCGCCGGATCCGCTCCCGTCCACCATTATCTTTATCGAGTGGTCTGACTGGCTGCAGTCTGGTTGCGACAAAATCTTCTGTGGGCCGGGTGCCCTCACCCGACGAAGCAAGTGCTCGATTGCGGGGTGAGGGCACCCCGCCCACAAATAACAATTTGGTGAACGGGGGTGAGAGTCGTGATGGTGCGAGTGCGTGGACTGCGTGCCACCGGCTCCGCTCCCGTCCACCATTATCTTTAACACGGGGTGAAGCTGGCCTGAGTCAGCCGGTCCCGGACAATTTGGTGTACGGGAGTGTGAGCTGTGACGGTGTGAGTGCGTGGACTGCGCGCCGCCGGCTCCGCTCTCGTCCACCATTATCTTTGCAGCGGGGTGTGGCCGGTCTGGGCCAGCCGACGCCGGTCAATTTGGTGAACGGGAGTGTGAGCCCGGTGGTGCGAATGCGTGGACTACGTGCCGCTGGTTTCCCTCCCGTCCACCAATATCTTTGCGACGGGGCGCGGGCGGCATGAGCCGGCCGCCCCCAATCAATTTGGTGGATGGGAGCAATGGTCCGGCGGTGCGAGTGCGTGGACTGCGTGCTGCCGGACGGGCTCCCGTCCACCATTGTCTTCACTGCGGGGTGCCGCTCGTCACGGCGGCGGCCTGTGAGGCCGGCTTTTGCTGTGCCGGCTGCGGCTATGTCCACCGGCTCGTCCACGAACACGGCCTCGAGGGTTATTACCGCATCAAGGATTCCGTCATCGCTCCGGCGGACCAGGCGGTTTTCCAGCCGCGCGATTACGCGTGGCTGGCGGAGTTGCAGGCAGCAGCGGAAAAAGTGGGGTGGTCGCCGATTTCCACATCGGCGACAGGCGTCGATGGGGACATCGACGCCCACCCGAATACATCTTTACGGCTAAGGCGGACAGGCCGGACGGGCTTGAGAGACAATGTCCCGGAGCTGACGCTGGAGGTGCAGGGCATTTCGTGCGCCGCCTGCGTCTGGCTGATCGAGAAAATTTTCCACCAGCAGCCGGGCGCGCTGGACATCGAGACCGACGCGCAACTCGGCCGCATGCGGCTGCGCTGGGAGCGGGGCCGCTTCGACGCCCCGGCCTTTGCCCGTTTGCTGCAGTCATTCAGCTACCTCGCCGGCCCGCCGGGCGAGGAGCCCGCCGTGCCCGAGAGCCGGCGGCTCATCGGACGCATCGGCCTGTGCACGGCCTTTTCGATGAACGTCATGCTTTTCACCCTGCCGGTCTATTTCGGCATGGCGGCGACGTATCGCTACGCGGGTCTCTTCGGGACGCTCTCCCTCGGGTTCGCCACGCTCAGCCTGCTCACCGGCGGCAGTTACTTTCTCAACCGCGCCGTGCGGGCGTTGCGCGACGGCGTCATGCACATCGACCTGCCCATCGCGGTGGGCATCCTTGGCGCCTACCTCGGTTCGCTCTACGGCTGGCTGACCGGGCGCGGGTCGTTCGTCTACTTTGATTTTGTCGCGGCGTTCATCCTCCTCATGCTGGTGGGTCGCTGGGCGCAGGTGGTCGCGGTCGAGCGCAACCGCCGCCGGCTGCTCAGCTCGCAGGCGCGCCCGCACCGCGTGCGGGTGTGGCCGGCGGAAGGCGGCCCGGTCGAGCAGCCGGTGGAGAATCTCCGCCCGGGCGACATCTTTGAAGTGCGCGCCGGCCAGATCGTGCCAGTCGAGGCCCAGTTGGAGACGGCCGCGGCCACGCTCGGCACGGCGTGGATCACCGGCGAGGCCGCCCCGCGCACCGGCCGCATGGGCCAGCGCGTGCCGGCGGGCGCGGTCAATCTCGGCCGGTTTGAAATCCGTCTGCGCGCGGTGCAGCCGTGGAGCGGCTCGCTGCTCGCCCGGCTGCTGCGTCCGGCGGAGCGCGATACCTACCGGCACAAGTTTCTTGAGCGCGTCATCAGCGGTTATCTCATCGCCATCTTTGTCATCGCCACGGCCACCGGGCTCGGCTGGTGGTATGCTTCGCACGACGCGGCGCTCACCTGGTCGGTGGTGACGGCCGTGCTGGTGGTTTCCTGTCCGTGCGCCATCGGGCTGGCGTTTCCGCTGGCGGACGAGATGGCGGCGGTGGCCCTCCGCCGTTCGGGCGTGTTTGTGCGCGAGGCCGACCTGTGGCCGCGTCTGGCCCGAATTCGCAAAATCATTTTCGACAAGACCGGCACGCTGACCCTCGAGACTCCCGCGCTGGTCAATCCGACGGCGCTGTCGGTGCTGAGCCCGGTCGCACGGGCAGCCCTCGCGGCCCTGGTGCGAGACAACGCCCATCCGGTCTGCCAGTGTCTGCATGAAAATCTCCTCGCCCTGAACCTTCCGGCCGGCGCCGAACCCGTGGGAGCGTTCGAGGAAAGTCCCGGCTTCGGCGTCGCGCTCCGTGGCGCGGACGGACTCTGGTCACTCGGTCGGCCCGGCTGGCGCGGCAGCAATATGCCGGCGTTCCTCACCGAGGATCACGACACGGAATTCGCCTGCGATGGCGTCGTGCTCGCGCGTTTCCAGTTCACCGATGCGGTGCGGCCCGATGCACGCAAGGAGATTGACGCCCTGCGGGCACGCGGACTTGAAAGCTACATTCTCAGCGGCGACCACCGGCCCAAGGTCGAGCTGATGGCCGGTGCCCTCGGTCTCCCGCTCCAACGCGCGATTGCCGGCGTTACGCCACAGGAGAAGGCGGACTGGATCAAGAAAATGGACGTGCGCGACACTTTGATGCTGGGGGATGGCGCCAACGACAGCCTGGCGTTTGACGCCGCGTTCGCGCGGGGCACACCGGTCATCCACCGCGGCGTGCTCGAGGGGAAAGCCGATTTTTATTACCTGGGCCACGGTCTGGCCGGCATCCGCCGCCTCTTCGAGGTGAACGAGGCCCGGCGTCGCACGCAGTGGTGGCTGCTGGTGTTTTCCATCGCCTACAATGTCATCGCCGTCGGCCTCGCCGCCACCGGCCACATGAATCCGCTCATCGCCGCCATCATGATGCCGGTCAGCTCGCTGCTCTCGCTCGCGATCGTCATCGGCGGCATGCGCTGCTGGCTGCGGCTTGGTTGAAAGTGGGAGCGGCTTTATGCCGCGATGGTTAGCCAATCTCCTAAACTCGAAGGTTGATTCCCTGCGGTTTGGCAGCTCTCTTTTCATGGCAAGACATGATTAAGTGGTTCAAATCACTATTTGGAACTTCATCTCGCACTCCCCGCAAAGACCAAGATGATGCTTCATTTCATCAGCGGCAGCTTGCTCAGCACGGCCTGCTAATCGTGTGCTCGAAACTTTGCATCGGACCAGATCGCCTTCCCGTCAGACACGCCGTTCGCGAAAAGAGCAATAATGTTGCCGACAGCGGATGGATTGTTGCGAGCGGTACAGAGTCAGAAGCGTACGCGAACGACCCGAAAAACTATGTGCTTTGACCTCTAGACCGAATGATTGCCGCTGACGAGAGCCTCAAGATTTTGTGTGATCAACCGGTCGGCACAGAGCTGACTAGAAAAACTGTGGATGAGCCTTGGCGGTGGATCGTCGAGAACAAGGTTATAGACGAAGACGGTAAGTTTATAGTGAAGTTGTAGCCTAACTTACTGACCGGTACTCAATTTCAAGCAGTCGGCTCGAAGAGCGGCAGGATCTGCATGCCGGGGACGGTCACGAGCCCTTTGTCGGTGATGCGTATCTCGGGAATCACCGAGAGGGGAATCAGGTTGAAGCCCATGTAGGGCAGGGTGCAGCCGGCTTCGCTCCAGGCGCGTTTCAACGTGGTTGACTCCGCCGCCACGACGCGGGCGCGTTTGTCCGAAATAAGCCCGGCCACCGGCAGCGCCACCTTGGCCACGACGCGGCCGTCGCGGACGACACAGACACCGCCCCGCATCGCCTTGATGGTTTTCAACGCGAGCTGCAGGTCGGCCTCGTTGGTGCCGGCGAGAATGATGTTGTGGGCATCGTGCCCGACCGAGCTGCCGACCGCCCCGGCGCGCAGGCCGAAGTCCTTCAACAGCCCGTGAGCCACCGCGCCGCTCTTGCCGTGCCGTTCGACGATGGTGACGAAACAGAGATTGTGCTTCGCGAACAAACTCGTCCACATGTCGCCGACGACGGGCGCCAGCGCAACCTTGTCGTGGAACAGGATGATGCCCGGCAGCGCGGTGCGGATGACGTTGGCGGTGACCGGCCCGGTGGGAACCGCCGGCGTAAGTTTGAGCTTGGGCGCAACCTTGACCGTCTGGTAGGCGGCGCGAGGGTAGCGGTAGCGTTTGGTCAGTGCTTTCTCCAGCAGAGGTGTAACCCGGCGGTTCTCGACCACCAGTTCGCCGCCGTACCAGGTGCATTGCGGTTCGAGCGCGTCGTTGAGCAGCACGATGTCCGCCCGGCGCGCAGGGGCGAGGCCGCCGATCTCGCCATCCATGGCATAGCGCGTGGCGGGGTGCAGCGAACCCATGCTCCACGCCGTGGTGATGTTCATGCCGTGCTGCACCGCCTCGCGCACGACCCAGTCCAAGCCGAAGAGGAAAAGATCGTCGGCGTCGCGATCATCGGTGCAGACGCAGACGCGCTTCGGGCTGGCGCCGAGTTCCGTCACGGCCTTGATCGCCTGCGGCAGCGAATGCCACGGCGTGGTCGGCGGGCCGCCGCGCAGGAACACCCACACGCCGTTCTCCAGAAAATCGTTGGCGATCTCCCGGTCGATCGCCTCGTGGGTGTCGCTGATGCCGCTGGCGGCGCCGGCGGTGACAAATTCGCGGCCGTAGATGTGGCCGCTGACGGGCCGGCCGCGTTTCAAGGCCGCGGCGAGGATGGCGTGGCTGCGCTCGTCGCCCATCGCGACCTGCACGAAGTCCATTTTCTCGCCGAGGGCGACGGCCTCGGGCCACTTGTCAAACAGCCGGCCAATTTTCTTTGCGGTCAGATCGCCGCCGGCGGTCTCGAAATGCGCGGAGGTGGCAGGCACGGTGCTGGGCACGGTGAGAAAGATGTTGAGCGGAGCCTGCCGGGCGTCGGCCAGCATCCATTCGATGCCGGCGGCATCGCAGACATTGCCGATCTCATGGCTGTCGCAAAATATCGTGGTCGTGCCGTTGAGCAACGCGGGTTCGGCGTAGGCGCAGGCGGTCATCATCGAGCTTTCAATATGGATGTGCGGATCGACCAGCCCCGGCGCGAGGATGCCGCCCTTGGCGTCGTAGATTTTGGTCTTGGCGCCTTTGACCGGCTTGAAGGTGCCGGCGGGCTTGACGGCGGCGATGCGGCCGGACTTAAGCCAGATTTCCCGTCCTTCGTGGACTCGCTCGGTATAGGTGGAAAGCACGCGGGCGCCGGTGATGACGAGATCGGGGGCCGTGCGGCCCATCGCCACGGCGGCGAGGGTGCGGGTGATAGTGTGCAGGGGCGGAACGGCAAAGCGGGTCAAGGGCATGACCGGTTGCCTAGCATCCGAGGTGCCAGCTAGCCAGTGTTTTTG
>CAZBLQ010000084.1:0-17010 GCA_964492635.1 uncultured Oleiharenicola sp.
GGTCACAACTGCCCAGGAACCCTTCATCCTAAACCCACAGGCGATGCAAGGGTGGTCGCCTGACGATCCGGTGACGTCCATTCGTGCAGCAACCGCAGATGAAATCGGCAGAATCGTTGGTGATTGGCTGCGGATGCATGCCGCTTCCTTGCCAGGCACTCGTTCCGCGGAGCGTGATGCGTATCTGCGGGCTGCGGGCCACGTCTTGGAGCGCGCCTTTCGAGACGACAACGACCTCTCATCTTCAGTTCGTCTGCTGCCTCCAAAAGACGCTCAGCATGAGCCTCGCGAACACGCTTCGCAAAATACCGAGGCCGTTGAGAAGTCGGTGGTCATATCTCCCAGCAAAATTCACGATCCACGTCTTCTCGCAGTTTATGGTCTTTATTATTTCGATATTGGCGATTCAACCTCTGCGCGCGTTTTGCTCGAAGCAACAATCCAGGCCAAAACCCCTCGCCCTGCCGCCTATGTTGCCCTCGCTCAGTTGAACCGCGCCGCCGCGTTGGCAAAGCCGGCCAGCGATAATGGTAAATTTAGCCCTACCCAAGTTGCAGCCATTTTGACCCCGCTCTTTACCGTGATCAAGAATTGGAACCTCGATGTCGGGGGTTACCTCCTCATCGCAGACACTTGGTCGCACTCCGCAGCAAAGCCCTCGTTAGCAAATCTGCAGGTACTAGTGCAAGGATTGCACCGCAATCCGTTCGATTCATCGTTGTATTGCGCTACAGCGGAACTGTACGCGCAGTGGGGATATTGGGAAGAAGCCGATGAGGCAGTTGAGCGGAGCCGAGCAAAAGGGGTCAGGTTGAGGTTGCCCTGATTTGACTGACAGTGGGCTGCGAACTGTCACAGGGATTTGTTACGGGTCTTCCATGCCGCGACGATCTGGCGGATGGTTTCCTCAAGCGATTGCGTGATGTCCCACTTGGGGTAATGGGCGCGCATTTTCCGCAGGTCCGAATAATAGCAGATGTGGTCACCGGCACGGTTCTGCTCAACGTAGGTATGAACCTGCGCCCGGCCGGTGAATTTTTCCGTGATCTTGAAAGCTTCGAGAATGGAGGTGCTGTTGGCCTTGCCGCCGCCGAGATTGTAGACTTCACCGGCGCGCGGGGCCGCGATGAAGGCGGCCATGAAGCGGGCGACGTCGAGCGAGTGGATGTTGTCGCGCACCTGCTTGCCCTTGTAGCCGAAGACGCGGTACTCCTTGCCCTCGAGATTGCACTTCACGAGGTAAGAGAGAAAGCCGTGCAGCTCTACGCCGCTGTGGTTGGGGCCGGTGAGGCAGCCGCCACGCAACGCGCAGGTGGGCAGGCCGAAGTAGCGGCCGTATTCCTGCACCATGACATCGGCGGCAACCTTGGAAGCGCCGAAAAGTGAATGCTTCGACTGGTCGATGGTGAAAGTTTCCGGGATGCCGTGGGCATAGGTGGCGTCGGCGTAATCCCAGCGGGTCGCGAGTTCGACCAGCTTGATGGAATTGGGCGCATCGCCATAAACCTTGTTCGTGCTCATGTGCACGAAGGGCGACTCCGGGCAGGCCTGACGGGCGGCCTCGAGCAGGTTGAGCGTGCCGCCGGCGTTGGTGTCGAAGTCGTCGAACGGGATGGCGGCGGCGCGGTCGTGCGAGGGCTGGGCGGCGGTATGGACGATGACGGAGGGTTGCACCGACTTGACGAGGGCCAGGACGCCGGATCGGTCGCGGATATCAAGCTCGTGATGCTCGAATCCCTTAAGCTCCTTGAGCAGGCGCTGCTGGTTCCAGCGGGTGTCACCCTGCGGACCGAAAAAGATCGCGCGCTGGTTGTTATCCACGCCGTGGACCTTGTAACCCTGCGCGGCGAAATAAACACACACTTCCGAGCCGATGAGGCCCGAGGAACCGGTGACTAGAATCGTCTTGGCCATGAAAAGAACTTGCACTCATACAGACGGGATTTTGCATTTCCAGCTGATTCTCATCCGGCGCGACAAGGCTAGCAGTTAGGGCAATTTGCAGCCTCGACGCTGGCGGATTTCACGGTCTGGTTTGTCTTAAATCTGAAACATTCATGGATATCACCAAAAGTTTGAACACCCGGCCGGGCGTGACGGTTTTTGCGGCCGCCTTTCTACTGGCCTTGGCGTGGGCGCTGGCGACCAACCATGTGTGGGAGGACTATTACATCACATATCGTTCGAGCAAGAATCTGGCGACCGGCCATGGCTTGGTCTTCAATCAGGGGGAGCGTCTGCACACGTTCACCTCGCCGCTCGGGGTGCTGCTGCCGGCGGCGGCGATTGAGCTGACGGGCCACGCCTCGGATGAGGCGGCATTGTGGTTGTTCCGTTTGTGGAGTTGCGCGGCGTTTGCCGGGGCGGCTGTTCTGCTCTGCGTTGTGGCGCGGCGCTATCAGTATGGCGGGTGGGCGGCGGCAGCCCTCGTGGGGTTTGCCGTGCTGGATGCCAAAAGCATCGATTTTTCCACCAATGGCATGGAAACGGGATTTCTCCTGCTCTTTATCACCTACACGCTTTGGGCGATGCTCGTGTGCCGGCGTTGGCGATGGCAGCATCTCGGCGTGGCTTGGGCGGGACTGATGTGGACCCGGCCCGACAGTTTTCTCTACGTGGGGCTGCTGGCCGCGGGGGTGTTTCTCTTCAACGATCCGGAGCGAACCGGGCTGACCCGATGGCAGTGGCTTGGGCTGTTTCTGCGGGCGGGCGCGCTTTGCACCGTGCTGTATCTCCCGTGGCTGGTCTGGGCTTGGTGGTACTACGGCACGCCGGTGCCGCACACCATCACGGCCAAGGGCGGAGTGTCATTCGAAGATAAGAAATCAACCTTGGGGGTGTTGAAGACGCTGCTCGATTTCCCGTGGACGGTGTGGAGTGGCTCCACGTCACTGGAAGCGACCTTTCTGCCGTCCTATTTCCAGATTGGCGGCTGGCCCGCGGGGGTGGTGACGGCCGCGCGCGCGGTGGCGGTGTTCTTGGCTTTTCAATGGGTGCTGCCGCTGTGGCGCACCGAGGTCCGCGTCGCCTCATTCGCGTTTTGCGGCCTGCATGTCTACCTGACGTATTTCCCTTTCTTTCCCTTCCCATGGTATCTGCCGGGCCCGGCGCTGCTGGCCGCGGTGGCGCTGGGGGGCATGGTCGCTCAGTTGCTGGCGGCCGCGGAGCGTCGGGCCGCCGCGCCGGGCGGACCGGGCTGGTCCCGCGGGTTCAAGGTCACGTTGCTGGCGGTCGTGCTGGGCGGGCTTGGCGCGCAAGGCTGGGTGACGTATCAGATGGAGCGGGAGATGACCCTGGAGCAAATCTACAGTGCCACCGGGGTGCGCCGGCGCGTAGGCGAGTGGCTGAAGGCCAATGCGAAACCCACGGACACCGTATTCATGGAGCCGCTCGGTCACATCGGTTATTTCTCCGGCCTGAAGACCTACGATTATCCCGGGCTTTCCTCGATGGACATGGTCGAAGCCATCCGCGCGCTCGGCACGGATTGGGCCTCACTGGTGGAATATCTCTCGCCGGACTGGCTGGTGCTGCGTCCCTTCGAGTTTAACAGTATGCATACTTCCAACCACCGTCTCTTTGACGAAGGCAGCGCTTATAAGCTGGTGAAGGAATTCAACAACCTGCCGCAAATCGAACTGCTCAAGGTCTATGGCCGGAAATATATCGAGTTCGATGCGCACCTGCTGGTTTTCCAGCGGCAGGTGCCGCGACGCTATAAACTGGACCCCACCGTGCAGGGTCCCCTGGAAAATGTCGGTCTGCCGATCGCAAACATCAACGATCGACGGATGTATATGGTGCACGCCAAGGGCACGATCAGTTTCCAGGTTCCGGTTTGGGCAAAGCATTTCCGGATCCCCTTTGTCATGCCAGAAGGGACTTATCGCGGGACTCAAGTGACCGACGGGGTGGAGTTCTCCGTACTGTGGACGGAGGGAGGGAAAGCTGAAACCCTGGCGCTGCGTTATCTGGACCCGGTTCTCACGCCCGGAGATCGGGGCATGCAGTTCTTCGACCTAAGTTTGCCCAAACACGGCAGTCGCGCGGTGATTATTCTGAGGACTTTGCCCGGCCCGACCGACGGAATGGACTGGAGCCACTGGGGCTCGCCGGAGTTCCAGTGAGCCCGGGCGCTATCACCCAGTTTGAGGAGTGGACGATTTTCCCAACCAGGCAACGGCGGCATCCCAGATCGCTGTTACCATGAAAATCATCAGCAGGGGGTAAATCGGGGCAAACGTGGAAACCGCGACGACGTTGAACGAACTCACCTGCACCAGGGCATTGACAAGCAGGTAGGCGACGAAGCCGCCGAAAGCCGCGAGGGCGAGCACGAAGGGATACGTCAACTGGCGGCTGCGGATGACCTGCGCGGCGCGCACGAGCGCCAGAACGCTGGTGACGAAAAACATCACCAGCAACACGGGCTGGAGCGACGAGCCGATCTGCTGCAGGGTGCCGAATTTGCGGACGTTGAGCCTCTCCTGCTCGGGGAGGGGAATATTGGTGGCCCGCTCGGATGACGAAAGCCGGTCGCGGGTCAGGTCGCGAAACAACTGCAGCTCGTCATTGTCGCCAGTGCTGAGGGGCGGCAAGGCGCTGAAGGATCTGAAGGAGACGACAAAATCGAAAAAGCTGAAAAATGTCCGCGTCAACTCGGCGGTCTGGCCTTCCCGCCACACGGGCACGAAGCCGCTGCGCCGCGAGCGGGCCGGCAGGCGGCCGTTGTCACAAGCCCGGTTGATCTCATCCGCCATCTGGCGGTAAAAAGCCAGGGCTTCGCGGGCATTGTGGCCGTGTCCGGCGGCCACCACACTGTCGCGCAACGCCCACACCAGCCAGCCGCCGCGGATCTGGCGTTCAGTGGCGGGATAAATTTCCTTTTCCGCCCACTTGGTGCCAATGTCGCCGTCGAGCCACGGGCGCAGGGTGGCGAAGGCGGGGCTGACGGCATACATGGCCTCGCGCGCCTGGCGCGTGACCGGAACGAAAGGAAGGTCGGGCCCGATCTTCACGCGCACCATGGCACCGTAGGCGTCCTTGAACTCCGGCGCGTGAAACTCGACCGTACCGAACCAGCCGTAATGGCGGTAATTCTGTCCCGAGACCAACAGGACGGGCAGCAACGCACAGCCGGTCACCGTCAATCCTGCCCGCCACAGGTTCCGACGGGCCTCGGCGGTGGTGCGGATCGCGCCGACAATCCAGGCGGCGGCCAGCAACGCCACACTCGGCGCCAGCCAGATGCTTTCCTCGCGCGTCAGCCAGAAGCAGCCGAGCGACACGCCCAGCAGCACGGCCCAGGGCGCCTGCCGCCGGAAATTCCCGCTGCGACGGTCGTAGAGCGCCACCAGTCCGGCAAAAATCAGCATGCCCAACGGCGTATAAACATGCTGGCGCATGACGCGGCCAAGATCGTGCGCTTCATATGACATCGGATTCCACAGCAGGAACGCGTAGATGACAAACCGGGCGGCACCCGAGCGGATGGAAGGCGCAGTGGCCCGGGTGAAGGCGGCGCACGCTCCGGCGTAAATGAGCTGTTGCGCCAAGGTCAACGGGAGCCCGATCCAGAAGACGACGGCAATGAAGAGGGAGTAAAAACAACCCTTTGCCAGGGTCATCTGACTATAGGCACCCAGCCACTCGCCGCGGACGATGGATTCGGCCAGTTGCAGGAACAGCCGCTCATCATGCGCGGCCGACCCAATGGCGTAAACCGGCAGACCGCGGGTCAGCCAGAGCTTGTAGGCGGTCAGCAGCACGGCGGCCCAGAGCCACCAGCGTGGGGAGGCTGAAGGCTTGCTGTTCATGGTGAATCGGCACGGGTGCAGGGGGCGTGATACGCGCAGACTTCCGCTCCAATCTGGCCCGAGGAACCGGTGGCGAAAAAAATCTTGGTCATGATGTCAGATTGAAGTTGCCAGAGAGACAGGGAGGCGAGCCGGTTTCCAGCCGATTTTGGGTGATAATACCGATGCGGCCGGCGAATCGCGCGAATTTCAGAAGGGAAAAATCTGGAATTGAGGAGAGTAAGCAATCGCGCTTGCCACCGCAAAAACGGAGGGTGTCATGGGGCCGTGAACTTGTCCGGTCTCAAATTGCGCAAACCGCTCCGGCGAATTCTGCTGATCTCCCTGCTGGCAATCTGGGGCGAAGCCAGCGCGGTGGAACGGATTTTAAAGATCGATGCGCCCGGCAGTGTGAAGGCAGGGGAAAGCGTCGGGTTGGTGATTTCAGCAAGCACCGATGCCGGGCAGGGTGAGCATGTCGGTTTTCTTCAGGCCGAGGCCTCGGTCGACGGGGGCAAGACCTGGCGGGCGATCTGCTACCTCGACAAGGGCGGGGTCAAGGTGGTGCAGCCGGCCAATCTGACACCCGGAGCCGCCGGGACTGCCGTTCTGGTGCGCGTGCGCGCGGCCTTTCGGGATGGTCTGGCCGGTAACGTGGATCACACCGGTGCGGCCATCCGCTGGCATGGGAGTTGGAATGATTGGACCGCACCGGCGGCCATCCACGCCAGCATAGCGGTAAAAGGGCGTTGAGGCCTCAGTGCAGATGATACGCGCGCTGCAAGGCCTTGGCGCGCTCGATGTGCATGAATTCCAAGGCGGGAACACGGACCGCCGGATCGGTGGTCGCAGGAGCGGCCATTAACTTTCGCATGTCCGTTCCGCGCCAGCCGGTGAATTCCGCCAGCGCAGCCGGCCAACCCCAGAGACAGTAGCCCGCCAACAGGCTGATGAGCACCGCTGCCACCCAGGTTCGCTGGCGGACCAGCGGCAGACGGTCCAACGCGACGGCTAGCAAAAGCGCGGCGAAAGGCAGCGTGGCGAGCAGCGAGCTGTATTGATAGCGCGAGCTCAGCGAGGCGAGGAAGCCGGTGTGATACCGGCCGATGCCGATCAGCAGCGCATTGCCCAAATCATAGGCCAGCAGCAGGAGGAGCAGCTGCCGCACCCGGCCGCGGGCGAAAAAGAGCGCGGCGGTGATCATCCCGATCTTGGTGGTGCCGAGCAGCAGCAAAACCCCGGGATGCAGCGAGGTTCCCCCCAAGAGAACGTAGCCGGGATTCAGCAGGAAATAACTGGCACCAAATTGCAGCACATCACCCCAGTGGCCGCCCAGTTGCTGATGGTTGCCGCTGGAATAGAGCATGATCACGCCGGCCACCACCAGCGCGGGCAAAAGGCAGAGGATTGCCCCGGGCAGGCGACGGGCCAGCGCAAGCCAGTCGCGGGAGGCCAGAGCGGGCAGCAGCAGCCCGAGCGCCAGCACCACCCCGGTGAGCACGCCCCGCGAAAAAGAACAGGCGCTGGCCGTGGCGAAGAGGAAGAGCGGGAGGTGCAGCCGCCAGGAAAAAACGCGGGAGTTGTCGCAGTGCTGTTCGTGCCACCAGAGGGCCAGCAGCAGAAAACTGGTGGCCAGTACGGCGGACCATTGCACCGACCAGCCCAGCGTCTCAAGGTTGGCCGGGGTGAGCGCGAAAACGAGCTGCGTGGCCAGCCCGGCGAACCAGGGGAAGCCGGCGCGTTGCAGGAGCCGGCCCAGCAGGAAGGTGTTCAGGGCGTGCGTGAGCCAGAGCAGCCAGAGCATGGCGGCGTAGCTGCCGTCGAAAGTCAGGGCCGCGCCGCCCCAAAGCACCTTGAAAAGCGGCACGAAGTTCTCCGCGAAAACCCGGGTGGTCCAATCGCGAAGGCCCATCTCGGCCAGCTGGTCGAGGAGGAAGATATCATCGGCAAACCAGAAGAGCTTCTGGAATTCGCGGTGCCAGATCAGGAAGGGCGCGAGGGCGGCCAGGCCCGCGAGCCAGGGCAGGGCGCGTTGCAGGGGCGTGGCTGGGGCCGGCGTTGGCGCGGGCACAGTGCGGGCCGTCGTCCGGACCGGCGTGACCCGCGGAGTGATCCACGCAGAGATCGCATCCCACAGCACCGCAATGATGAAGACGAGGAGCAGGGGATAAATTGGCGCAAAGGAAGAGATGGCCAGGACGGGAAAAGAGGTGGCTTCGATCATGGCATGCATCAGCACGGAGGCGGCGCAGGCTCCCCAAGCTGCGGCCGCCACGGTCAGCGGGTAGGTCCATTGCCGCCGCCGGACGGCCTGCCCAACTCGAAGCAGCGCGACAACCTGGGCTAACCAGAACAATCCCAGCAAGACGGGTCGCAAGGCCTTGCCCGTCCGCTGCAGCACCCCGACTTTCCAGTCATTGAGGGCGAATTGGGTTGGACCCGCCGTTTCAAATTCGCCATCAGGCGGAGACAGGCGCTCGTGGGTGAGATCACGGAACATCTGCAATTCCCCGGGTGAACCTGAACTGCCCGGAGCCCGGGCGCTGAAGCGACTGAAACTCACGACGAAATCGGCGAAGTCACGGACCGCCTGCAGGAACGGGCCGGTCTGCTCCGGGCGCCAGGGAGGTAGGAAACCGCTGCGCGCGGGGCCCGCGGGAAGGCGGCCGGTGTCGCAGGCAGCGTTTAGTTCGCGCGCCAGCCGGCGATAAAATGACAGGGCCTGGGCGGCGTTGCCATAATACCCGGCCTTGGCCGCGGCTTCGCGGAAAGCCCACACCATCCATCCACCGCCAATCTGGCCCTGCTCGGGTGGCAGGTGGGTGAAGAATTCTGCAGCACCGGCCCAGCCGCGGGCGATGCCGGCCTCGAATTGTTTTTGCAGTTCCGCAAATGCCGGGCTTGCCGCGGCCATGGCCTCGCGTGCCTCCCGGGTGACGGGTACGCAGGACAGCTCCGGTCCCACGTTCACGCGCAGCATGGCACCATAGGCATCCTGGAATTCCGTCGCGCGAAACTCACAGGTGCCAAACCAGTCGTAGTGGCGCTTGTTCCTGGCACAGACGATCAGGACCGGGATTGCGGCAATGACGAAGGCCACCCCGAGCCAGCCGGCGGCGCGTTGCGCGGCGGCGCGGGAGATTTTCCAAGCACCGAACAGAAAGGCTCCGGCCAGGAGCAGCACGCTCGGAGCCATCCAGATCACCTCCTCGCGGGTAAGATAAAAGGCGGCCCCCGCCAGACCGAGCAGCAGAACCCACGGGACCTGACGGCGCGCGGTGTCACCCCGGCGCAGATACAGCGCAATGAGAGCGGCGAAGATCATGAGGCCAAGCGGTCCATAGACGTGTTGCCGGAGCACGCGGCCCATGCTCGAGCCGTCGAAGGTCATCGGATTCCAGAGCAGCATGGCATAGACAGCCAGCTGCGCTCCGGGCCAGACCACCGCAGGACGCAAGGCCCGGGCGAACAGGGCACACGCTGCAGTATAGAACAGGTGTTGGGCCAGGAACAGTGGCACGCCGAGCGAGAAGACGGCGGCGATGAACAGGGGGTAGAAAGGGCCTTTGGCGAGGGTAAGCTCGTTGTAGGGGCCGAGCCATTCACCGCGGATCAGGTGCTGGGCAAGCTCGATAAAAAGCCGGTCGTCGTGACCGGCGTTGCCAAGGGCAAACACACCTTGGCCGCGGGTGAGCCAGAGCTTGAGGACAGTGAGCGTGATGGCAACGGCTAGCCACAGCCGGTTCCGATGGACGGTGGAAGCAGTCATGCGGCGTCAATGCGCGTATCGAGCCGCAGCACGCCGAGGAAAAATGTCGTCAGGATCAGCTGGCAGCCGAGGGCGAGTGAAACAGCGCCCGGGATGACCAGGCGGAACGTTTGCGCTGGCTGCAAAGTGCCAAAGCCGCGTCCACTCCAGAGCAGAAACACATCGAGCCACAGGAAAAGGCCGCCGATGAGCAGTGCGACGCCTGCCACCAATCCGAGTTCAAGCGTGGCGTGCTGCAGCCAGGCTTCAAACTTCGCCTCGGGTGGACGCAACCCGGTGCGGATGGCGAAGAATTTGCTCAGGGCCGCGAATGACACAGCCTGAAAACCAATCAGCACGCTTAAGGCCGCGAAGAGCAAGGTATGGATATCCAGATAAACACTGCCGAGCGCGACCGGACCGCGCAGCAGCAACGCGCCGAGGGCAAGCCCGCCCGCCATCAAAAGGAGTCCGGGATAGAGGAACAGCCAGCGCGGGCTGAAAAGCAGCATGAACCGCAGGTGCCGCCAGCCATCGCGCCACGGTCGCAGATGAGGCGGCCGGTCACGGCCGTCGGGTCGCAGCACGGTCGGCACCTCGGCTACGCGCAGCCCGAGGATGACGGATTTGATCACCATCTCCGAGGCAAACTCCATGCCGGTTGTACGCAGGTTCATCTTCTGGTAGGCGGCGGCGGAGAAGCCCCGCAGCCCGCAGTGGAAGTCACTAACCGGTGCCGGGAAAAACAGCCGGCCGATGAAAGTGAGGATGGGGTTGCCGAGGTAGCGGTTTTTCCAGGGCATGGCGCCTGGCTGGATGCCACCCTTGAAACGGTTGCCCATGACGAGATCATACCCGGCGCGCAGTTTGGCGACGAAGCGTGGCAGGTGGGAAAAATCGTAGCTGCCGTCGGCATCGCCCATGATAATGAACCGGCCGCGGGCTGCCTTGATGCCGGCGCGCAGTGCATGACCGTAGCCCTTTTCCGCAACCGGCACGACCCGGGCGCCGAGTCCCGCGGCGATCTTTGGCGAGCCGTCGGTACTGCCATTGTCTGCGACGACCACCTCGCCGTCGATTCCGGCCGAGTTCATGGCGGACGTGGCTTCACGAATGCAACCGGCGATGGTCCGCGCCTCGTTGAGGCAAGGCAGCACAACGGTGAGTTCCGGGGGAGCAGGGGCGTCAGACATGGAATCAGTCCGGACAGGTTAAGGCTGGGTGGCCGGGGCACGATGATTTATTTCGGCCGGACGCGGCCGCCGCTGAAAGGCCAGGATCAAGGTGTAGGCAAGTAGTGTCGCGAAAATAACACCCAAGCTGCGGTGCGCGCCGGTTGTCCGCTCATGCTTCCAACTGCGTTGCAACCAGCGGGCCCGATCGGCGTCCGGCGCCGGCTGGGGTGGGGCGGCCGCGAGCCAGCCTTCGCTGTCATTGCGTCCGTCGTAATATACCAGGCGCGCCTGCTGGCCGGCGTAAGCCCGCACATCGACGCTCCAGAAATCAATATCGACGGGATTGGGACCGGGGCAGGCAATTTCCGCTATCGGATGGCCCGCATGGTCTTCGATTTGCAGGCGCAGGCTGTTGCCCGCGCTCACGGGGAATCCGGCAAAGGGGATCACCAGCCAGGGTGAGGTGAGTGGAAACGGCGAGCTTTGCGCGCGGCCGGTGAAGGCGGGACCGTCGATGTGCGTTCCGTAAAAAGTGTTGCGGAAATCCTCGGGCCACAGGGCAGCTCCCCCGGTGAGATTGTCGACGGGATAGGTGGTGGGGGTGGTGATGAGGAAACTCAGGCCGGTGACTACATCCGGCGGTTGCAACATGCGGCCCCAGCGCTGCGCAGGCCGGAATTCAAACGGCATCGGCCAGAGAAAGATCAGACCTCCCGCCACCACACACAGTACAGCCACCAGAGGAAGCCTCGCCCGGTCGCCAGACCGTGCGGGTGAGCCGGGCGCAGAGGGGACATGATCGCGCCCGGTCAGCCATCCACCCAGCAGCAGCACAACAACTCCACTGGCGGCCAGCGCCGGCCAGTACTCCCTCAGACGGGTCGCCGCGGCACTGAGGTAATCGCCCGGGACACGCTCCCCGTCAGGGCGGAGGCTGGCGGGCAAAAGTTTGCGCAGTCCCGGTTGATCCAGGACGGTGGTGACAACGGCGGGATCGGGATAGAGGATGCCGCGCACGGTTTCAGTGGAGAGCGGCCCCGTGGCCTTGGTGGCGAGGTATTGCCGCACCGCATCGCGCCGCAGCAGGGCCCAGACCGGCGCCCGCTCATGGAAATATGCGGTGTGGGCGTGGGTGCTGATCCATTGCAGGCCGTGAGCGACCGCCACCAACCAGCCCAAGGCCACCAACGCAAACAGTGGACGCCATGAACGCGGTTGAAAGAGCAGTCGGCACAGGGCAAACCCGTTGGCGAGGACACCGAGCGCAAGCAGGTCACCGTAACGGGAGACGAAACCCAGGTAACTGCCGCGGCCATAGGCAAAGGCCGCCGCCTGGGCGGCCGCCCACAGCGCCAGTGCGAGCGCGACCCGGTCGGCGTTTTCAGCGCGGGGATTGCGCCGGAGATGCAAGGCGAGCAGGAACGTGGGAAGATAAAGCAAGGCCGCTGCTCCGGGCCATTGGGCGGGCCAGCCGAGTTGCACGAGGAATGCAGCAAGAAACTGCTGCAGGGAATTCGCGCCGTAGGTGAACGCTCCGAGGTGGGGCTGGACAGCGCGGGCTGCGAGCAGCATGGCCAGTCCGCCAGCGGCCAGCACGGCCGGCGAGAGCCAGCGCCAGCGGCCCGGCGCGGCGGTCCACCAAGCGGTGAGGATGACGGCGGCGGGGGCGGCCCACATGCTGCCAAACGTGAACAAGGCCGCCAGACCCGCGATCTGCGCCAGCCACCATCCGGCCGAGCCGGCGACTCGTTCAAAGGAGCCGCGGACGTGCAGAAAAACGAACAGCAAAGCGAGCGGCACGTGTGACTGAAAACCCCACGTGCTGTTTTCCCAGCCGTGAGGCAACACAGCGAGGGCCAGGGTCAGCAGGCTGAGGACCAGCGCTGGCAGCAGGGAAAACGTGCGTCTCAGCCATCCAACCCAGACTCCAACGACAGCGCCGAAAAACGCCGCGTTGATGGTGCATTGGAGTTGTGGATCCCAGCGACCAAGCCAGACCGCTTCCAGCCAGGCCAGCAAACGGGTCCAGGCGGGGATGTGTTCATGATGCGGTGCGAAAAAAGCCTTCCAGGACAAAGTGCCTTGCAGCCATGGCAGAAGGATTTCCTGTGCTTCCACCTTCCATTGGTCGAGATAGGGAGTCTCCCCGCCATAGAGCTGAATTTCCCGGCAGCGGGCGGCGAAAACGATGCCGGCTGCACCACCGGCCCAGAGCCAGCCTGCCGGGGAGATTTTTGAGTCGCGCATAACCGGGGCGGAACGGTCGGCGCGACTTATTCGATGAGAATGTCAGTCCAGCCGGTCCAGTCCCATCCGGTATCTTTGAAGGGTCCGGGATCGACTTCAAGATAGAGCTTTCCTCCGGAAAGGCCCTCGAGCTTGGCGGAGAATTCATGCAGTCCGCGGTCATCCTCCTTCTTCACGGGATCGAGATATTTCCTGTAAAGTTCGACGCGGCTGGAGCCATTGGACCAGTAGACAATAAACTCGGCGCCGTTGGTCTTGCCGCCGTCGAGGTAGGTGCCGGGCATGAGACCGAATTTGCCGCTGATGGTCTTGGCGTCAGGGGGCAGCTCAAAGATCATCTGGCTGGGGGCATGCAGGATGGCGACCTCCATACCGTCGATCACTGACTTGGACAATGGAGTGTAGGAATCGTAAAAGATCGGGACAGTCTTGAACATCTGGAAGAGCCGCGAGTTCTGGCTGGCAAAATACGCTTCACCGGAACTGGCGGAAGGCAGAGCCGACAACTCGATGCGGGCCGAGCGGGCGAAATATTTTTCGTCACTGGGGTCGATTTTGAGGGTGAGGGCGTGCACCAGTTTTTGCGGTTTGCTGCTGGCGAAATACATGTAGTCCACAATGTCCTCGATCATCGGATTGAGGATGAATCCCGTGCGACCCTGGGGCAGGGGCATCAGATATTCGTGGTGCTTTCCTGCGCTGTCCTCAAGATCCAGCCGGACTTGCGGCGGCTTGTAGAGAAAACTGCGGAGGGAACCGAGCAATGACGGCTGGAGGTCCGCACGCAGCCACAGCGGCTGGCTCGCCAGGTCCTTGATCACCAGTGGACGGTTGACCTCCACGGTTGTGGTCCGCAGCAGCCGGGGTAAAACGCTGGCCGGGTCGAAGGGACCGGGGTTGCGCTTCCAGAGCTGGTAGCCTTTTTCCGTGCGCAGATAACTGTAACGCTGCACGAGGATAAGCAAAACCTGGGCATCGTCCATCGTGGGCAGCCGGTAGTCGATCGCCTGAATCTTCAAAAGGACATATTCCGGGGCATGGTTCGAGGCGAAGAAATCGCCGTTCATTTTGGTCAGCGCCGGCGTAAAAGTGGAGTAACTCTGGATTACGGGGCGCGGCCGGTAATTGAACTTGTTGAAGATGGCGACGCCCTGCTCGAAACCCAGCACATCCAGCGGGGCATTGCCGACAATCTTGCGGGTCTGATGAAGGTCGGCGGCGTTGCGCTCCATGGCCAGACGGTCGCGGTAGTATTGGCGGGTGTCCGACCATTTGATCACGGACGAGATATTGCCATAAATCTTGGCCTGCATTATCCCGAGTGACTCCCGGACCACGCCCGACAGGGCATTTTCCACTCCGCACAGGCTCAGGAGCAACAGGCCGGCAAAAACCCAGCGGTGGGATCGGCTGAGGCGGTCAGGATCATCCAGCAGGGTGGGATAGGCGGTGATGGGCAGCAGGGCGCAGAAAAAGAAGCCGATCATATGGCCGTCGGCCCGGACGAAGCCGTGTTTCCAGTTGAGATACAGGTAGGCGGTCAGCAGCAGCGCATTGACCACGGCTCGCGGCTTGTCGGGGTTGATGAACAGATGCAGCCCGACATAGCCGGCCAGGATAAACAATATCACCAGCGCCATCCACAAGGGCGTGACGGGCGAGGGGAATCCCATGGCCCACTGGTAGCCTTGGCTGATCTGCCAGGAACCGTAAAAATAATCCGGCAGATTCGAGAGGCCCTGGCCAAAGCCGACCCAGATGCCCAGAAAGGCCCCGATGTAAACAAGACCAAGCAGGGCGGCCTCCAGCCGCCGCCGCCGCCACAAATTGTAGCCCAGCACGAGGAGGACGATGAAGCTGGCGAGCAGGAGATCGGTGAACTTGATCTGCCCATACACGGCCAGGATGACGGCGATAAGGGCGGTGCGGTGTTTCCACGGTTCGCCGCCGATCCGCAGCAGCTCAAACCCGAGCAAGGCGATGACGAGCATGTGCAACGCGTCCTCGTAGGTGATGCCAAAAAACAGAAAGAATATGAAAAAGATCGTGCGCGAATGCCCGCTCAACCGGCGGCCCTGATTGACAATTACCGCGGCGGAAATGAGCGCGAGCCCGAGCTGGCCGATGATCAGGCTCCAGAACTGCACGCCGGAATAGGTCTTTCCCATCACGAAGCCCAGCGGCCCGTAGGTGAACACAACGTCGCGCCCGAATTGCATGCCGTTTTCAAAGAAATAGCCGAGCGCCATGCGCCAGGAGGGATCGAGGTCCGGCGCTGGCATGAGCGGGAAAGTGAAAGCCCCGACCGCGAGCAGGAAATAGATCGAGCTCCAGCCAAGGATTTTAGATACGGAGGGAGGGAGCAGCGGTGGGAGTTTATCTACGGCCATGTAAGCAGGGTTTATTTAGGGAATAATGGAGGCATCTAGCACATGTTTTTTCCGCAAAAAAGCGAAAAGTCATCTGATAGCACGCAGGTCGGGGATGGCGGGCAGCAGGTCGGGTTCCTGACGAGACATCACTTTATAATTTAAGATTTTACGGAGAATAGCCACAGGGAACTGTTGGTGTTGAGGCAAAGCAATGGCGCATGGCGTTGGACTGACCGGTTCCTTTCTTTCGACCAGCGTAAAGGTAAGACAATTAAGCGACCTGAACCCGCTAGTGGTGCTTGGCGGAATACGTTTTCGTCAGCCGACATCGCGGCATTTTTCGAGTCTCGGTCGAGGGTAAATGCAGGGCTGGCGCTTGTCGCCGGGCCGCGCCGCGGGCCGGGCCTGCCTGCTGGCAAGCTGCAGCCCTGCAGTTGCTCCACTCAGCAAATGCCCCGGATCTAGCGCCGGGAATTTTCACCCACCCGACAGCCAGGCTTCGCGGGCGAGGTCCACATGGAAGGGCAGCACTTTGCGGTGGTCGTAAAATCGCAAGGCCTTCGAATAGGCGGTCGGCGTGAGCGACTTCCCGCTGCGTTCCTTGGCCAGGCAGGTCCGCATCATCCGCGAAAGCCCCTCCACTTCGCCCGCCTTCACCAGATACGCCTCGGCGCGCTGCCGCACCATGTCCGCGATGCCATGCACGTCCGTCGTCACAATCGGCGTGCGGAAAGCCATTGCCTCCATCACCACACGTGGGAACGACTCCTCGTAGCTGGTGCACACAAACAGGTCGGTGAGAAGAAAGAAGTCGAACACTTCGCGTGTCTCCGGCACCATCGTTACGTTGGGCAGGTTGAGCTTTTCCATGTCACCCTTGAGCAGGTCGAGGTAGATGCCCGGCCGCGCGCCCACCATGACGAAGCGGAACGGCCCGCGCCCGCGGTTGTGGTGGTTGAAATGGTCGACGGCGCGGATAAAAACATGCTGGCCCTTCCGCTCGCAAACCGTGCCGATGTTGGCGATCACGACCTCGTCTTCCGCGAACCCGTGTTTCTTGCGCAGCTCCGCCCGGGTGTGGCGGCGCCGGAAATCCTCGATTGCGTCGATTTTAATCCAGCTCGGCACAATCCGGAAATTGCCGTGCCGGTCATGGTCCTCGTAATAGGCCTGGGTCGCGGCGCAGAGAAAGAGCGCCCCGGTCGTCCGCTCGAACGCCTCGCCGACCAGGTGGTGCATCTCCAGTCGCAGCTTTTGCTGGAAGAACCGGAAGATCGACGAGCTTTCGTGGATGTAGAACAGCGACGGCTTGCCGGCCCGCTGCGCCAGGTGCACGCCCCAGAAGCTGACCAGCGTGTTGCACACCACCACGTCGATGTGTTCCCAGTCGAGCTGATGGGAAATCTCACCAAGCCGGTCGTGGAAAAGCTCCTCGTTGTCGGCCGCATAGATCGTCGCGGCGTCGATCAGCGTGATGTGCGCCCCCAGGGCCTCGAAGGCCGGCCGCAGCGGTCCGTCCTGCGAGGCCAGCACCTCCAGGCCGAAGCCCGCTTTCCGTGCCATGTAGGTGGCGTATTCCAGCAGAAAAAGTGGTGCCCCCTCGAGATTCAGGTTGTGCGTGAGCAACAGCAACCGCAGTTGGCCGGCGCGGCTGGTGCGGGCATGCACCGCGC
>CAZBLQ010000085.1:0-16938 GCA_964492635.1 uncultured Oleiharenicola sp.
GTGAAGCCCTGGTTGGCAATGAAGGTGCCACCGAACGCGCGTTTGACCTCTGGCCCGATGCGCGGCGCATCGAGAGACTCGCGCGCGCAAAGAAACGCGATCTTCCGTTTGCCCAGTTCGGTTGCCAGGTAACCAAAGGTCGCCGCCGGGTTGCTGTCGCCCATTCCGTGTGAATCGCACCTCAGGGCCAGGTGCATGCCGACCCGGTCGGCGCCCCAGACCGAGATTGCGGCCTCCGCGACTTCCAGGTGCAGCCGCGCCCGGTTCGCGATGGAACCGCCGTAGTCGTCGGTGCGGTGATTGGAGCTGTCCTGCAAGAACTGGTCGAGCAGGTAACCGTTGGCGCCATGCACCTCGACGCCGTCGAAACCAGCGCGCTGGGCGTTTTCGGCTCCGCGCCGGAAAGCGACGATGATGCCGGGAATCTCGTGACGCTCGAGGGCGCGCGGCGTGACGAACGATTTCTGCGGGCGGATCAGGCTCACATGACCGGACGGGGCAACGGCGCTGGGCGCGACTGGCAACGCGCCATTAAGATAAACCGGATCGGAGACACGCCCAACATGCCAGAGCTGCAAAAACATTCGTCCGCCGGTGGCGTGAACCGCGGTGGTGATTTTCTTCCAGCCTGCCACCTGCTCTTCCGACCAGATGCCGGGCGTGTCGGGATAGCCAACGCCCATCGGGTCGACCGCGGTCGCTTCGGAAAGGATGAGACTGGCGGAGACCCGCTGGACATAATACTCCTTCATCAGGTCGGTCGGCACGCGGCCGGCGCCGGAGCGGCACCGGGTGAGCGGCGCCATGATGATGCGATTCGGCAGTGTGAGCGCGCCGAGGTGGAGAGGATCGTGCAGCTTGGGCATGCCTGTTGAATAGTCATCTCCCGGCACTTCGCAAATGGCGGCGACATGTATTTGGCCGGAAGCAAGATACCGGACCGACGCCATTCTATCGCCGCTGGCGCACTGCTATTGCCCTGCGGCCGTTTCGTGTCTTTCGTGTGTTTCGTGGTGCCGCCCCCTTCCCTCTCCCTTGCCGAACGCCTCCGCCGCCAGATCGGCTTCATCACCGAAGTGGACAAACTCAAGGAGGTCTTCCGCCAGACCATCATCACCCAAAGCCGCCGCGCCGAGAACAGCGCCGAGCACTCCTGGCACTTCGCGCTCATGATCATCGTGCTGGCCGAGCATTCCAACCACCAGCCGCTCGACGTCCTCCGCGTCCTCAAGATGGTGCTCATCCACGACCTCGTGGAAATCGACGCGGGCGACACCTTCGCCTACGACACGAAAAACATGGCCGACCAGCACGAGCGCGAGGCGAAGGCCGCCACGCGCATCTTCGGGCTGCTGCCGCCAGACCAGGCCTCCGATTTCCGCGCGCTGTGGGACGAGTTCGAGGAACGCAAAACTCCCGAGGCCCGCTTTGCCTGCGCGTGCGATCGCTTCCACCCGATGCTGCTCAATTGCCTGACGGACGGCCATGCGTGGCAGAAGCATGGCATCACGCAGGACCGCGTGCTCGCACGCAACGCCCACGTCGCCGACGGCTCGCAGGCCATCTGGGAATACGCCGTGCGGATGATAGATGAAGCGGTCGCGAAAGGGAACCTGGCGCCCGCCCCCCAACGTATTGGCTGAGGTCGTGCCCATGAGTGCTTCCACCCCCGCCGTCCGCCATCCGGCGAATCCGTGGATTTTCCGCCCCTCTGTCGATTTGCTCATCGGCTGCGGGGCGTGGTCGCTGCCGTTGCTGGCCGTGACATTTTATCTCAGCCAGCGCGATGCCGTGCATGTGTCGTTTGTCTTCTATTTTCTCGGCGTGTTCTGCAACCAACCGCATTACATGGCGACCGTTTACCGCGCCTACCGCACACCGGAGGATTTCAACCGCTACCGTTTCTTCACCGTCTACGTCACGGTGTTCGTCATCCTGACCGCGCTCGTGGTCCATCTCGCTCCCGCCCTGTTTCCGTGGCTGCTGACCTTATATCTCACCTGGAGCCCGTGGCATTACTCGGGCCAGAACTACGGCATCTCCATGATGCTGGCCCGTCGCGCCGGGGCCCAGCCGACGGATCGTGACCGCAACCTGATCTGGTGGTCCTACCTTGCCTCTTACGCCGTCTGGTTTTTGGCGCTGCACAATACCGCGACGCACAGTCAGCCGACCCTCCGCATCCTGCCCATTCCCGAAGTTGCGGCGCGCGCCGGCGAACTCTTTTTCCTGGGTGTCTATCTCGGCGCGGGCGGCATCGGACACGGCCGGCTGGTACGCCAGATCGGTCTGCGGGCAATGGCCGGCCCCCTGACGATGTACCTGACCCAGTTCCTCTGGTTCCTGCTGCCGGAATTGCTGCGGGCAACGACCAGTTACGAATTCCCCGCCACCTATTCCAGCGCGGGCATTCTCGCGTTCATGCATTGCGCCCAATACCTCTGGATCACGACCTACTATGCGCGGCGGGAACGCGAAGCCGCGTTGGCGCCACAGGGGAACCCCGGACGCCCCGCGACTCCGGCCTTCCGGTTCACATCTTATTATCTGGTCCTCATCCTGGGAGGCATCGCCCTGTTCATTCCCGGCCCCTGGCTGGCCAGCCGCGTGTTTGGGCACGATCTGGTCGAAAGCTTCTTCATCTTTTCCGCGCTAGTGAACCTGCATCATTTTATCCTCGACGGGGCCATCTGGAAATTGCGGGACGGACGCATCGCGCGCCTGCTGCTCGGCCGCAACCCACCCGCGGCCGAACCCGGCCATGCCCATGAGATCGACCGGGCCCGTTCCCCACTCCACTGGCTCGCCGGATCGACGCCCGGCGCTCGTGGCCTGCGCTATGGTTTCGCCGCCGCATTGCTCGGACTCGCCGTGCTCGATCAAACCCAATTTTGGCTGACCCTGAAAACCTCCGGGCAACCGGCGTTTGCCCTCGCCCAGTTGTTCAATCCGCAAGACACCCGGGTTTATTTTCAACGGGCCAAGCAACTGGTCGACGCAGGGAAAAGCGCCGCAGCCATGGAGGAACTTCGCCACGCCATCGCCATCAATCCCCGCAACGCGCCTGCACAGCATTTGCTCGGCGAACTCCTCTTTCGCTCGGGCGACACGGAGGCCGCGCTGGCTCACTACGACCGTATGAACGTCCTTTTCCCTCCCGACTACGTGGTGCTGGTCAACAGCGGCCTGCTTGCTTCGCAGCGCGGCGACCTGATGAAAGCCCGGGAATGCCTCGAGGCCGCGCTCCGCCTTTCGCCCCAGGACAGCGAGTTGCACCTCTACCTGGGCCAGGTGCTTGAGACCGGCGGAGACCTGCCCGGCGCCGCCGGCCAATACACCCTGTATATTCAATTGCACCCCGGCGACATGACCACGCCTGATGTCTTGCCCAGCTACCTCCGCGCGGGAATGAAACTCGCCGAACTTTCGCTGCGACAGAACCAACGCGATACCGCGGTGAACTGGTACCGCCGCGTCGCCGCACTCGCCCGGCAGACCGGCCGGTCCGAAGAGGCGGATCTCGCCGAGTCCAATCTTCGCGAGCTGGAAGCCAGGCCTTGAGCGGATCGCCGGGTCAGTCCCTCGTGCACTTGTAAGCCGGCAGACTTGCCGGTTGATGGTGATTCCGCCTATTGCAACCGCGGGAGACAGGAATGCAGCCGTTGCTGTTTTATCAAGAGGTGTGCCGGCTAGACTGCCGACTTAGGCTTGTGGCATGCTGCAGAAGATTTAATCACGTTATCCATGTTGCGCCTCGTCACCACCGCCGATGCCGCGGCCATCGCCGCCATCTACAACCACTATGTCGTCAACACCATCGTGACGTTTGAAGAGGAGCCGATCAGCGCAGCCGAGATGGCCCGGCGCATTGAGGAGGTGCTCGAGTCCTCTCCCTGGTTCGTCTGTACCGAAAATGACAGAATCCTCGGGTATGCGTATGCCGGGAAATGGAAATCGCGCTGCGCCTACCGTTATTCAGTCGAGTCAACCGTCTACCTGGACAAGGATGCGACCGGCCGTGGGATTGGCACGCAGCTTTATACCGCGCTGATCGCCGACCTGAAGAAGCGTGGAATCCACGGCATCATCGGCGGTGTGGCCCTGCCCAACGCGGCGAGTGTCGCGCTGCACGAAAAACTGGGCTTCCAGAAAATCGGCGAGTTCAAGGAAGTCGGCTGGAAATTCAATCAATGGATCGACGTCGGATACTGGGAGCTGATATTATAGTGATGGTAACATAGTGCCAGCGTTGCGCCGGTTTTACGCCCGCTGCGCGTTGGGAGACGTCCAACGGTTTGAGGATGACGGTCCGATCACCACAGGCTTTCCTCCGGTGAACTTCCCTGAACTGATGCAGCTGCGCCCAAACTCCCACTCTACGCGACCCCAAAATGTCATTCCCTTACAAACCCATCCTATTTCTCCTCGTCGTCATGCTTTCAATCACCCAGCTTCATGCCGCCGGCATGCCGACCCTGTCCGCACCACGCCCCGTTCCAATCCGACCGATCAATCTTGATCCCCATGGTCCGTCGATTCCCGTGGCCCCACCAGCCGAACCGGCTCATCCGGCGGCGATTCTCCTCTGGCCCAACGGCGCTCCCGGCTCCGAGGTGCGCAAAGGTGAGCCCGAAGAAGTCAGTTGGCGGCAGGAGCCGGACATTGTCTTCCCTGTTATCTCCAATATCCACAATCCTTCGATCACTCCGTATCTTCCGGCTAAAGACAGAGCCACCGGCTGCGCCGTCATCATCGCCCCGGGTGGCGGCCACATGCAGCTGACGATTGACCGCGAAGGGTACGATCTGGGCTCATGGTTGGCGGAGCGCGGCATCGCCGCTTTCGTACTCAAATACCGGCTGGCCCACGATGGCTCCAATCCAGAGGGCGTACCGCAGCCATATCAAGTCGAGGTCCAGGCCCTGGCCGATGCCCAACGGGCCATCCGGCTGATTCGCAGCCGTGCAGCAGAATGGAATATCAACCCGTGGCGAATTGGCGTGCTCGGCTTTTCCGCCGGTGGCGAACTCGCCGTTCTCGCCGCTCTCCGTCATGATGCCGGTCGTCCTGATGCCGCTGACCTAGTGGAACAACAGTCAGCGCGACCTGATTTCTTTGCGCCGATTTATCCCGGTGGACTCACTGGACATGACTCCGAAATTTCCAAAGAAATGACCCCGCCCGCCTTCCTCGCCTGCACCTACGACGATCGCATGCCCGAGCAACTTACCAGCTTTTTTACGGCGCTGCGGCAGGCCGGAGTGAACGCCGAGTTGCACATCTACAACAGCGGTGGCCACGGCTTCGGGGTGCGCGCGCGACCGCTGGCCGTCACCGGCTGGCCTGAGCGATTTGTCGAATGGCTCGGCGACCGGGGCTTTCTGAAACACTGAACCGCGGCTGTGGACGCCCGTTACAGCCGTGTGCGGCGGAAATTCAGTTCAAATCCCGGAAACTGCCAAACTCAGGATCGAAAAGCCGCTTGTAAGTGCGGACCACCATGCCGTCGGTCTGGCCGGAGAGAAAATCACAGATGCGGCGCGCCTTCCCGTCCTGCGTCTTTTCGACCTCGATGAGCCGGCTGACATTGGCCGGCAGGATGCGGATGATGCGCTCGTTGCGCTCGGCGTAGTTTTCCCAGATGGCATTGTAGAGCGCCATGAGCACCACGCGCGCCTTGTGCTCCAGTTGCTCGAGCTGCGGACTTTCGAAGATAATGTCATTGGCCATCTTCTTGAAAAAATTGGCCTCGTTGCGTGCCGCCTCGTCGACCACGAGGTCGTATTTGTAGCGGTTGGTCTTCTCCGCCATAAAATTGTCGCGGGGCTTGAGCCGGCACGCCTGGATGAAGGCACCGATTTTCTTGGAAAAAGTGTTTTCCAGCCGGTCCTTCTTCAGGGCATCGAAAAGCGTGTCGAGGTGCCGTTGCTCGGCCGCGCCGATCGTCTCGCCATCGGCCCAGCTCTCCACCCGCTCGACCGTGAGGAAGCCGGCCCGCACGCCGTCCACGATGTCGTTAAGCGAATAGGCCGCGTCGTCGGCCCAATCCATGATCAGGCATTCGACACTCTTGAAGTCGTTGAGCGTCTCGTCGCGCATCAGCGCGCCGGGAATTTTTTCGCCGCCGAACACCCATTCGCGCACCGGCGCCTGTGAGTCGTAGATGAAGTGATGGAGCGGCGGGGTGGCGAACTCGGTGTAGAGTTTCTTGTATTTCAGCACGCCGTCGAGCAGCGCGCGCGTCGGCTGGATGCCGCGCACCCCGGACTCATTCTGATACATCGTCTCGCAGAGCAGGTGCAGGGTCTGGGCGTTGCCCTCGAAGCCGCCCCGGCGCTTCATCAATTCCTGCAACGTGCGCTCGCCGGAGTGGCCGAACGGCGGATGGCCCATGTCGTGAGCCAGGCAACTGGCCTCGACGAGATCGTCATCGATATAAAAATCGTCCTTCAACGGGTCGCCGCGGCTCCGGAGGAAATGGCAGATGGAACGCCCGATCTGGGCGACCTCCATCGAGTGCGTCAGCCGGGTGCGGTAGAAATCGTATTCCCCGGAGAGGAAAACCTGAGTCTTGGACTGCAGCTTGCGGAAGGCGTGGGCATGAATGATGCGGTCGCGGTCGATCTGGAACGGGCTGCGGTAGTCGGGCTTCCGGCTGCTGCCCCACTCCTGCAGGTCAAAGGTGTTGTAGAAACGGTTTTGCGGCATGTTTCGCTTGGACAGAAGCAGGAGTTTTCGCACGATGCAAAGCTTATGCCACGCCTGCTTCCTCTGTTTCTGGCCGCGATTTCTCTTATGGGGGCGGCACCGGCCCGCAGCGCCAATGTTGCCGTCGTTCCCGCAATCATCACCGCGACCGACCTGTTCAATCTCAAACAGGTCGAATCCCCGGCACTTTCACCCGATGGCCGCTGGGTCGTCTATGTGGTTCGCTCAATCGAGCCCAAGCCCGCGGTCAAGGACGATTGGGAATATCGCACCCAGCTCTGGCTCGCCGCAGTAGACGGCAAAACCCCGCCACGCCAGTTGACCTTTGGTTCTGCCGGTGACTCCGATCCGGTCTGGGCGCCCCAGGGTGACCACCTTGCCTTTGTCCGCACCGTGCAGAAGGAGAAGCCGCAAATTTGCCTGCTCTCGCTCGCCGGGGGCGAGGCGATGCCGCTGACCAGACTCGAAACCGGCGCAAGCAGTCCCCACTGGTCGCCTGACGGCAGCAAGGTGCTATTCACCAGTACGCTTTCCTACGCGCAGATGCGCGATGCTCTGGAAACGGTCCGCAAGGAGGCCGCGCCCCGGTGGAATCTCGAGAAACCCGGCCGCAAAGCCAACGATACGGGCAACCGGGGCCTGAAAACCGCGGACAAAGACAAGGACGCCCAATCAAGCGACGCCAAGTCAGGCCAGTCATCGTTCGCTCTACCAAAGGCTGATGGCACATTGCTGGAAACCCGCGAATGGCTGGCTCAAAACGAAGCCGAGGGCAATCCACGTGTCACCAATCGGCTGAATTTCCTCGCCGAGGGTGACTTGGAGATCGAACCCAGTTTCAGCCAGTTTTATGTCGTTGAAGCCCGCGAAGGAGCTGAACCCGAGGCCGTCACCATCGGTTACGAAGGTTTCAGCAGCGCCGAGTGTTTGGTTGATGGCAAAGAAATAGTCTGCATCGGTCCGCGCCAACTGGACGAGCACCCCGATCGCAATCACTTCACCAGCCTGTATCGCCTCAATATTGCGACCGGCATCGCCCAGGTGCTGCTGGAGGAGGCTGGCTGCAATTATGCCGGGCCCAAGCCCTCGCCCGACGGCAAGTGGATCGCCTACACTGTGACCGCCGGAGGCGAATTCAGCTTCGACCAGGCCGTGGTGGCCGTGATACCCGCTGGCGGCGGCGCACCGCGCCTGCTTACGCCGCAACTCGACCGGATGGCCGGCAATCTCAAGTGGTCTCCCGACAGCAAATTTATCTACTTCTCCGCCGCCGACCGGGGCCGGTTTCCCCTCTATCGCGTCTCGCCCGAAGAGACCCGGCCGCAGATGCTCACTGCGCAGACCGACTGGGGCATTCGCGACTATGCTGTCGGCACCGACGCTCTGGTGCAGGTCGTCACTCATCCCGGCAATCCATGGGAGTTATATGCGGGCCCAACTGACAGCAAGGTCGTGCGCGCCCTCACCACGCACAACAGCAGCTGGCTGAAAGACCGTAAGCTCAGCGCCTACGAACCGCACCGCCTGGTGAATAAAGACGGGGTGACCGTCGACTACTGGACCGTGAAACCGGCCAGCTTCGACCCGGCAAAAAAATATCCACTCCTGGTCAATATCCACGGCGGTCCGGCCTTCATGTGGGGCCCCAGCGAGGCCACTACCTGGTTTGAGATGCAGTTTTACGCGGCGCGCGGCTACGCCATCATGTTTTGCAACCCGCGGGGATCGGGCGGCTACGGCAAGGATTTCCAACGCGCCAATTTCAAGGACTGGGGCACGGGACCCGCGAGCGACGTGCTGGCCGCCGCGAGCTTCACCGCCAAAGAGCCTTACATCGATAAAAGCCGGCAGGTACTGACCGGCGGCTCCTACGGCGGTTACCTGACCGCGTGGATCATCGGACACGATCAACGCTTCAAGGCCGCCGTGGCCCAGCGCGGTGTATACGACCTTTCGACTTTCTACGGCGAGGGCAATGCGTGGTTTCTGCTGCCGCTTTACTGGGGCGGCTATCCCTGGCAGAAAGAAGTGCGCTACGTGCTGGACCGCGATTCGCCCCTCACCTATGTGGCGAATATCAAGACACCGCTGCTCATCAAGCACGGTGACTCCGATTTCCGCACCGGAGTCGTGCAAAGCCAGATGCTCTACAAAAGTCTCAAACAGCTCGGCCGGGAGGTTGAGTACGCGCGCTACCCTCGCGCCACGCACGAATTGAACCGCAGCGGCGAGCCAAAGCAACGTCTCGACCGGCTCGTCCGGTTCGACGAGTTCTTCCGGCGCTTCATTGGAGAGAATTAAACGCCCGATTTACGCCCTCGCGCCGGGAATCCAGCGAAGCCTGCTTGCAGGCGATGTTTCCCGCGCCTACATTCCGCCGCATGCCCCACGCGTTTTTTCCCACCGAGTTCGGCACTTGCGGCATTGCCTGGAACGATACCGGGCTGACCGGATTCCAACTGCCCAAGGAAACCGAGGCGCTGGCGGAACAGCATCTGGCTGGCAAGACGCATTCCAAACCGGCGACCGAACCCGCACCGGAGTGGGTGCAACGGATCATTGCCCGGGTGCAGCAGCACTTTGCCGGACAGTTGCAGGATTTCTCCGACACGGTGCTGGACTGGTCGAGAGTGAGCGACTTTCAGCAAGCCGTTTATCTCCAGACCCAGGCTATCAAGCCCGGTTACAAGAAAAGCTACGGCGACATCGCCCGACTGATGGCATTGGGCAACGAAGCCGCACGCGCCGTCGGTGTCGCCCTGGCGACCAACCCATGGCCGCTTATCGTACCGTGCCACCGCGTCGTGTCGGCGAGCGACAAGATGACCGGGTTTTCCGCCTCGGGCGGCGTCCGCACCAAAACGCGCCTGCTCACACTCGAAGGCGCGGAGCTGCTGTCAGAATGATCCGCCTTCGCCCTGCGGGCTCCGGCGAGTCAAGCCCGACTAATTAATGAAACCCAAGCTTCGCTTTAGTCCCACGGAGGCCCTTGCCCATCTCCGCGCAAATGATGAGACGCTCGCGGCCTTGATTGCCCGCGTCGGTCCGTTTGCGCTCGAACTGAAGCCGGCGAGCAGTCTATTCGAAGCGATGCTGCGCACTATTGTTTACCAGCAACTCCACGGCAAGGCCGCCGCCACGATTCACGGGCGCGTGCTGGGTGAGTTGGCCAAACACGGGGGAACCACACCCGACGCACTCGCCAAGTGCTCCGACGCCGCCCTGCGCGGAGCCGGGCTTTCCCGGAACAAACTACTTGCCGTGCGCGACCTAGCCGCCAAATGCCGCGGAGGCACCGTCCCGTCATTGGCGGAAGCACATAAACTCAGTGATGATGACCTGGTGGCCCGGCTGACGGAGGTGCGCGGCATCGGGCCATGGACCGTGCACATGCTGCTCATATTTTACCTGGGCCGGCCCGACGTAATGCCGACGGGGGATTTTGCCGTCCGGCTCGGCTTCAAAAAACTCTACCGCAAGCGCAAAGACCCGAAACCCGAGGCGATCCTCAAGCATGCCCGGCGCTGGCAGCCCTATCGCTCGGTCGCCAGCTGGTATTTGTGGCGTTCCCTGGACACGACCAATTAGACCACGTGTTTCGGCAGGGACGCTAGTCCTCAAGCGCCGGTTCGTTGGGCCGTTGAGGGCAACGGCCCCATCCCAAAAAACATTCAAATGCTCGCGGAGGAATAGCTCGCCGCACGGTCGGCATCGTTTCGCAAGGGAGGACGGAGAGGTTGAATAGCCCGAAAGAAGTATACCTTCGAGGTTGTTTCCCCAATGCCGGCGGCTAGGCTGTGCACAGACAATCCCCTCACCTTTCATGCCCATCAAAATGCGCGCCATCGTAAAGCCCACGGCCGGTCCCGGACTCATCATGACCGAAGTCCCGGTGCCTGTGCCCGGCGTCAACGATGTGCTTATCAAGATCAAAAAAACATCCATCTGCGGCACCGACGTGCACATCAACAAATGGGATCCTTGGGCGCAGCGTACCATCAAACCACCACTTGTCATCGGCCACGAATACGTCGGCACTGTCGAGAGCGTTGGGGCAGGTGTCACCGGTTTCACCAAGGGGCAGCTCGTCACCGGCGAGGGACACATCGTCTGCGGACACTGCCGCAACTGCCTCGCCGGGCGCCGCCATCTTTGTCCCAATACCGTCGGGGTCGGCGTGAATCGTGACGGAGCTTTCGCCGACTACGTGTCGGTCCCCGCTAGCAACATCTGGCGCGTACCCGCGGGCCTATCACTCGACGTCGTCTCATGCTTTGATCCGCTCGGCAACGCCGTGCACACCGCGCTTTCCTTCGACCTCATCGGCGAGGATGTGCTTATCACGGGCGCGGGGCCGATTGGCTGCATGGCCATCGCTGTCGCCCGTCACGCCGGCGCCCGCAAAGTGGTCATCACCGATATCAACGAAGGCCGGCTGGAGTTGGCGCGCAAGCTCGGTCCCACCCGCGCGGTGAACACCGCCACGGAGAATCTTTCCGAAGTCTGGCACAAGGAACTCGGCATGACCGAGGGTTTCGATGTCGGGCTGGAGATGTCGGGCAGCGCGGTGGCATTGAACCAGATGATCGACAACATGATCATGGGCGGGCGCATTGCACTTCTAGGGGTCCATGCCGCCGAGGCCAAGGTCGACTGGAACAAGATTGTTTTCAAAATGCTGCATTTGAAGGGCATTTACGGCCGGGAGATGTTCGAGACTTGGTACAAGATGACAGCCCTCGTGCAGGCCGGACTCGACATCACCCCGGTCATTACCCATCACTTTCCCGTCGCGGAGTTCCAAGAAGGCTTTGCCCTGATGGGCGCAGGCAAGTCGGGCAAGATCATCCTGAACTGGGAATGATTTTTTAGCCACGGATGACACAGATGGGCACGGATGAACTGATACACCGGGAACTGAGTGAGGCGATCATCGGCTGCGCCATGACCGTTCATAATGCCCTCAAACCCGGATTAAGGGAGAAGACCTACGAACGGGCTCTGGTACATGAATTGAGCAAACGCGGATTTAGAACTGATCAGCAAAGGTCGTTTGATATCGTCTACGATGGCAAGGTCATCGACACCATGATCCCAGATCTCATTGTCGGCGACGCGATCATTGTTGATGCCAAATGTGTCACCGCTTTCGACGATACCCACACCGCGCAAATCATCGGCTATCTCTCCATCACCGATCTGCGCCTGGGATTGCTGATCAATTTCAAGCATTCCCGTCTGCAGTGGAAGCGCATTGCCCACTAATCCCTTATCCGTGCCCATCAGTGCAATCCGTGGCAAAAAACTATTTCCCATGAATCCCGCCTACTCCGAACATTTGTGCAAAACGCTGGACGAGATCGAATCCGCCGGAGTCTACAAGCGCGAGCGGGTAATCACCACGCCCCAGCGCGCACACATCACCGTGGCGTCCGGGCAAAAGGTGTTGAACCTGTGCGCCAACAATTATCTCGGACTGGCCGACAATCCCGCCTTGATCGCCGCCGCCCGCGCCGCACTGGAACGCTGGGGTTACGGACTCTCCTCGGTCCGGTTCATCTGCGGCACGCAGGAAATCCACAAAAATCTCGAGGCTGCTCTTTCCAGGTTCCTTGGCACCGATGACACCATTCTTTATTCGTCCTGCTTCGATGCCAATGGCGGCTTGTTCGAGACCCTGCTTGGCGCAGAGGATGCCGTCATCTCCGACGAGTTGAATCATGCCTCCATCATCGACGGCGTGCGGCTCTGCAAGGCGCAGCGCTATCGCTACAAAAACAATGACCTCGCAGACCTCGAGGCGAAGCTGAAGGAGGCGGACGTCAACAAGGCACGCTTCAAGATGATCGCCACCGACGGGGTGTTTTCAATGGATGGTTATATTGCCAATTTGAAGGGCATTTGCGACCTCGCCGACAAATACGGCGCGCTTGTCATGGTTGACGACAGTCACGCTGTCGGATTCATGGGCCGGACCGGCCGCGGCACGCACGAGCATTGCGGAGTGATGGGACGGGTGGACATCTTCACCGGCACACTTGGCAAAGCCCTCGGCGGTGCCAGCGGTGGCTACACCAGCGGCCGCAAGGAGATCATCGGCCTCCTGCGCCAGCGCTCCCGTCCGTACCTTTTCTCTAATACCATCGCCCCGGTCATCGCCGCCGCTTCGCTCAAGTGTCTGGAGATGCTCAGCGCGTCCACGGCGTTGCGCGACAAACTGGAGGAGAACACCAGGTTCTTTCGCGAGGGGCTGACCAAGGCCGGCCTGACGATCCGCCCCGGCACCCATCCCATTGTGCCGGTAATGCTCGGCGACGCCGCACTTTCCCAGAAGGTCGCCGCCCGTCTGCTGGAGAAGGGCGTCTATGTCATCGGCTTCTTCTACCCAGTGGTGCCACAAGGCCAGGCCCGCATCCGGACACAGGTTTCCGCCGCGCACAGCAAGGTGGACCTAGCGTTTGCAATTGAGAAATTTGCCGAAGTGAAGAAAGAATTCGGTCTTTAATGCCCAGCCCCGCCCAACTGCAGAAGCTCAAGGCCGCCGCGAAAACCGCGGTCGGCCGTGCCTACGCCCCCTACTCCAGGTTTCATGTCGGCGCGGCCATTCTCACCTCGTCTGGGAAAATCTATTCCGGCTGCAATGTCGAAAACGCCTCCTACGGCCTGACCAACTGCGCCGAGCGCACCGCTATTTTCAACGCCGTGTCCGCCGGCGAGAAAAAACTCAAGGTGGAGTGCGTCGCCGTTTTTACTCCGACCAAAACCCCCACGGCACCCTGCGGGGCCTGCCGGCAGGTCATCCATGAGTTCGGCCCGAATGCCCGGGTGGTTTCTTTCTGTGCCGGCCGCGAGGAGATCGATGTTACGATCGGAACGTTACTGCCCGGTGCGTTTGGTCCGGCAGATTTAGCTTAGACCCTGTCATCGCGAGCCCGGCTATGCCGGGCCTGGAGATCCGTCTGGATTGCTTCGTTCGTCCCGCACTGCGGGATTCCTCGCAATGACACTTACAATGAATCGGTGAATTTCTTAAGCTCTTCCCAATAGCGCGGTCCGGCGTAGTCACTCAGCCCGGTGTGCTGGCCACCCTCAATGAAGAACTTCGTCTTGCGCGCCGTGATCGCTCCGAAAAGCGCTTCGCTGTGCCAGGATGGAATCGTCATGTCCGCCGTGCCGTGGATGACAAGCACGGGCAGCTTCAATTGTGGCACCTTGGCGATGTTCACGAACTTGTCGCCGGGAAACACCCGGAAGTGCGTCATCACCCGGTAGGAACTCACGAATGCGCTCTGCAGGACGAGGCCGGCGGCCGGACGATGCAGGGCAAGCTCCACCCCGGGACCACAACCAAGCGAGTAGCCAAAAATGACGATCCGGTCTGCCGGCACACCCAGTTTGTCGTGCAAATAGTCATAGGCCAGTTGGACATCGGCACAGGTGTTGGCCTCCGTTGGCATTCCACCGCTGCGACCATAGTTCCGGTAGTCCAAGGCAAAAACCGCGTAACCCGCCGACAGAAATTGAGGCATGTATTCTGCGACCCTGCCCAGATCCTCGTAGTTGCCATGCAGGTAGAGCAGCGTGTATTTCGCCGGGGGATTCGGCCAATGCCGCGCCGCCAGCTTTACCCCATCGGGCGCGGTTAATTGGAGGTAGTCGGGTGTCTGCTCGTACGTGACAGGCGGTCGGGGGAAAAGCATGCGCAGGGAAAGAAAGTGTGCGCCCAGCGCCACCAGCGCGTAAACGACCCCCAGCGCGAGAATGATCCGACCAAAACTTGCTAACAATTCGGGCATTTTATTCATGTAATCCTGAACGACGCAAACCATCCATTACTACGTTGCATGAGTCACGCTGGATTCATCGCCTGGCTCAGGCCGGCACGCTTCGGAGCTTTAATGCCCGGAAAGGAAGTCGCGCACCACCAGCAGCACCTGCTCGCGGGGTACTTCCTGTTCGGTGCGATCGGTCATGTCGCGGATCTTGACCACGCCCTTGGCAAGCTCGTCGGCACCGTAGATGAGCGCGAGTTTCGCGCCTGACTCGGCTGCGGCCTTGAACTGCTTGCCAAAGGCCAGTTCTCTGAACGGATATTCGACGCGAAAGCCCGCAGCGCGCAGCGCATGGATGTCGGCGAAGGCCGCCTTGCGTTCTGTCTCGCCGCCGATGACGGCATAGATGTCAGGCGCCGTCACAAAATTAGGCGTCAATCCCCGCTGTTCAATCAGCAGGCCGGTCGTCACGTCACCAATGGCAAATCCCACCGCCGGCAGATCGGGACCGCCCAGTTTCTTAACGAGATCGTTGTAGCGACCGCCGCCGGCCAAGGCTCGAAGGTCGCCCTTCCGGTCAAAGGCTTCGAAGACGAAACCGGTGTAGTAGGCCAGTCCGCGGACCACGCTAAGATCGACGGAGATGAAGTCGGCAAGACCCATAGCCGTGAGTCCATCTAATACCTTGTTCCAGTCGGCGAGGCGGTTGTTCAGTCGAACGGGCACCGTCTGGCTAGCTAGTTCAGCAAATGTTCCACCAATCAATTGTTCCAGATGTTGAAAAGACCTGACGCTAGTTAAAGCGAGGATTCGTTGCTTCTGCATCGCGTCCAGCGCACCGTGCGCCTCGATGTAGCCCTTGAACGCTTCGTCCCCCATTTTTTCGAAACGGTCGATGGCGGTGAGGAGGCTGCGCGATTGGGCGTCAGTAAAACCCAGCGCCTCCAGGTAGAAAAACCAAAGATCGCGATCGCTGAGACGGATGGTGAAATCGTTCTTGGTCAGTCCAAAACCAGCGAGGCACTGGATGAGGAGTGCGATCAACTCGATTTCCGCCTCCGGGCCGGGCTCGCCGAAAATATCGGCGTTCAATTGGTGGAAGGCGCGCAGCCGACCTTTCTGGGCGCGCTCGTAACGGTAATACTCGGCGATGCTGAACCACTTGATCGGACGCTTGAGCGCACCGGCCCTGGCGCCGACCATCCGGCAAACCGTGGGCGTCATTTCCGGCCTGAGCGCCACCTCGCGGCCGCCCTTGTCGGTGAAACTGAAAAGCTGCGCCTCAATTTCGTCGCCAGACTTGGCTTTGTAGAGCTCGAGCGGTTCGAGGACGGGTGCGTCGTATTCCTGGAATCCAAACGCAGCGGCGGCCTGCCGCCAGACACGGAAGATGTGCTGCCGCCGGGAAAAATCCTCCGGGTAAAAATCCCGAAAGCCGGGAAGCGACTGGAAGCCGGCCATGCCTCGCTGCGACTGGGCGCGCTCAGGCCATGGCCGGAGGCGGCGGATTGCTGCGCAATTTGTCGAGGCTGAGCTGCTTGATCTTCTGCTTGAGAATCTTGCCCGACTTGAACTTCACGACGGCGCGTTCGGGAATGACGACCTCGGTTTCGGGTTTGTTCGGATTGCGGCCCACGCGGGCTTTGCGCACCTGAACTTCAAGGACACCGAAGTTACGCAGCTCGACATTGCGGCCGGCTGCCAGAGCATCCATTACGATATCGAGGGTCATTTGCACCGTATCCTGAATTTGTTTCTGCGGGAAACCGGTCTTCTCGTAGATTTCCAGCACGATCTCGCGTTTGGTCAGATTAGTCGACATGGCTAGGCGTGGGTTGAAAACTTTTAGCTTGTTGGGTTACAGCCACAAATAATTCACTACCCAGTGCTTGCGTCAACCGCAAAGCCACACAAAGGGTAAACCTTCACGATGCCCGATCCGAAGGCTGTCAACTCCATGTTTGCCCGTATTGCCGGGCGCTACGATCTCGCCAATCATCTGCTCAGTGGTGGCGTGGATTACTTCTGGCGGCAGAAACTTGTGCGGGCCGTGCATGATGCCCAACCCGCCACGGTATTGGACCTGGCCACGGGCAGTGGCGACGCAGCTTTTGCCCTGGCCGACGGACTGCCCCCGGGCGTGGAACTGACCGGGATGGATTTCTGCCAGCCGATGCTGGATGAAGCCGTGAAGAAAAGCTTCGGCAGCCCCCGCTGGGCGCAGATTGCCTTCAAGCATGGTGACGGTCTCGCTCTGCCTTTGCCAAATGCCTCGTTCGACGCGGTCACCATCGCCTTCGGCCTGCGCAACATGGCCGACCGGCACAAATCGCTGTCGGAGATACGCCGGATACTCCGGCCCGCCGGCCGGCTCTTTGTCCTCGAATTCTCCCAGCCCACATTCTGGTTCCGGCCGCTTTACTACACTTACCTGAAATTCATTTTGCCCACCGTGGCG
>CAZBLQ010000086.1:0-16786 GCA_964492635.1 uncultured Oleiharenicola sp.
TGTCCTGGACCCGCAAGATCAACCACCCGTCCGAAATGCTCAAGAAGGGCGACGAAGTGGATGCCATCGTCCTCGACGTCGATCCGAACCAGCAACGCATCAGCCTCGGCATGAAGCAGCTCGCGACCGATCCGTGGACCGACATCGACAGCTTCTTCCGCATCGGCGACGTAGTCCCGGGTGTGATCTCCAAGGTCACCACCTTTGGCGCATTCATCGAACTGAAGGACGGCATCGATGGCCTCGTGCACATCAGCCAGATACAGGAAGACCGCGTCGACAAGGTGAAGGACGTCTTGAAGCCCGGCCAGGAAGTTCAGGCCCGCGTCATCAAAATCGACCGCGAACAGCGCCGTATCGGTCTGAGCATCAAGGCCGCCAACTACTCGGCCGAACAGCTTGCCCAGGAGACCGCGACCTACGACCAGTTCACCAAGAACACGGGCGGATCCGATCTCACCAACCTCGGCGACATCTTCGACGAGGCATCCAAGAAGGAATAAGCCGTCGCGCAGCTGCGATCCTACTTCAAAGGCGTCCGTTTCGACGGGCGCCTTTTTTTTGGCCGTGCGGTCTGGGCTGCGCCTTCAGCGTGCGGCAAATCCCCCCGGCCGTGAGGACGCAAATGGCAAAGTATGCGGGGGAATGGTGCTTATAAGATTGAAGCGATAAGTGGTTCGCAGTGAATTTGTGAGCCAAGTTTACGTTGTAGCGGTCGAAGTAATATATAACGTTTACCTCCAGTAAGGACAGACCAGGGCCAATGTTCTCAAAGATTTTATCCAGTATGCAGCGCCAGCACCGTGGCCGGGGGATGCTGTGGCTGCTCGCCATTTGGCTGCAAACAGCGGGTGGCGTTCTCGCCGCCGACAACGCCGGGAAGGCGGCACGGGCGATTTCACCGACGGTGGTGACGAGTTTTGAGCAGATCTGGCATATGACCGAGAGCGAGACGAAGGAATGGCACCGGCTGCGGATGGAATACGTGGTCTATTATTACGATCCTTTGTGGCAGGCCATGTGGGGTCGATGTGGCGAAGCTGACAGCTATCTCTCGATTGGCAGCAAACCATTCCCAATCCAGCCGGGGCAGAAAATCCTCGTCGAGGGACTCATCCTACCGGTGAAGGGGATGAACGTCGACGAACCCAAGGTCACGGTGTTGGCCGAATCGGCGCCGGTGGAAGTCTTGCCGACACTCGGCGAGATCGGCAACACCCAGCGTTTCAACAAGCACCTAGTGACGGTCGAAGGCTATGTTGACCGCCAGGTTGCACGAGATGCGAATCACCAGGAACTGGACCTCATCGTTGAGGGCAACAGCGTGCTGGTGCAATTTCTCGTGCGCAGCGGGGAAACAACCACGCAAATGACAGGTTCACTGGTCCGGGTTCAGGGCGTCTATTTTGCCCGGAGCGAGCCGACATGGACTGCGGCCAAACTGGAAATCTGGGTGCCCGGGTTGACCTCCATCGAGGTTATTGGACAGCTCAACCGCGACGGGCGATTCGACCTGCCGGCGACTCCGGCCAATCTGCTGTCGGCCGTCCCGTCCGACAAACTGGTGAGGGTCGAGGGCGTGGTACAGAAACAGGAACCCGGCAAATCCCTGACGATCCGGGACAAAACGGGCGTGATCACTTTCCCGACGGCCCAGGCGCTGCCGATGGCTGTGGATCAACAAGTGGAGGCGATCGGCTTTGCCCTTCTGCAGGGGAAGGAGTGGAGCTTGAGCCAGGTGCTTTACCGGCGGGAGCAATTGCTGCTCACGAGTTACGACCAGCTTCTCAATGTCCCGGATGCCTTGAAGAACGAAGTGCACCGGGTGCGGCTCGATTTCGTCGTCCATTTTTTTGATCCCCACTGGAAAGTGGCGTGGGGCCGCAGCGACGGGGTGGATGTCTACCTGTCGCTGGGAGAGCAACCGGTGCTCCTCAAGCCCGGCCAGCATGTCCAGATCGAGGGACTGTTTGTGCCGGCGAAGGGAATGGTGATTGAGGAACCGAGAATAACTTTACTGGGGGAATCAGGGCCGCTCGAGGCTTTGCCCACTCGCGGGCAGATCGGCAACACGGAGCGATTCGACAAACATCTGGTAATGGTGGAGGGTTATGTCGACCGGCAGGTGCTGAGCGACAGTCACCATCTTGAGATCGATCTCGTCGCCGAAGGCCGGACCGTGATGGGGCGGTTGCTGCTCAACAACGAGGCGGCTGCTCCCCAAGTGGAAGGTGCACTGGTGCAGCTCACGGGGGTCTACTCTGCGACGAACGACCCCAACGGTGTGTTGCCCAACCTTGAGTTGTGGGTGCAGGGCGAGCAGAATATCAAAGTCAAAGGCTGGCTCGCCCAGGACAAGCAGTTCGAGTTGCCTGCCACCGCGATAGAGAATCTTGCGGCGGTCGCGGCTGACAAGCTGGTGCGCATTGTGGGTGTGGTGCGCGCCCAGCAGCCCGGCAAATCCCTGACGATCCGCGACGAGACGGGTCAACTGATTTTGCTCACCGCGCAAACTCGCGTCGTGCCACTGGGCGAACGGGTGGAGGCCATCGGTTATCCCAAGTTGGAAGGAATGGAATGGCGGCTGCGCGAGACCCTGTATCGCCGGATACAAACGGCGGGCGCAGCACCCGTCAGCGCCAATCGCAGCCTGCGACTCGCCGAACAGTTACGCGAACTTCCCCCCGAGGAGGCGACGCGTGGTTATCCGGTGCAATTAACCGGTGTTGTAACCTGGGAGAATCGCGCGGCAGATTTTTTCTTTCTCCAAGACCCCAGCGGAGGAGTCTGCGTTTTCCATCCACCCGAAAGAATCGCAGGTATTACAATGGGTTCCAGTGTCTCCTTAACCGGGGTGTCGGCTTCCGGCAAGTTCACCCCTGTCGTTCTGGCGACCAGCGCCAAGATAACTGCTACGATTGAACTGCCGGAGGCCAAGCAAGTGTCGTTGGAGCAGGCTTTGACCGGGATTGAGGAGGCCCAATGGGTCACCATGAGTGGTTATGTGCGGAGTGTCACCCACGACGGCCTTTGGGCCCGGCTGGAACTCACGACCGGAGCGGGGGAATTCACCGCGCTCCTGCCCTGGAACGATCAGCTCATGAAGTTCCGCCACTCGGTGGTGCGCATGCGGGGAGTTTGCAGTGCACTCACCAATGGAAAGCGCCAGCTGACCGACATTCAGTTGTGGGTGCGTTCCTCAAGGTATCTGGAAATTGAGGAGGCTGAACCGGCCGATCCCTTTACCGTGACGGCACGGTCGATCACGAGCTTGCGGCAATTCAACTCGTTGCAGGCCTCCAATCGACGCGTGCGCGTTGCCGGTGTCGTCGTGCAGCACACTCCGGGTCATGTCTTGCATATCCAGGAAGGAACCGAGGCGGTGCTGGTGCTGAGCAGCGAGCTGGCTGCGCTTCTGCCAGGAGATCGTGTCGAGGTGGTCGGTTTTCCGGGCCGGGAGAGCAGCCGGGTCGTTTTACGCGAAGCGGTTTATCGCCGCGTGGCTTCAGGAGCGGAACCAATCCCGGTGGAAATACCAGTGTTTAACCCGAGTAATGTCGAGTTGGACGGGCGACTGGTTCACATTGAGGCGATGCTGCTGGACCTGGGAGCACAGGAAAAAGGCACTCGCCTGATCCTGCAGGCGAACGGGGTGATTTTTGAAGCGCTCCTTGACGCGGAGAAGAGTTCCGTTCCTGACGACTGGGTGGCGGGCAGCCGGCTGGCTTTGACCGGCGTCTATCAGGTCCAGTTTGACGAAAACAAGCGACCCCATGCAGTGCAGGTGCAGCTCCGGTCGCTTCGGGATGTCCAAGTGCTCCAGCGTCCATCGTGGTGGACCGGACGACACATGCTGGCCGTCACCGGGGTGCTGATTATTGCTATCCTCTTGGGATTGGCTTGGGTCATCGCGTTGCGTCGACAGGTGCGGCAACAAACTGTCCAGATCCGCGCCCAGATCGACATGGAGAAAGCCGCACGGCTTGATGCGGCACTTGTCCGGGCCTCCAAACTGGAATCCCTCGGGCTTTTGGCTGGGGGGATTGCGCACGATTTCAACAATTTGTTGACTGTGATCATGGGCAATTTGTCACTGGTCCGGCTCATCCAGCGGCTCGATCCGGAAAGTACCCGCTGTTTGCAGGAGAGCGAGCGGGCCGCACAGCGAGCCCGGGACCTTACCCAACAATTGTTGACCTTTGCCAAGGGTGGAGCGCCGGTGCGTGAAGCCGTTCCGCTGGCAGACGTCGTGCGCGAGGCCGTGGAGTTCGGTCTGCACGGATCGAAAGTGCGTGGGGATTTGACCATTCCTCCCGGCTTATGGGCGGCGGATGTGGACAAAGGGCAGATCGGGCAGGTGGTGCACAACATTGTCATTAACGCTATTCAAGCGATGCCCGAGGGCGGAGTACTCGATGTCAAACTGGCCAATGAGGAGATCGGGCCCGGCGTCCTCTCGGCGCTGGCTGTGGGCCGTTATGTGAAACTCCTGATCGCCGATACGGGCGTCGGGATCAGTCCGGAAAGTCTTCCGCGGATTTTTGAACCGTATTTCACGACCAAAAAACAAGGCAGCGGCCTTGGGCTTGCGACGGTCTACTCTATCATCAAGAAGCACGACGGGCACATTGAAGTAGCGTCAAAGGTAGGCCAAGGCGCAACCTTCAGCATCTGGCTGCCGGCTGCGACAGGCCCGGTCGTCCCGCTCTCCACCGAGCCTCTCCGCCGGCAGACTCAGACAGGCCGGGTGCTACTGATGGATGACGAAGCGCCCATCCGCCTGATGACTGATATGCTTTTGAAGCGGCAGGGGTTTGAAGTGACTGCCGTAGCTGAGGGAGCCGAGGCCGTGCGCGAATACCGGACAGCCCTTGAATCCGGCCGACCCTTTGAATTGGTGATTCTCGACCTGACCGTGCCCGGCGGAATGGGCGGTAGCGAAACGATGGAGCGGATACGGGAGATGGATCCGGATGTGTGTGCCATCGTATCCAGCGGGTACTCAAATGATCCGGTCATGGCGGACTACGCCGCGCACGGTTTTCGCGGCATGGTGGCCAAGCCCTTTGAAGTGGAGGCCTTGTTGAAAACCATCAATGCCATCCTGCCACACCGGGCTACCCTTGCAGGGTCCGGCGAGGTGCGATAGGATAGAAGGCGGATTAAGCGGCGGATTTATCCGCGCGATTTGCCGCAACGGGTTGTTTGGCGATGAAATCGCGGATGATCCCGGCACGATGCTCGGCCAGGGTCTCCTCCTCGACTTCATCCGCGGTGCGGATCTTGTTATGGCTCTGCATCTGCCGGCGGATCTTGCCAAGGGCGAGATACTCCAGCTGGCGGATGCGCTCGCGGGTGACCTTGAACTTCTTGCCGACCTCCTCGAGGGTCAGTTCCTTCTGGCCGTCGAGTCCGAAGCGCAGCTTGATGATGCTGGCTTCGCGTGGCTCGAGTGAGTTGACCATCGCACTCAGGTCTTCCTTGAGATTCTTGTCGCCGAGGCCCTCATAAGGGTTGACCGCGCTGTCGTCGCCCACCAAGTCGCCCAGAGTTGCGGAATCGTTGTCCTCCCCGACCGGGGCGTCGAGCGAAGCGGGGCGCACGCTGACGCTCTTGAGCAACGCGACCTTGGCGGTGGGAATCTGCAGATCGGCGGCGATTTCCTCATTTTCGGGTTCGCGGCCAAGTTCGTCGGTGAGTTTGGCGATCATCTTCCGCATGCGGGAGATTTTGTCCACCAAGTGGACGGGCAGGCGGATGGTCTTGGACTGGTTCGCCAGGGCGCGCTTCATCGACTGCTTGATCCACCACGCGGCGTAGGTGGAGAGCTTGCCACCCTTGGCAGGGTCGAAGCGCTCCACGGCCTTGATGAGGCCGAGATTGCCTTCGCTGATGAGATCCATCAGTGGGAGGCCCATCTGGTGGTAGTCGTAGGCGATTTTGACCACCAGGCGCAAGTTGGCCTTGATCATGTGATCGCGGGCCGCCTTGTCGCCGCGTTTGATGCGGGCCGCCAGCTTGATCTCCTCCTGGACGGTCAGGAGAGGGGTCTGGCGGATCTCATTGAGATAAAGCTGAAGGTTGGAACGTTCGTCCCGGCGGTCAACCGGCGAGGCCTGGTCAAACTGGGAAGGAGCGACCGGGGCGGTTATTTCCGGCCGGACGGTGAGGCCTTCGTCAGGCGCGGGAATGGTGACACTGGTAGAGACACGATCCGCAGGCATCGCGACTGCTGCCGGCGTGGAGCGGAGAGTCTTTTTGCGGTGAGGCATGATGGTTATCGATGGTTGGTAATGGCGGGGAATGATCCCATGCTCCTTGCATATAAGATGCCGAAGCGCGGGATGAAATTCCCGGATACCTGTTACGACCGATATTACGCGCCTCTGTGCCGTCTGGACGTGTTAACTCGAAAGCTTATCGGCGAGGCTAATAGCCTTAAACAAGGCCGACGCCTTGTTAATTGTCTCCTGATACTCGGCAGCAGGGACAGAATCCGCCACGATGCCGGCACCGGCTTGAATGTGAATCTTGCCGTCTTTAATCAATGCGGTCCTGAGGGTTATGCATGAATCGTGATTGCCATCATAACTAAAATACCCGAGGGCGCCCGCATAGCTGCCCCGCTGCGTTCCTTCCATTTTTGCGATAAGTTGCATTGCTCGAATTTTTGGGGCGCCGCTGACCGTGCCGGCGGGAAAAGTGGCACGCATAAGGTCAAAGGCGGTGCTTTCTGGCGCAAGTTGTCCCTCCACCTGTGACACAATGTGCATCACATGAGAGTAGCGCTCGATGATCATGAACTCGGGAACTTTCACGGAACCGTAGGCGCAAACCCGCCCGATGTCATTGCGGGCGAGATCGACCAGCATCAGGTGCTCGGCGCGCTCTTTTTCATCGGCCAGCAAATCTTTCTCGAGGGCGGCATCTTCTGCGGCGGTTTGACCGCGCGGTCGGGTGCCGGCAATCGGCCGGATCTCCACCTTGCGGCCGGACAGGCGCACATGGACTTCAGGCGACGCACCCACCAAGGCAAAATCATCCGCTTCGAGCAGAAACATGTAAGGTGACGGATTGACGGTCCGCAGTGTGCGGTAGAGATCCAGCGGGGTCCGCGTGAATTCGCGGCTGAACCGCTGGGAGAGCACGATCTGGAAAATATCCCCCGCGCGGATGAATTCCTTGGAGTCATCGACCATCTGTTTAAAGGCGGCTTGGGTGAAATTGCCTTCAGGAACCTGCCCCGGCCCGGTGTCGCCCAAGGTTGATGACGTCAGGGGTGACGGCCGGGTGAGCGCGGCTTGCATGCGCTGTAACTCGGCGCACGCGATGTCATAGGCCACATTGGCCTCGGTGCCGACATGGGCATTGACGATGAGCCGCATGGTCTGGTGGGCGCGATCAAAGGCCACGATCGAGTCACAGAGCATGAACCACATCATGGGCACTTCGAGTTCGTCGCGCCCGGCCAGTGGCACCGTGTGTTCGATGCTGTGGATATATTCGTAACCGAGATACCCGACGGCGCCACCAGTGAAGGGTGGCAGTCCCGGCACGCTGACGGGCCGGTAGGCAGACATTTCTTTTTGCAGCCGGTCGAGCGGGTCTGCATCACCCGGCCTGGCGCGGAGAATTTTGCGCGGATTGCAGCCGATGAAGCTGTAGCGCGACACGTTTTCCCCGCCTTCAACGGATTCGAGCAAAAAGGCCGGGCCGGCCCCGCGCAGTTTGGCATACGCCGAGACTGGCGTCTCGAGATCGGCCAGCAGGTCGGCCCAGACCGGGACGATATTGCCCAGCCGGCTCAGGCGCAGGAATTCCTCGCGCGTGGGTGCGACTTGCATGGCACTACTCGACGGTGACCGACTTGGCGAGGTTGCGGGGCTTGTCCACGTCGCGCTTCAGCTCGACCGCGAGGTAATAGCTCAGCAGCTGCACAGGGATGGTGGCTACAATCGGCAGCACCGCTTCGTGGCATTCGGGGATGCGGATGACCTCGTCGACCAGTCCCGCGGGCAGTTCGCAATTCTCGGTGGCGATGGCGATGATCTTGCCCTTGCGCGCCTTGATTTCCTGCATGCTGGACACGACCTTGTTGAACATCTCCCCGGAGGGGACAAAGAACACCGACGGGCAGTGTTCGCTGATGAGTGCGATGGGTCCGTGCTTCATCTCGGCGGCGGGATAGCCTTCGGCGTGAATGTAGGAAATTTCCTTGAGCTTGAGGGCTCCCTCAAGGGCGACGGGGAAAAGTGTCAGCCGGCCGAGGAACAGCATGTCGTGGTACTGCGAATAGCGTTGGGCAATTTCCTTGACCTGCGGCGCCAGCAGGAGGGTCTGGCGCACCAGATCGGGCACACCCTTGAGCGCCTTCACATATTCGATGCCGCCGCTGAAGCTCATGTCGCGCATGCGGCCGATATAGAGCGCCAGCATGGCCCCCAGCAGCAGCTGGGAGGTGAACGCCTTGGTCGAGGCGACGCCGATTTCGGGGCCAACGTGCTGATAAACGCCGCCGTCAGCTTCACGGGCAATGGTGGAGCCGACGACATTGCTGATCGCGAGCACCTTGTAGCCCTTGCGCTTGGCCTCGCGCATCGCGGCGAGTGTGTCGATGGTTTCGCCGGACTGGCTGATCGTGAAGAAGAGGGCGTTCTTGCTGAGCGGAATGTTTCGATACCGGAACTCCGAGGCATAATCGACCTCCACCGGGACACGGGCAAAGCGTTCGATGAGCTGCTCGGCCACGAGGCAGGCGTGCCACGCACTGCCGCAGGCAATGAAATGAAAACGGTCGACTTGGCGGAAATCGATGGCGGAGATATTGAGGCCGCCGAAGAGGGCGGTGCTGCCGTCTTCAGCAAAGCGGCCGCGCATGGTATTCTCCAAAGCCGCGGGTTGCTCGAAGATCTCCTTCTCCATGAAGTGATCAAAGGTGCCGACCTCGGCATCCTCGATGTTCCACGTGATTTTATCGATGACCGGGGAGACATCCGCGGAGTCCAGGGTCGTGATGCTGAAATTCTTGGCCGTCATGTGCACAATCTCGCCATCCTTCAGGTAAACGACGTTCTGCGTGCGGCTGATGATGGCGGAGACGTCACTGGCGAGCATTAATTCCCCATCGCCCACACCCAGGATCAGGGGCGAGCCTTTGCGCGCGGCGACGATCTCGGCCGGACAGTCGGCACACATCACGGCGATGCCGTAGGTGCCCTCAATATGCCGCAGGGTTTTCCGTACGGACTCAAGAAAGCGGCTGCTGTCCTTGATTTCGGGTTCCTTCTGATAATGATAAGCGATGAGGTTACAAAGCACCTCCGTGTCCGTCTCAGACTTGAAAGTATAGCCCTTTCCGAGCAGGAATTTTTTGATGCTGACGTAGTTCTCGATGACGCCGTTGTGGATGAGGGCGAACTTGCCATCGCTGCTGATATGGGGATGGGCGTTGGCGTCGGTGACCCCGCCGTGCGTGGCCCAGCGGGTATGGCCGATGCCGGTGGTGCCGGCGATTTTAAGCGCATTGGTGCTTTTGATTAATCCTTCAACCCGGCCCGTTTTCTTGGCGACTTCGAACCGCCCCGCCTGCTGGATAGCAATGCCGGCGGAGTCGTAGCCGCGATATTCGAGGCGTTTGAGCCCCTCGAGAATTATGGCCGAAGCCTTTTGTTTTCCGATGTAGCCGATGATTCCGCACATAAGTAGGTTTTAGCTGGCGATTTTTGACGGTGTTCAAATCATATCGCAAGGAATTAGAACGTCATCCCTATGGCAGAATCAAAAAGAGTTTTATCGGTTATCATGGGCGGTGGTCGCGGTACGCGGCTGTACCCGCTGACCAAGGAGCGTTGCAAGCCGGCGGTGCCCCTGGCGGGCAAATACCGGCTGGTGGACATTCCGATCAGCAATTGTCTCAACTCAGGCTTTAACCGCATCTTTCTGCTCTCCCAGTTCCTTACGGCGTCCTTGCACCGGCATATCCAGAAAAGCTTTCATTTTGACCCGTTCGGGGCGGGCTTCATCGATATCCTCTCGGCTGAGCTGACCGAGAAAAGCAGCGCCTGGTATGAGGGCACGGCAGATTCCGTCCGCCGAAACCTGGTTCATTTCAACAGCCACCGGCACGACTTTATTCTTATCCTCGCCGGCGACCAGTTATACCGGATGGATTTCAACGCCATTATTGACCAGCACATTGCCACCGGGGCGGACGTGACGGTTGCCGCCATCCCGTTCCCTGTTTCCAAGGTAGAAGGGCTCGGTCTGATGCGGATCGCTGATGATCTTACCATCTCCGAGTTTGTCGAAAAACCGAAAGACCCGGCGATAATCAGCGGCTTGACCATCAGCCCGGCGCTCGAGAAGAAGCTCACGCCATCGGCCGAGAAGCGCTGCCTCGCCTCGATGGGCATTTATGTGTTCAGTCGCGAGGTGCTCCGCAGCGCCCTGGAGAACAACATGAAGGATTTTGGCAAGGAGGTCATCCCGGGCCTGCTCGGCAAGGCCAAACTCTTCAGCTATATCTTCGAAGGCTACTGGGAGGACATCGGCACGGTGCGCGCCTTTTTCGAGGCGAACCTCGCGCTCGCCCAGCCACTGCCCCCGTTCAATTTCTTTGATCGCAGCGCACCGATCTATACTCACCCGCGTTACCTGCCGGCTTCGAAGATCAACCATTGCGACATTGACCATGTGGTCATTGGGGATGGTTGCCTAGTGACCGATTCGGCCCTCAAACATTGCGTCATTGGCATTCGCTCCATCCTTGGGGAAAATTCCCACTTGGAGGACGTTGTCATGATGGGCGCCGACTATTACCAGACGGAAAAAGAAGTGCTGGCCGACAAGGCGCAGGGCCGGCTACCCATCGGGGTGGGCCGCAACTGCCGCATCCGCCGCACCATTATTGACAAGAACGCCCGGATTGGCGACGGGGTGTCGCTTTCACCGGAAGGCAAGGCGGATGGCGACTACGCCCACGGGGTGGTCATCCGGGATGGCATTCTCTGTGTCTGCAAGGGTGCGACAATCCCCTCAGGCTTTGCCCTGTGATTTCCGCTGCGTGGTAAATGCAATGAGCGCCACGCCGCCGGCCAGGAGAAAAATCGAATAGAACGTGCCCCGGCTCAGGCCGAGAACAAGTGCGGCATCCGGTTCACGGAAAATCTCCCCGAGCGCCCGCGCCAGCGAGTAGGCGACAAGAAATTCACCGGAAAGCCGGCCGGGTTGTGTTTTGGTGCAGTCGGTCTTCCAGAAACGCCATTGCATGAAGGCAAACAGCAGCAAACCCTCCAGCCCCGCTTCGTAAAGCTGCGAAGGATGCCGCGGAAAAGGTCCGCCGCCAGTCTTCTCGAAGATGACCGCCCACGGCACATCGGTTGTTTTGCCCCAGAGTTCACCGTTGATGTAGTTGGCCAGGCGGCCGAAAAGCAGCCCGAGCGGTGTGACGCTGACCACCAAATCCCCCACCTGCAGCATGCCGGTGGCGCGCTTGCGGGTGAACCACCACATCGCAACAATTACCCCGATGAAACCTCCATGGCTGGCCATGCCGCCTTCCCACACCCGGATGAGCGCGAGTGGGTCGCGGACGACCAGTTCGGGCTGGTAGAGCAGAAAATAGCCCAACCGGCCACCGATGACCACGCCGGCTATCAGGCAGGTCATCAAATCGAAGATGGCATTCGTATCTAGCGCGCTCCGCCCGGCCTGGTTATAACGGCGCAGCAGCCAGCCGGCGGCCAGAAATCCCGCCAGATACGCCAGGCCATAATAACGGATGCCGAAGTTCTCGCTGAATTGAATCAGGAACGGGTGTGGCTCGTGTACCCGGTAGTTGAGCGCATGCAGGGTCGTCACGATTTGAAGGGAGGGCGTGAAGCAGACGGCTCGTCCGTTTTTCTCGGTTTGGACAGTTTCTGGCTTTTACTGCGGGCCAGTTCGCGCATGTCCACAGCCACATCGTCCTTCTCGAAGATTTCTTTGCCCAGGATGTGCTCCATCACGTCCTCCATCGAAATGACTCCGGATGTGGCGCCGAATTCGTCCACGACGATCGCAATCTGCTGATGGGTTTTGAGGAATTGCTGGAGGGCCTGGGCGACGGTCACCGTTTCCGGGATGAATTGCGTCTCCTGCATCAGTTTCTCCACCATGTCGAAATCCTGGTCATTGGCCTTGGCTTTGAGCAGGTCGCGCCGGCGGACCAGGCCGACGATGTCGTCAAGATTGCGCCCATAAACCGGGATGCGGGCGAAAGGGATGTTGGGATGCTCGCGAAAAACCTCGCCGATCGTCGCGTTGCGGGGCAGGGCGGTGACCACAATCCGCGGGGTCATGATCTCGCCAACCCGCACGTTGTCCAGTGACAGGGCGTTGGTGATGATGCTCGTCTCGCTGCGGCTGAGGGTGCCGTCCTGGGCGCCTTTCTCGGCCAGCAGGATGATCTCGCGATCAGAGGCGTGGACGGCGGCTTGCTTGCGGATAACGAGCCGCACGACCTGCTTGCAAAGCCAGGTGACAGGAAAGAGAAAACGCCTCATCCAGAACAGCGGGTAAATGACGTGTGGCAGCAGAGTCGGCCGGAAGGTTACGCCGAGGTTCTTGGGGATGACTTCGGAAAAAATCAGGATGCCGAAAGTCATGCCGCCCGAGATTACTCCCAGCGCCGGATGGCCGAAGATGTCTGCGCCCAGTGCTCCGACAATCACGGAACCGAGGGTATGCGACATGGTGTTGAGCGTGAGGATGGACGAGATGGTTTCGTCCATATGGTCGCGGAACTCCTCGAGCAATGCCCCGCGGGCGGGTTTGGCGCGCTTGAGGGCCTCGACCTCGGCCGTGGTTGTGCTGAGGACGAGCGCCTCCAGCAGCGAGCACCAGAAGGAGATCGCAATGGTTAGGACCACGGCTAAGACGAACCCGAACATGCGAGCATTGTAGCTGGGGCCGGGGGCGATTGAACACAATATCTTTTAGCCGGCCCGGCCGGCGGTAATGACTTTCACCGGCGAGCAAAGATTACTTGCCGGTGCCGCGGGCGATGCCCTTATTAGTTGCATGAGTGTCCCCCAGACCACGCCACTTAACGCCTTTCACCGCCAGCACGGTGGGCGCATGGTGGATTTCGCCGGCTGGGATATGCCGGTTCAATACAAGAGCATCCTCGACGAGCACAAAGCCGTGCGGCGCACCTGTGGATTGTTTGACGTGAGTCACATGGGCGAGGCGGATGTCAGAGGGCCGGACGCACTGCGTTTCCTCCAGCACCTTGTCACCAATGATTGCAGCAAACTCTTTCCCGGTCGCGTGCTTTACACGGTGATGTGCTATCCGCACGGCGGCGTGGTGGATGATCTGCTGGTCTATATGCGGGCGCCCGCCGACTATCTCCTTTGCATCAACGCCGGCAACATCGCCAAGGACATCGCTTGGATGCAGGAGCAGGCCAAAGGCTACAATTGCACGGTGGTCGACCGCTCGGCCGCGTACGCCCAACTCGCGCTGCAGGGGCCGCGTGCCGCCGGGCTGGTGCAGACGCTCACGAAGACAAGTCTGCCGGAGATCAAATATTACCATTTTGCCCAGGGAGAAGTGGCGGGCGTCCCGTGCCTCATCAGTCGCACTGGTTACACCGGTGAGGATGGCTTTGAGCTTTATTGTGCCACCGCGGATGGCGTGCGGCTGGCCGAGGCCGTAGTCGCGGCTGGCGCGCCTTTCGGACTGGAGTTGATCGGACTCGGTGCGCGCGACAGTTTGCGGCTGGAGGCCGGGTTTCCGCTCTACGGGCACGAGATTACCGAGAACATCACCCCGCTCACTGCCGGGCTTGGCTGGGTCGTGAAGTTCGACAAGGGGCCGTTCGTCGGCTCGGAGGCCCTCCTGGCTGAGAAGACAAGCGGTTCAGCCAAGAAAATAGTATTCTTTAAGACGGGGGATCGGCGCATCGTGCGGGCCGATACTCCGGTGCTGAACGCCGCGGGCGTCGTGGTTGGCCGCGTCGTGTCGGGCACTCTTTCCCCGATCATCAACGAAGCCATTGGCTCAGCCTTGGTCGAGGCCACCGCAGTGAAGGAGCCGCTTGCGGTGGACATCCGCGGCACCAAACTCAACTTGCAACTCGTCAAGCCACCCTTCGTCCCGTTAAAGAAAAACTAAATTTTCGCTGGGCCCTGCATCCAGACTTGCCGGGGTGAACCCAGTCCAACCCAAAACTCCCATCGAACTTTTTTCCCATGAGCAACGTTCCCGCTGATCTCAAATACGCCAAGTCTCACGAATGGCTCAAAATTGCCGCTGACGGCACCGCGTTGGTCGGCATCACCGACCACGCGCAAAACAGCCTGGGTGACATTACTTTTGTCCAGGTGTCCAAGGTCGGGGCGACACTCAAAGCCGGCGAATCTTTCGGGGTGGTGGAATCCGTCAAGGCCGCTTCGGACGTTTATTCCCCCGCTTCCGGCACCGTGTTGGAAGTAAACAAAGCCCTCGATGCAAATCCCGAGAAAGTGAACCAGGCGCCTTACACCGACGGGTGGATGCTCAGACTCAAGCTGACCAATCCCGTCGAGGCGGCGGCGCTGCTGGCCGCGGCAGAATACAACAAGCTGATTGCGTAATTGCAGCCGGCGGCATTTGGGCCGCGAGCGCAAACCGGTTCAGTTCGGTTTATTTGTTGGCGCGCTCGACCTTGCGGCGCTCGGTCTGCTTGAGGATGCGTTTGCGGAGCCGCAGGTTCTTCGGGGTTACCTCGACGAACTCGTCGGCGGCAATGTATTCAATCGCCCGCTCGAGCGAGAGCTTGGTCGCAGGGGTGAGTCCGGTGGCCACGCCCGAACCTTGCGATCGGAAGTTGGTGAGCTGCTTCGCGCGGACCGCATTGCACGAGATGTCTTCCTTGCGCGGATTTTCCCCAACGATCATGCCTTCATAGACCTGCTCGCCTGGATTGACGAAAAGCTTGCCGCGTTCCTGCACCATGACGAGGGCGTAGGCGGTGGTTTCGCCGGCCTCGGTAGCCATGATCGTACCGGTGACGCGAGTGAGAACCTCGCCGGCGTAGGGACCATATTCCTTGAATAGATGGCTGAGCACGCCGCGCCCGCTGGTGGCATTGACGACGTCGATTTCCATGCCGATGAGACCGCGCGTAGTGATGGTGGCCTCGATCATGGTCGTGTGCGGCAGCTTCTCCATGTTGGTGAGGAGGCCCTTGCGGTTGGCGAGATTTGACATGATGGCGCCAACACACTCGTCGGGCACCTCAATCCAGACTGTCTCGTAGGGCTCGTGGCGCTGGCCGTTCACGGTCTTTTCGATCACGGTGGGCCGGGAGACCAGCAGTTCAAAACCCTCGCGGCGCATGGTTTCGACAAGGACGGCGACTTGCATCGCCCCGCGAGCCTTGACATTGAAGACGCCGGCCTTCTCGGAGTCCTCGATGTAGATGGAAACATTGGTCTTCAACTCGCGCATGAGCCGTTCGCGAAGCTGGCGGGAGGTGACGAGCTTGCCTTCCTGTCCGACCAATGGCCCGTCGTTGACGCAGAACTGCATCTCGAGGGTCGGCGGGTCGATTTGGGTAAAGGGGAGGGCATGGCCGTTTTCGTCGGCGGTGAGAGTGTCCCCGATGTCGATGTCCTCGACGCCGGAGATCCCGACGATGTTGCCGGCAACGGCGGTGGGCGCTTCCGCGGTGCCGAGCCCGGTGAATTCGAAGATCTTGGTGATCTTGGCGCGGATACGTTTGCCGTCGGAGTTGCGAATGACGAAAATGGGGTCACCGACCGTGGCGTTGCCGCCGAGAATCTTGCCGACGGCGATACGGCCGACGTAGTCGCTCCAATCGATGTTGGAGACCAGCATGTGAAACGGCTCGCTCGGCTTGGCGAAGGGGGGCGGGACGTGGTCGAGGATGGTTTGAAAGAGCGGTCCCATGTCCTTCTTTTCCTCGCCGAGATGGAGCATCATGTAGCCGTCGCGGCCTGACCCGTAAACGACCGGGGCGTCGAACTGTTCCTCGCTGGCGTTGAGCTCCATGAGAAGTTCCAGCACCTTGTCATACATCTTGGCCGGCTCGGCATTTTCCCGGTCGATCTTGTTGATGACCAGGACGACCTTCAGGCCGTGGGCCAGAGCCTTGCGCAAGACGAACCGGGTCTGGGCTTGGGGGCCGTCGTAGGCATCCACCAGCAGGAGCACGCCGTCGACCATGCGGAGGGCGCGCTCGACTTCGCCGCCAAAGTCAGCGTGCCCGGGGGTGTCGACAATGTTGATGGTCTTGTCATGCCAGTGGACCGAGGTGTTCTTCGCCTTGATCGTGATGCCCTTTTCCTTCTCGAGGTCCATCGAGTCCATGGCGCGTTCCTCGACCTGCTGGTTGGCGCGGTAGACGCCGCCTTCCTTGAGAAGTTTGTCGACAAGAGTGGTTTTGCCATGATCGACGTGAGCGATAATGGCGATATTACGGATGTTCTGGTTCATGGGCACTGAAGCGTATGGTCGTTGGAAAAAGAGTCCCAACGTGCGTGGCCGTCCCGCGCATGGCAAGAAGGAACCTCGGCTCCCTCCCTCCGCATTATCCGCTGATGAAAAACAGCCAGCCGGATTGCCCAAACCCCTGACGGTCAGCGCGCCAAGCCATGCCTTAAGCTCGAGGTTCCGGGCATAAAGTGGGGCCCAGCGCGCTGACAAAGGGTGTCTACTAAAGATAAAGGCCCGGGAGCCTTGCGACTCCCGGGCCAAAATCGGGGGTGGGTGCTCGCCACGCACTCTTCCCCATTCGCAC
>CAZBLQ010000087.1:0-16768 GCA_964492635.1 uncultured Oleiharenicola sp.
GTGATGGAGGGCTGGAAATTATGGCGATAAATGGCGAGGGCCTGCTCCAGATGGTCGGGCGCAAAGTGGGATGCGAAGGCAAAGGGCAATCCCAGTGCCGCCGCGAGCTGCGCCCCGAACAGGCTCGAGCCGAGCAACCAGATGGGCACCGCCAAGCCGGCTCCGGGCACCGCCTGCACGACCTGGCCCGCGACCGTGGGATGAAAGTAGGCCTGCAATTCCTGCACATCCTGCGGAAATGTGTCCGCGGAATTGATTCCGCCGCGTCGGAGCGCCCGGGCCGTGGGCTGATCGGTGCCGGGCGCGCGCCCCAACCCGAGGTCAATGCGGCCGGGAAAGAGTGATTCCAGCGTGCCGAACTGCTCGGCGATGACCAGCGGAGCGTGATTGGGGAGCATGATGCCACCCGCCCCGACGCGAATTCTTGAGGTGCCGGCCGCGACGTGGGCAATGGCGATCGCGGTCGCCGCGCTTGCGATCCCGGGCATGTTGTGATGCTCGGCCAGCCAGAAGCGGCGGTAGTCCAGTCGCTCCACGTGCCGCGCCAGTTCGAGCGACCGGTGCAACGCGTCGGCGGCAGTGCCCCCTTGCGGGATATTGGAAAGATCGAGGACGGAAAACGGAACCATTACGCCAAGGTGCCCAGATGTGCCGGATTTTCCAGCCGGGTCCGAAATAATCCGGCCCCATCGGTGCCTTGCTTCCCGGGCTCAACCCGCGGCCTGGTGATGCAGCCGGCCGGAAGCTGGCGGATGCACCCGCGCAAAGATCAAGGTTCGCTGCCGGGCCTCTGGGTGCGATCCGGTTGAGGTTTCCTCGGGGTGAGTTGAGCGTTGGGAGTTGAAGGTTTGCTTCCCGTGAATAGCCGTTGAAGGCAGACCCCGGCGAATGCCTCCCGGCCGGGTGCTTCACCCGGAACAGACTTCATCCCACGATTTATGATCAGGAAGTTTTTTTTAATCGGCTTGCTGGCGGTGGCCGCGCTCGCCAAAGCCGGTCCGCCCTTTGTGACCGACGATCCCGAGCCGGTGGCATACCGGCACTGGGAGGTTTACCTCGGTTCGCAGTATGAACATGGCAGTGATGGCGCCACCGGGACGCTGCCGCACGTCGAGGTGAATTACGGCGCCCTGCCCAATCTCCAGTTGCACCTGATTGCCCCGATGGCGTTTGACGCCCCTTCCGGCGCGGGCCGGCAATCGGGTTATGGGGATACTGAACTCGGCGCCAAATACCGCCTCATCGAGGAAACGGAAGGCAGACCGCAGGTGGGAGTGTTCCCGCTGGTCGAGCTGCCCACCGGAGACAGCGCCCGGGGCCTGGGCAGCGGCCACACTCAGGTCTTCCTCCCTGTGTGGTTGCAAAAAAGCTTTGGCACTTGGACGACGTATGGCGGGACCGGTTACTGGATCAACCCGGGGGCGGGGAATCGCAACTGGTGGTTCACCGGCTGGCTGATTCAAAAGGAAGTGCGACCGGGTTTGACGGTCGGGGCGGAAATTTTTCATGAGACCGCCCAATTCGATGGCGGCCGGTCCGCGACGAAGATGAATGTCGGTGTCATCTGGGACCTCGACGAAATCCGTCACGTGCTGGCCTCGGTGGGCCCGACGATCCAGGGCCCCACCGGCTACCAAGCCTATCTGGCCTTCCAACTCACCTTCGGGCCGGGCAAGTGAGACCCGCTACAACTGGCGGCTCTGACTCATCCCCTCCTCGTCAAATCAGGCGACCGCCGTCGGATTCCGTTCGCCCGGCCCGGCGTTCTGGCCCCTAGGACAAGACCCCATAGGCCCGGCACAATATATCGCCTACAGTTTCGCTTCGACGAGTTCGTCGTAACCCACCCAATCAAAAATGAAATCAAGCACCCAAGACAAAGCAGAAGGCACCGCCAAAAACATCGCCGGTAGCGTCAAAGAAGCGGCCGGCAAAATGACCGGGAATCCCCGTCTGCGATCCGACGGGAAAGCGGAAAAGGTTGAAGGGAAGGTCCAGGAAAAGGTCGGAGAAATCAAAAAAGTGCTGGGTGCCTAGAGATAGAAGGTAAAGCCCAGTCCGACCCGACCGCCCGGTTTGGCCGAGTGAGCCCGGCATCGACATAAATTGCCGCAGCCTGCCCCTTTTGCTTGGTCCGCCCGGTTGCCCCACTCTGGCCTCCGGGTTCGGCGTCGGTGTTTGTTCATGAAGCAGAAGCTATGATGTCAACACCCCCTATCATTCACCAGTGCACCCTGTATAGTCGTATGTGGTCATGCTCGATTTTGGCCGCACGAATGACGACATCAACCTGCCTTTACTCCACGACCTTGGAAAACACACCATTCCGAACCTTGCAGAGCATCATCGGATGGACCGGGCGATGGTATCCGTCGAAGGGAGGCCTGCTCGCCTTGGGCCTCGCATTGACGGCGGCCGGCAGTGGCGTCGCGGCTCCGGTTGTCAACGACAGTGCGGGCACGCGCCCCGTCCCCGTCTATAATCTGGGCGACGACGAGTTGCTCATTGATGAAATCTTTTCAAGCCACCTGCCGACGACGCTGCAAAAGTATGGCCTGCGGTTTTCGGTCAATCCGAGCCTGGGTGACTGGCAAAGGAAGGACTACATGCGCATGAACACCGTCTTGCGCTACGGTCTGACGGATAAATGTGAAATCACCGCCGGCAGCGTTCTGTATTTCAGCCACGGGAACGGTGACGTCCGCGCTTTCGAGAGCTATGGGGCGGCGAATCTCAAGTTCGGCGCCAAGCTCAATCTCGGGCAGCCTCTTTTCTCCGGTTGGGACACGGCCGCGGGATTCGAATATTTGTTCCCCACCGGCCACCCGTCCCCGCAATTGACCGACGGGCTGCGCCATTTCGACCCCTACGTGACCTTCTCGCACCGGATCGAGGCGCACGACAATCTCCGGATATTTTGGGGCTTACACCTTGATCAAGTGACGCGTACTTCCCTGCCGGGTGAATTTGCCAAAAACGCCCTGCGTTACGGTTCGGTGGGGGTTACCGCGGGGTGGGTGCTCGATCGCGACCGGTGGCACTACACCTGCGAGGTGTCTTTCGATACGAGCCGGGTGATCAACCACCGCGCCTTGGATGCGGTGATGTTCCGCCCGGGGGTGCTCTGGGAAATACCGACGCGCGCCAACTCGAGGTACCGGAGCAACTGGTTGGTCGGAGTCGCGGTGAACGACACCTACGGCCCGGGCGGCAACAGCCTGGGGGCCTCATTCAAACTTCGTTACAGCAGCGATCTCAAGAGCCGGCTTCGTCGCCACCCGAGCACCCAGTTGCCGTAGCCGGGGACCCGTCCCGCGCAAACCTGCGTTCATCGGCGCAGTTTCAAGCAAGGGTTGACTATTTTCCGGGATATTTCTTCTTCAGGCCATGGCTGATTCCACGCTCCCATCAACCAAGACCCCTTGGCATCTTTGGGTGGTAGGCGTGCTTGCCGTGCTCTGGAATTCGGTCGGCGTGATGGATTTCGTCATGACCCAGACCAAAAACACGGCCTACCTGAGCGCCATGACGCCCAAGCAACTGGAATACATTTATAGCTTTCCCTTCTGGGCGGTGGCCGTCTGGGGGATTGCCGTGTGGGGCGGCGTGTTGGGATCGCTACTGTTGCTGTTCCGAAAGAGCCTGGCCGTTTGTGTCTTTGTCGTCTCGCTCATCGGCATCGTCCTCACGGATCTTTACAATTTTGTCCTTTCGAACGGGCTGGAAGTCATGGGAGGAGCAAAGGCGGCGGTTTTACCCGCCGTCGTTTTCGTCATCGGCGTGCTGTTGTGGCTTTACGCCCGGGCCATGCGGACGCGGGCTGTGCTGCGCTGATTGAGAGATCGCTGAAACACTGAAGAGCGGAAACGCGGAATCGGCAGCGAGCAACGGTGTCCTCGGTTGGACCAGCTGAACGCGGCCGGACTAAACAGCTAAGTCCACGGGCGGCGGATGATCCCGGATCGGGGAATCCAAATCTGGCACCTATCCCGTTAGCTCTGCCCGCCGGGCCTGGGCTTGATTTCGTCCGCGATTGGCCCATCTTGTCCGGCATGAGTGTAGCCGAGCTGCAGAGGACCATCCGCGGGTTGACCGCCGAGGAACGGCGCGTGCTGGCCGTGGTCGCAGCGCGGATGGTGCGGAGCCGGAAACCGGCTCGCCGCCACAAACTCACCGCCGCCATGCAGGCGATGGATTCAGGGAAAAAATTTACGTGGAATGAAGTGAAGACAATACGGGCCGAACGCCGCAAGGCTTCGGACGGATGAGGCGCTACCAGACGGCATTTAACCGGGAGGCGCTCAATTTCGCCGTGCAGGTGGATAACGCGGTGTTTGGCGAAATCGAGCTCTGGGTGAACCTGATCGAGCGGGCTCCGGCTACTCGCGGAGACTATACCGAGGAAGACGATGATGGCCGTGAATTGCAGGTGGTGGTGCTGCGGACTGTGGCAATCACCTATTGGACAGATGACGCGGCGGGGGAAGTGGGGGTGGTTGGGATCGAATCGCTCTGAATCAGCCCGTCGACGGGAGGATTGCCCTCACCGGCGCAATCCCCGGCCGGCAATTCAGGGCAAACGCAAACTGATCCCGTTCAATCTCCTGTTGGCTCAGATCTCACACGCCACGCGCAGCCGCAACCGGGTTATTGGCCGGCGTTGGTTGTCGGTGGTACCGGAGATGCCGAGCGTCGGCCGGGGCAGCGTCGCACAGCCCAGCGGTTCAACCCCCGGGCTTGGTCATGGTGACCAATTCCCGCGTCAACGCTCCGATTGCGGTCGGGGGCACCACCAAACGCCAGCGGTTTCCTTCGCGTTGCAAGGCCAGGTACGCGGCGACTGATTTTTCGTTCGGAGCCAGTTGCGGCGGACTTGGACCTTCTTCCTGGGACACCGGCGCAGGGTCATTTGCACTGATGGGGTTGAGCGGATCCTTGATGAATACACAGGCCGTGGCATTGTCGGGGCCGTTCTGGTTGAGCCATACGAGTTGCGCCTCGCCGAGAGGAATACGTTTGATCGTGAGAGCGGAGATCAAATCGTCCGGACCCGGATAGGCCATGCGGGATGAGGCCGGCAACGAAGCCAACAGCGCGGCCGCCGCCGTGCGCGTCTCCTCGGAGACAAACAAAAGTTGTTTCAGCGTCGCCACGTCGCCTCCTGCGGCGGCCCAGAGGGCCGATTCAATGGATGCTTGCGGTGTGGTTTGACCGCGAAAGCCCCAACCCTGCACCCCCACCCAATCACCAAGTGGCAGGGTGGCACGAAGCGAGGCCGCTGGCTTGGCGGCACTCGTTGGAGCGGATGACGCGGTCTCCTCCGGCTGCGTTTCTTGCAGTTTTTCGGCATCGTTCAATCGCTGGAACAACCGATCACGCTCGTGGAGCAAACTCGACATCTCAGCGTGCTGCTGGCGCAGGCGGGTGAGTTCGGCCGCCATCCGATCGGCCGAAAACTTTTCGCCCATCCAGGTCAGCCCGAGTACCGTCAGCGCAGTATAAAAAAGGATATTTTTCATGGCCCTCAGAACCAACCGGGAGTGAACGTGGGATCGGTCGACCGACTGCGGTTTACCTTCACGTGATTGATTCCGGCCTTGCGTGCTTCGTCGATCACATAAGCCAGTTGCGGGAAAACACCCGCGCTGCTGATCGCCACTGCCGTTTCGCCATTGGGCGCCGCGGTGTGCAAGGACTCCAACCGACGGAGGAATTCATCAAGGGTGATCGGATCCGTTCCCCAAAAAATCCTGCCATCCTCCGTGACGTTGATTGTTGTGCTTGGCGGTGAAGCTTGCGCAGGGGTGGCCGGCTGTGTCGGAGTCATCGCTGGCGGCTGCGCCCCGGCCCAGCGGCGAGGCGGGACTTCGGCTTCCGCGGCCTCACGCGCAAGTTGGCCGTTCTCCGAGTGCAACGTCGCGATCGCCATGGTCTGATCCGGAGAGCCGGCAAGTTCGGCTTCGAGCTTATGATTGACGGCATGTTGCGCAATCACCGCCCAGCCGCCGACCACCAGTGCAGCGCCCGCGACCATCGCGCCTGGACTGAGCAACGTGGCGAGGGACCAGCCCGCACTAACGGCAGAGACTTGGGCCAGCGCACCACCCGCAATTTGCGTCGCGAGCCCGGCCGGTCCGGTGCTCGCGCCGAGTTCACCGAGGGTCGCCGCGAGCGCCAGCGACGTGGAGGTCAGTCCGCGACGCGAGAGCGCGAGGCGTAATTTCTCCAGCGCGCGATCGAGCCGTTTCCGGGCGGCTTCCTCACTCAGCCGAAGAGTCGCCCCGATCTCGGCAAAGCTGCGTTGTTCGAAGAATCTCAGCGCGATGGCTTCCCGCTCATCGTCCCGCAACGCGACGATCACTTCGTCAAGAGTGAGCCGCAGCCGGTTCAGATCGGGTTCAGGGGCGGATTCATCAAGGAGGGTTTGCATGGTCTGTGATTCCAATTCCCGGGTTTTCCGCCGGCGTTCGCAGCGCACCACCCCGGCCGAGGCGTGGTGCGTGCTGACATAGAGCCAGCCGGTGAGAGTAGTGCGTCTGCTGAGCGCGGCGGCTTTCCGGGCGAGGTCCGTAAAAACTTTCTGGGCCACGTCTTCGGCGAGCTGGGTGTCTCCGCCGACGCGGCGCAGAGCGATTGAGTAGACGAGTCCTAGACGAAGACGCACCAACTCGGTGAAGGCGTTTTCGTCGCGACCCTGAACGTAGCGGTGTAACAGCTGGGCATCGTTTTCCATGGCGGTGTTTGCCTGGTGGCTGCCGCTGTAGGCAAAACCGGACAGGAATATTTTCCAAACCTCAATTTAACAGCTCGGGACAACGAATCGGTATGAGGCGACGTAACATCCCGCCGGGAACTGATCGCCATCCCGCCCTCTACCACGAGGCCCCAGATCGGGAGCTTACGGCCCGGCAATGCAAGGCAACGTCAGCCGGATGCCTGCGGGTCGCCCCAAACCCCAACGCCGGGCTCCGTTTGCCTGGCCTAGCGAACCTGCCGCTCGGTTCTTAGCCCAAACCTAAGCCGGGCTCATGCAGTTGAAGGCAAGTTCACTTGGGCTGAGGGCAAACCAGAAGGTGATCGCCGATTTCCACATTGGCGACAGGCGTCGGTATGGAAACCGACTCCCACCTAGCGTGACATCGGGACGAGCTTCGCGAGTTTGTTTTTCGCGGAGGCCAGGGCCGGATCCTTCTGCAACGCCGTTTGGTAGGACCGGATGGCCGCGGCGATATCATGGACGGCGGCATAATAGTCCCCGAGGGGAGCAAGGTCGCAGGGTTTTTATCTGTCCCCTTTTGCTCTTACACTCAGTCGAGGCGGTTTAGCCGTCGTTTGGCACTGGGCCTGCTATGATTGCATCAACTCCCGCCTAGCGGGAGTTTTAAGGGGTAACTAGAAAGCAAAGGCGGGCCGCTTAGGGGTAGGCGGCCCGCCACCCCCGATAACCGGTGGGCACCAAAGACCTGCCGCAGAGGAGAATCGTTGAGCGGTGTGGGAGGCGGGTGGAGACCCCATGGCATTCGCCGGGCCCTCCCCGCATGCTCGAGGCCTCCGCCTGAACCCGGGCGGCACTCACCTGCCAATGAACAAGCCCAACGAACCGATGAAAGATATCCCGGCGAAAAATCAACCCATCGTCGCCGGGTTGATTGGTCTTCTGGAAGCGAGGCCGGATCTGGCGGCGGCTCTGCATGAATCGATCGGCCAGGCGTCCCTCCCGGACATCTCGAGCCTGGCGCAATTCTACCGCTTCCTCGATGAAATGGTGACCCTGATCCCGACCGACCGGAACCTGAACCAGTTTGTCCTCAAATTCTACTACCTGATCGACCTGTCGCCCCAAGGCATGCTGCAAGCGGACGCAGCATTCCAGCGCTGGACCTGCCAATTCGCCCGGGAATGGGGGGCTTTTCTGGACACCACGGCTTCGGCGCAGGGAATCGGGAGCTTCCTGTCCGATTCTCGTTACCATCTGGCGGATTATTTCGTGGCCCCGAGTGGCTGGCTGACCTTCAACCAGTTTTTTGCGCGCCAGGTCCGGCCCGGGAAACGGCCGGTGGATGGACTCTGTGACGATACCGTGGTGGTCTCGCCGGCGGACAGTGTCTACCAAGGCCAGTGGCCGATCAGCAGCGACTCAAAGATCAAAGCGAAGGGACTGACGTGGTCGGTGATGGAACTGCTGGCCGGCAGTCCCGACCAGGAGAGATTCCGCGGCGGTATGTTCACCCACAGTTTTCTCAACGTGAATGATTATCACTGGTTTCACCTTCCGGTTGGCGGGGTGGTCAAGGAGGCCCGGAAGATACCCGGCCACGTGACGATGGATGTGATCAAGCTGCGGGATGGATCTTTGGACATAGTCGACGGCACGGGCTACCAATTCACGCAAGACCGCGGGCTGGTCGTAATCGATTCCCCCTTGGGCTTGGTGGCCGTGCTGCCGATCGGCATGGCCCAGGTCTCTTCGGTGAATCTGACGGTTGAGCCGGGCTCCACGGTCGTCAAAGGCGAGGAGTTCGGATTTTTCTCCTTTGGCGGCTCGGATATTGTGACCCTGTTTGAAGCGAACCGGGTTCAACTCGAGGCGAACGTCGGGACCCACTATAATCAGGGAAAAAGGATTGGGCGCGCGGCTGGTCCGTCGTAGGGGCGGATGTTGGCTTGGCGGCGAGGCCGGTAACCTTCTATATTGTCGTTCATGTCAAGGATCACGAGGTTTTCGAGCGGCAGGGCGACGACTTGTTCTGCGAAATCCCGATCAAATTCACTCTCGCTACATTGGGAGGCACGATTCAGGTGCCGACGTTGCAGGGCAAGGCCACGTTGAAGATCTGTAGGCATGCCGCAAGCGGCAGCCCTACAAAAGTCTCAAAGCGAACTGTAACTGGTATAAACGCGCCCCGCAGTCGGGAAGTAAGGGCCGAGCAGGGCAACCTCAGGTTTTAGTTCTTTCAATGCAGAATAAATTTCCACCAGCTTGTGATCCTTAATCCAAGATACGCTGTTCTGGCGCCCGCTGGTGAACCTGAAAACGGTATGTTCGCCGGTGTTCGCAGTGCAAAAGCTGGCCACAGATGTCTGAACTCTCGTTTGCTGGTTTCGACTGCGGCCCGGAGCCGGCAAGCTCGGTCAGGGGTGGGGCGTGATTGCAAGAATGGTCAGGATGGGAATGCGCTTCCGCCCTGCCACCTCGTCAGGCCCATAGTGAAAAAACACCCGGTAGGCACCCGGGGTCTGATTTTGGGCGTAGGCTTCCCAAACCCGTTCGCCCTTCACGCCGAGCAGCGACTGATATTCGTGGGTGTTCAGGCCAGGGTGCCGGACATTGGTTTCCAACAAACCCAGGGTCTTTTGAACCTGTTTGAGCAAACCCTTCTTGGCCGGGTTGGTCTCCAACTCCTTCAGCTGCCGATCCGCCTCGTCCGTAAAGCGTAGCTGGCGTTGCACCGGCTAATCCCCGTTGGCGTAGGCGGCGAATGAGCCGCGCTTTTTGGTGCGGCCGGCTGCGGATTCGATCAGACCGCGCTTCACGGAAGCGAGCGCCGCCTTGTTCTGGAACAACCAGGCCTCGTACGCCGGCACCGCCTTGACCGGATCGAGCATGATCTGGCCGAGCCGGTTGCGGTAAACGTTGTAGGCCACGCCTGCGTGCGCGAAGGCCTGGCCCAAGGTGAGGCGTTTCTTCGCGTCAGGTTTGAGGATTTCGGTGATCAGCTCAAAGTGGGAGTCTTTAACCAATGTGGTCATGATGGAATTAAGATGACGCATACCCACAACGACACAAGTGGGAAATACCCACAACCTGATTATTGGCCATTTTATGGTACCGGAGTCGCGGAACTTTTCTGTTGTCTCATGCTCAGCAGGTTAGCTGAATTGAACATTAAACTCCCCTCTTTTCGTGATCGTTAATCAGAAATACGCTACTCCAGCGCCCGCTGGTGGTGAACCCGAAAACGCTATGTTCGCCGGTGTTTGCAGTGCAAAAGCTGGCCGCAGATTTTATAGCCCAAATACGGGCCGGTGGCCATCCAGAGACCCGATCAAGGAGGAGGGCGGGCTTTCGGTCACATCGGGTGAAAGGCAACCCTCGCTGGCGATGAGAGGGCATCCTGCGAACCCGGCTTGACCCAGTGACCTAATTGGTCACTATCCGGTGTGCCCTCATGCGCATCATCACCCGCAAGTTTCTCGACGAAGCGAAACAAACCCATCCCAAGGCACGCGCCCCGCTCGACCATTGGTATCGGATCACGCGGGCCGCTCGCTGGCAGAACTTCGCCCAAACACGCCAAACCTTTTCCCACGCCGACCAGGTGACAGTCAAAAGCAAACGCACCGTCACCGTCTTCAATATCACCAACGACTTCCGCCTCATTTCAGCCATCCACTACAATCGGCAGGAGGTATTCACCATGCGATTCCTCACCCACGCCGAGTATAGCAAAAACACCTGGATTACATCCCTATGAAAACCACGGCCACCAATCTAAGATTTTCCACCATGCCACGGACCTACACCGGTCTTGTGGCCCTGCACGTTCCCCGGCCCATCCACGACAGCGCATCCTATGACAATGCCGTGGAGATCGTCCACGCACTCGCCGGTTACAAGCTCAACCGCGACCAGGAGGACTATCTCGAACTGATGGCGAAGCTCGTCGAAGACTACGAACGGGAGACCGTTCCGGAACCCACCCCTGTCAATGGCATCGCAGCCCTGAAATTTCTCCTGTCCGACAATGACCTGTCGGCTGACGACCTTGGACACATAATCGGCGTAAATCGTTCTATCGCCTATCGCATTTTGAAAGGCACTCGCAACCTCACGGCCGACCACATCAAGAAGCTCTCCGTCAGATTCGCCGTGAGTGCCGACCTGTTTCTCGCGTAGCCGCGTTAAATGCAGCATGGACGCTCAAAACGATGAACGCTAATGGAGGAAAGCGGGACCGGCGGTAGGCGGACAGTTGAATTTGTGCGTGCTTCCGGCTGGGGGCTTTCACTAACTAGGCACATGCGTGTTGTCATTCTAGGCTCGGGGCGCGGCAGCAATGCGGAGGCGATTCTGCAGGCACAAAAGAACGGCCGGTTGGGCGCGGCGCAAGTGGTGCAGATTTTCTCGGACAAGCCCGATGCAGGCATCCTCACGCTCGGGCCGCGCTTTGGCGTGCCGGCGAGCTTTGTCGATCCCGCGCCGTTCAAGACCAAACTCGAAGGACCGGGTGAAGACCGGTTCATTGCGGGGATTCAGGAAGCGCAGGCGGATTTGGTCGTGCTGGCCGGCTTCATGCGGGTGGTGAAACCGAAATTTCTCGCGGCATTCGTCGGCAAGATCATCAACCTGCACCCGAGTCTGCTGCCCAGTTTTCCAGGACTCGACGGCATCGGGCAGGCATTTCGCAGCGGGGTCAAGGAGACCGGCTGCACCGTCCATGGCGTCACAGCGGAGGTCGATGGCGGTCCGATTCTTGCGCAGACGAAAGTGGCGATCGAACCCGGTGACACGCTCGAAACACTCACCGCCAAGGTGCATGCCGCCGAGCACGAGTTGCTGCCTGCTGTGATTGCCCGGCTGAGTCGGAATTATTCAGAAGGAATTAACCACGGATTTCACAGATGACCACGGATAAAGGCATAGGAAACAAAACTGGGATAGCAAAAAGCTGCACCATCCACTGCGTGCTTGAATGTGCGATCTAATTGCCGGTTCCGTCTCTGGACTATCCGTGTCATCCGTGCAAACCGTGGTGAAAATCAGAGGTTTGGTTGCGGAACAGCCGCTCCAGGCTTTTTGCCTGCCCTCCGAAGTCTTGACGAAGGAGGGTGGCCATTCTGAACAGCAGAATCTAGCCTGAATCATTATGGCTGTTTATGAATTAAAGGCAGAGATTGCGCTGTCCGCCGTCGAACCGCTGGAGGAATTGCTGGGGGAACTGGCAGAGCAGCGGCTGATGGTGCTGGAGGACAAACCTTCGGAGCGGGCATGGCTGGCCGGCTATTTTGAGTCACGCGAGGAAGCGATGGCAGCATGGAAGCAGCTGGCAGTGGCAGCGAAGACGGGACAGTTAGCCTTGGTGCCGGCAGTTCGCAAACTGCCCGATGAAGACTGGAAGAACAGCTACAAGGCTCATTTCAAGGCTTCGAAGTTCGGTCGACTGAACTGGGTGCCGGTGTGGGAGCGCGATACGTTCGTGCTGGCGGCGGGCGAGGAAGTCTTGTGGCTGGATCCCGGCATGGCCTTCGGCACGGGCAATCATGAGACCACCCGGCTTTGCTGCGAGCGGCTCGCGGATTTTGCCGCGCGACGCGGAACGACGGGGCGGGTGATCGATTCCGGCTGCGGCTCGGGCATTCTCGCGCTTTCGGCGGCCAAACTGGGGTTTCAACGGATTACCGGTTTTGATGATGATCCGGAAGCGATCCGGGTGAGCGAAGAAAACGCCGGATTGAATGGACTGACCGGTCGGGTGGAGTTCCACGTTGGCAATCTCATTACTGGGCTGACGGGTCGCGAAGCGGAACTCGTGCTGGCCAACATCCAGGCCGATGTGTTGATGCACTTTGCCGGTGAACTTTGTGCGGCTGTGGCTCAGGGTGGGGAATTGGTGCTTAGCGGCATCCTCAGCCACGAGGTGGATAATGTGCGGAGGGAGTTCGCCCGCGCCACCAAGGACTGGCAGGTGGAATCGCGGGTACTCGGTGAATGGGCCGACCTCCGGATTGTCCGCTAGAGAAATCGCCAGATGGCGTGAAGCAGAGTCAGATTCCCGATGGTCCAGAGCGGCCAGAAGGAGCGGTTGGCGGGCAGCAGGAGGTTGAAGGCAATGGTCAAGGGCAGCACCACGCGACAGGCCGCCCAATAACCGGACCAGACCCACAGACCCAGAAACGGCAGGAGAAGTGAGTAAGCGGCGCCCACGCGCCACCAAGGGGATGAAAGCTGGGGTGCGCGCCAAAGGGTGACGGCTTGGGTGATCAACCCGCCCACGGCAAGAAGACCGAAGGCATAACGGCCATCAAAGTTGCCCTGGAGCAGTTCGTGCAGGCAGAGTTTCGTTTGTGTGAAGAGCCCGAGCAACGGCCAGGTGAAGTTGCCAAGACCTTCGCCGGCAGGGGATCCGCTGAAGCGCTGGTGGACGTAGAGCGACCACAAACCTAGCGGCACTGCAGCGACGAAAATCGCAAATAACGAGCGGGCGCGACGCGCATTACTGCCAAGCCCGTCACTGTTGAGCGCGATCGTGCCGATCAAGGTGGTTTCCTTGGCCAGATTGCCGAGCGCGAGCCATAGGGTGGGTTTGGTGGTGCGTGCTTGCGCATAAGTATGAATGGCGAGCGATAGCAGCAGCAGCGCCGGTAAATCGATGAGTGACTGTCGGACACTGTCCAGCACTCCCATGCTGAACATGCACCCGGCCCAACGGGCGAAACTCACCCAATCCTTGGTGCCGGTAAAGTCACGCAACAGCCAAGCAAGGGCGAACCAACAGACCACATTGAGCAAGGCGTAGACTTGCAGGGTCCACCAGGTATTGCCGAGCCCCAGCAGCGATGCAGTGACCGGAACCAAAATACGGCGGGCCCGGTAGGCGGGGGCGTCAAGAACGCGTTCGAGTTCGGGACCGCGCAACAAGGGATCGAGGGCGATCTGGGCGTAGAACTGACCGTCGTAGCCGTTGGATTTCGGCACCATCGCAAGGGGAAGCGATCGCAGGGCACTGTGCCGGTGATCCTGCCATGTTTCGCCAAAACGGATCAGGCTGGTGAATCCGGTTTGCGGGCTGAATTTTGCCAGCACGAGCCCGACAAAAAGCAGAGTGGCGATCCAGTAGGCGTGGCGGTTCATCTTGCGGGCCGGGAAAAATTCAACCGCGAGCCAGAGGCCGCGCGGTTGAAAAGTGAATCACGAACGGTTGACGCAGGCTCAGAAGAGATCTGTCGGCGTGCGCGACATGAAATCTTCCATGTAAGCCGTTGTGGCCTTGCCTTCGATGAAGACCGGGTCGCTCATGATGGCCTTGTGGAGCGGAATGGTGGTCTTGATACCGCGGACCAGATATTCACTCAAGGCCCGGTAGGAGCGCTGCAGGGCGATCTTGCGAGTGGGTCCGAAGCAGATAAGCTTGCCGATCATACTGTCGTAATACGGGGGAATCGTGTAGCCGCTGTAGACGTGTGAGTCGATGCGCACCCCCAATCCTCCGGGCGCATAGTAAAGGCTGATGGTGCCGGGCGAAGGCGTGAAATTGCGAGCGGGGTCCTCGGCGTTGATGCGGCACTCAATGGCATGTTTCTCGAATTTAATATCGCCTTGGTCGAAATCCAGCTTTGCGCCGTTGGCAATGTTGATCTGCTGCTTGATGAGATCGATCCCTGTGACTTCCTCGGTAACGGGGTGCTCCACCTGGATGCGGGTGTTCATCTCGATAAAGTAATAGTTACCCTTCGCGTCGACGAGGAACTCGATGGTGCCGGCGTTTTGATATTCGGCAGCTTCGGCGGCTTTGACCGCAGCCTTGCCCATTTTTTTGCGGAGGTCGGAGGTGAGAAACGGCGAAGGAGATTCTTCGATCAGCTTCTGATGGCGACGTTGTACGGAACAATCGCGTTCACCGAGATGCAGAACCTTGCCGTGACTGTCCGCGAGTATCTGAAACTCGATATGTCTGGGTTTTTCGATGTATTTTTCGATGTAAACCGAGCCGTTGCCGAAAGCTTTCTCGGCTTCATTGCGGGCCACATGAAATTCTTTGGCAAAGGAGACATCATTGTGGGCGATCCTCATGCCGCGGCCGCCGCCGCCAGCAACTGCCTTGATAATGACAGGATAACCGATTTTACGTGCGGTCTTGACGGCCTCGCCCTCGTTATCAATCGGGCCATCGGAGCCGGGTACAGTCGTCACGCCGGCTTTTCGCACTGTGTCCTTGGCGATGGCTTTGTCACCCATGATCCGGATGCTCTTTGATTTCGGGCCGATAAACTTGATGTTACAGGACTCGCACTGTTCAGCGAACTTGGCGTTCTCTGCGAGAAAACCATAGCCTGGGTGTATGGCATCAACATCGGCAATCTCGGCGGCACTGATGATACGGTCGGATCGCAGGTAGCTATCCGAGCTTTTGGGTCCACCAATACAAATAGCCTCATCGGCCAGTTGGACATGGAGAGACTGGACATCGGCTTCCGAATAAACGGCGAGAGTCTTGATCCCCATTTCGCGACAGGCGCGGATTATACGCAGCGCGATTTCACCGCGATTGGCGATGAGAATCTTTTGTATCATACTGGTGTAAAATAGTTAAGCCGGACAGAACGCCTGCCCGGCTCGGGAAAATAATATTCTAGCCGAGCTTTATTTTGAATAGACGCTGCCCGTATTCTACCGGCTGGCCATTTTCCACCAGTATCTCTGCGACCGTTCCTTTAACCTCAGCTTGAATTTCATTCATTATTTTCATCGCCTCGATGATACAAACCACGGTCTTGTCTTCAACTTTTGCGTTAACTTCGACAAAGGACGGATTTTCAGGGGACGGAGAGCGATAAAAGGTACCAACCATAGGCGATTTCACATAAGTGAAACCTACTTCATCTGCTCCTGCGGAGGTGATTTGAGCGACGGCTGCGGTGGGTCCAGCAGAGGTCGCGGCCGGAGCCTGATCAATCGGGCTAGAATTTTGAGGGAAGGGGTGGGCAGACAAATGGCCAGTTGTTATGATAGGCTGGCCGCCTGAACCGCGTTTGATTTTGATTTTATAGCCTTCTTCCTCGAACTCGAATTCCGTCAAGTCCGAGCGCTTCATCAAATCAATGACCTGTTTAATTTGTTTTAAGTCCAAGCATTCGCCTTGGTTGAGATGTCGGCATTGAATGGTTAGTGCCGCGATTGGGGAACGCGTTCAAAAGAAGTTTGAGCCGTCAAGGCAATCATTGAATTTCACGAATCCGCCGTTTATGTAAAAATCGCCGATATTTAGGCAAATTTGCCTCTAAAATCAGTGAAAACGCACGAATTTCGGGAGAAATAACCCGCCCGCAGACGGTAGATTTCGCAGAAGTAATCCCTGAAATTTGCCTTCAAGGACAGGCACCACGGCCCATAGGCGTTGGGAATTCATCTCGTGAGGCATTCAATAACATGATCAAAGCGTCGAGATCCTGTGGAAGCTCTAGCCTGTCAGTGTTCTTGGGTGTTTTTTCGAAAAAGGCCATGGAATTCAGATGGTTCAAGCCACACGCATCGCTCGGCCAGGTAACGTGCAAAAAGCGCGCTTGTGAATGGCATTGATGGGTGGAAGGGAGGCGCGAGAAGCACGTGGACCGACCCTTTCGACGCTGAGTCAAAGGACGCATTGTATCATGTGTTTGGATACTACAATCCGCTGGCGCCAAGCCAAGGATATTAGAAACTGCGGGGTGTTTGTGATCTGGACTTAACTCAGAGGAATAAATTCTCTATCTCACTGTCATATAACACTAAGAATGGGCATTAGTTTTTTTATTCCGATTGATCTTGATTAAGAAAATGCGATTTGCATGTTCCCGGCTCCCATTGTTCAACACCTCGCAGCAGATGTGCATGAGGTGAGCAATGGAACCGGGAAAACAATCGTTCCTTCTTAAAACTTTTTTCGGAAAATTCGGGAAAAGTATTGACGGAGCAAAATACGAATGTTCTCTTAGAAATCTTTCCCTTTAAAGGGAGTGGTTCTTTGAAATTTACTTTGTGCGATTGATTGGGACCCCCAATCAACATTAT
>CAZBLQ010000088.1:0-16656 GCA_964492635.1 uncultured Oleiharenicola sp.
GGCAAAGGTCCAGGCATCGAAGGTGCTGATTTCAAACAGGAGGCTCCGCAACGTGCGGGCCAACGCGAGTGAGCCGGCCACACCCAGAGCCACACCAATCAGGACCACGCGCATGGACTGGCCGATCACCAGCAGCAAAACCTTGGCCCGATCGGCGCCGAGAGCCAGGCGCACGCCGATCTCCCGGGTGCGCTGCGTGACGTTCCAGGCCACGACCCCGTAGATGCCGACGGCCGAGAGCGCGAGGGCGACGCTGGCAAACAAGCCGAGCAAGACCGTGTTGAAGCGGGTCGACTGGAGGGAGTCGCCGATCAGCATGTCCATCGTTGAAACGCGCTCCACCGGCAGGTTCGCATCCAACGACTTGATTACTCCGCGCAGCACAGGCACCGCGTCGAGGGCCTCGCCCCTGGTGCGGACCAGCAGGATCATGAAGCGGCGCATCCGGGGGAAATCCCAGCCCTGGCGCACAGGAATGTAGGCGGCGGCCGGTGGCTCGTTTTCCAAGCCGAAATACCGGGCGCTTTGCACGACGCCCACCACCGTGGCCCACTGGAATTTGTCAAAGCCCGCCGGCAGCATGCCAGGCTTGATCAGGTTGTCGGGGGCGCCGAGCATCACCCGTTTGCCGAGGGGATCGACCCCGGGCAGGAATTTTTTCACCGCCGCCTCGTTGAGAATGATGACGGGAGCGGAGCCGGCACGGTCGTCGGCATTGAAGTCCCGTCCACGCACCAACCGCAAACCCTGTGCCCGGAAATAATCGCCAAGCACCAGCCCGAACTGGACGCCCTGAAGCTGGGTAATGTCGGTGTAGGTCTGGCCCTCGACCACGAGGGGCATGCCGCCGCCGCTGGCAAAGGGAGCGCTGGTGGCGGCGGCGACCGAGGCCACGGCCGGCTGGGATTGGAGACGCGTCACAGCGTCCTCAAAGAAGGCGGTTGCCTGCTCGCTCCCGGCGTAGCGCGAAACGCCCAGTTGCAGCGGCACGACAAGCAGGTTTTTCCGGTCAAAGCCGACATTCACGGAGGAGAGGTGGGCAAGACTGCGGATCAGCAGGCCGGCACCGACTAGCAGCACCAGCGAGAGGCTGACCTCGGCGATGATCAGGCCGGACCGGATGCGACTCGTGCGCCGGCTGGCAGTGCCCCGGCTGCCTTCCTGCAAGGCGGTGTGGCCGACGGCAGCCCGGGAGCTTTCGAGGGCGGGGAACAGGGCGAACAGGAGCATGGTTCCCAGCGTGACGGTGGCCGAGAAAAGCATGACCGGGCCGTTGACGCGAATATCCGCCTCGACGGGCACGGCGTCCTGCGGGAGGATCGCGAGCAGGCCATCGAGCCCCCACACCGCGAGAAGCACGCCGGCAAGTCCGCCCAGGAGGGCCAGGGGCATGCATTCCACCAAAGCCTGCCGGATGAGCTGCGGACGGCTGGCCCCGAGCGCGGCGCGCACCGCGAATTCACGGTTGCGGGCGCTGGTGCGCGCCAGAAGAAGATTGGCGACGTTGGCGCAGGCGATGAGCAGCACGCCCGCCACGGCGGAAAGCAGGATGAGCAGGGGATTGCGGAACGGCCCGGTGACCGATTCGCTCAACGGCCGCAGGGCCACGCCGACATCCTTGTTGGATTCCGGATACTGTTGCGCGATCTGCCGGGCAATGACGTTCAGTTCGCTGCGCACATCCTCGTCGGTCATGCCGGGTTTCGCCCGGGTCACGACCCAAGAATCCATGCGCAGCACGCGGCTGCGCATCATGTCGGTGTCGGCCTGGAGCCCCACGGGGGTCCAGACGTCGGCGGCCCAGAATTTGAACGTGGCGGGCATGGCGCCGATGATCGTGTACGGTTTGCCGTCCAGGGTGATGGCGCGGCCGAGCACCCCGGGCTCGCCCCCGAAGTGCTTTTGCCAGGTGGCGTAACTCAGCACGCACACGGGCGGCGCGGCGGGATTGTCCTCAGCATCGGTGAACACGCGGCCGAGGACGGGTTGCATGCCGAGCAACGGCCAGACCGGGGCGGATATGGCGCCATTGCGGAGCACGGCGGGTTCATTCACCCCGGACAGGGTGACCGCGCTGCCGCTCGCGAAGCCCAGTTGTTCGACACTGTGGACTCCCTTGCGCCACTCCTGGTAATCGGAGTAAGTGACCGGCATCTGGCTGTTGGGCTCATCGTGGCGGGTTGAACCGACGAACAGGATGCGGTTGCCGTCCTTGTAGGGGAAGGGATGGAGCAGCACCGCGTTGACCACGCTGAAGATGGCCGTGGTGGCACCGATGCCGAGCGCCAGGACGGTGATCACGGTCGCGGTGAATCCGGGGGATTTCGTGAGCTGGCGGAGCGCGAAGCGGAGGTCGGAGAGCATGGCGTGGAAACCGGGGGCGTGGAGGTTGGAACAGGGAGGTGGGCTATTCCGCGCGCAACGCCACCACCGGATCGACCTTGGCGGCGCGGCGGGCCGGAAGCCAGCAGGCCAGCACGGTGACGGCAATCAGTGTCAGGGTGACGACGCCCAGCACGACGGGATCGCGGGGGCTGATATCGTAGAGCTGGCTGGCGAGCAGTTGGCTGAGGCCGAGCGCGACGGCGAGGCCGAGGGCGAGAGCCAGACCGGCGAGCCGGAGACCGCCGCCGACGACGAGGCGGAGCACATCGCCCCGTTGCGCCCCCAGCGCCATCCGCACCCCGATCTCCCGCGTGCGTTGGTTAGTGGCGAAAGACGTGACGCCATAAACCCCGAGGGCGGAGAGAAAGAGGGCCAGCCCGGCGAAACCGGTGAAAATTCCCCCGACGAGCTGGTCGCGCCAGATGGCGTCCCGCACAATCTCCGTCATCGGATGAACGGCGGCCGGTGCGAGTTCGCGATCGAGACCGGCGACGGCGGCGCGGGCTGAGGCGGCGAGCGCGGCCGGGTCGCCGGCCGTGCGAAGCACGAAAAACATGTCGGACCCGGGCGGGTTCTGTGTGGCGGGTACATAGAGGCCCGGACCCTTCCTGGCGTTCCGGAGATCATAGTGGCGCACGTCGCCGACGACTCCGACAATTTCGATCCACGGGTGGTCGGGGCCTTCGCTGCGTCCGTAATGCAAACGCCGGCCAAGGGGATTTTCATTGGGGAAAAACTGCCGGACAAAGGTCTCGTCGATGATCGCTACGTGCGGGGAGATGGCGGTGTCGGCGGTGGAAAAGGCGCGGCCGAGCTTGAGCGGCATCCCCATGGCGCGGAAATACCCGGGACTGATGACACGATTCAGGGCGGCGGACGACTGGCCGGGCGGTGGAATGGGGCGGCCACCGAGAGTGAAGGCGCGGTTCCAGTTGCTGCCGCCGAGCGGGAGGTTGGTCACCATGGCCGCGGTCGTCACCCCGGGCAGAACCTCGAGCCGTTCGACGATGCGTTGCGTGGCGGCGAGCTGGCTGGAGTTGTCCGGATAGCGAGAGGCGGGCAGGTTGAGGTTGAAAGTCAGCACGCCGCCGGCCTCGAATCCGGGCCGGACCTTTTGCAGGTGACGGAAACTCTGGACGAGCAACCCGGCGCCGGTGAGCAGCACGAGGGCGAGAGCAAGCTCGGTGCCCACGAGGAGGCGCAGCAGCCGCGTGCGGGCGGCGGAACCCGCCCGGCCGCCCAGCTTGAGCGAGTTATTGAGGCTGAGACGGGAAAGTTGCCAGGCGGGGGCGAGGCCGAAGGCCAGGCTCGCCAGCACGGACACCCCAAATGCAAATGCCAGCACGGGCCGGTCGAGGGTCAGGTGCATCCACCACGGGAGATCATCCACGAGCAGACGGGAGAGAAAATCCGTGCCCCAACTGGCGAGGAGCAAACCCAGGCCGCCGCCGGCAAGGCCGAGCACGAGGCTTTCGACGAGCAACTGGCGCACGATGCGGCCGCGCCCGGCTCCAAGGGCGCAGCGCACGGCGATTTCCCGTTCGCGCGCGGCGCCGCGGGCGAGCAGCAGGCCGGCGAGGTTCACGCACGTGATCAGCAGCAGGCAGGCGACCGCGCCAAAGAGGGTGAGCACGATGGAGCCGTAGTCGGCGTTCATGCTGGTGACAAACGGGCGGACTACGGTGCGGACATTGGTGTTCGTGGCGGGAAAGTCCCTTTCCAGACGCGTGGCAATGACATCAAGGTCGAGCCGGGCCTGCTCGGGCGTGATCCCGGGCTTCAGCCGGGCGACGCCATCGTAGCTGTGCGCTCCGCGCAGATCATTGGTCAGGGCGATGCGCAGGGGTGTCCAGAGCGCGGCGTTGTCCGGTAAGCGGAAGCCCGGGGGCATCACGCCGATAATGGTGTGCGGTTCGCTGTTCACGCGCAGGATGCGGCCGAGCGCGGCAGGGTCGGAGTGGTAGAGGCGCGTCCACAGGTCGTGGCTGAGAACCACCACGCGCGGGCCGGCCGGCGATTCCTCTTCAGCTAGAAAGCCGCGGCCCAACTCGGGGGGCACCCCGAGCACGGTGAAGAATTCCGCCGTGGCCACGCCGCCGTCGAGATGTTCAGCGGGGCCGCTGTCACCTGCGAGGGTGTAGCTGGCGTCCTCATAAAGCGCGGCGGAAGCGAAGGTGTGGTTGTCCCGCCGCCAGTCGGCGAAGTCGGCATAGCAGACCGCCATGTCGGAACTGAAATTGCGCGCCGTGTTGGTCTGGTTGAGTGACACCAATCGCTCCGGCTCCGTCACGGGGAAAGGCCGGAGCAGCACGGCCCGAACCAGACTGAAGGTAACCGTGGTGGCCCCAATACCGAGCGCCAGAGTGAGCAGGGCGATGGCGGTGAAGCCTGGCTGTTTGCCAAGCTGGCGGAGGGCGAATTTCAAGTCGGAAAACATGGAAAGGAAAAGTGAGAGGCGAAAGTGACAGCGAGCGGGATTTATGGGCGCGGGTTTAGCGGTGGCCGGCGGATTGACCCACTTTCTTCCTCACTCTCACTCCGCCCGGAGCGCCACCATCGGATCGACGCGGGTGGCGCGCCGCGCCGGGATGAACGCGGCAAACAGCGACACGGCGGCGAGGAGCACGGCAACGGCCGAGTAGGTGAGCGGGTCGCGCGGATTGATTTCGAAAAGCACATTCGAGATGCCGTCCGCCCCGAGAGTGGCGATCACGAGCGTAATTCCAAGGCCGAGCGCCAACCCGAGGCCGATCTGCCAGGCACCCTGCTTCAACACCATACCCATGATGCGGCTGTTGTCAGCACCGAGGGCCATGCGGATGCCAAACTCTTGCGTGCGCTGGTTGACGGAGAAACTCATCACGCCGTAGAGCCCGACGGAGGCGAGCACCACCGCGATCGCGCCGAAGACGGCGAACATCACCGCGATGATGCGGTTTTGCGAGAGGAAGCCATCGAGGGCCACCTTGGGGGTCGAAACGAAATAAAGCGGCAGGTTCGGATCGACCTTGTTGACGATGCTCTGCACGGCCTGGACCAGGGCCTCGGGCCGCTGGCCGGCATGCGGTCGGACGATGACGGTGCCGAATTGCACCGCTTGCGGCGTGGCCGCGAGCGGACCGAAGGCCGAGTCGAAGTAGGGCAGGTAGAAACCGGTGCCGTCGCTCTTGGTGTTGAACGGCCCGGCCATGCGGACGTCCGTGACGACGCCGACGATGATGCGCCACGGGCCGGGATTGGTGCCATTCTGCTGGATCGTCCGGAACCGGTGGTTGAGGGGGCTCACGTTGCCAAAATGCTTTTTGGCAAAGGTGGCGTTGACGACGGCCACCGGCAGCTTCTGCTCGGTGTCCTCGTCGGTGAGTTCGCGGCCCTCCAGCAGTTTTTGGCCGAGCACCGTGTGGTAACCGGGGGTGATGTTTTCGTTCTCGGAGACGGTGCGGTCGCTGTCGATCTTGTAGGCCTTGCCTTCGATTTCGACCGGGCCGTTGTTGGAGAATACCATGCGGAAACGGTTGGTGAGGGCCACGGATTCGAACTGCGGGCTCGCGCGGAATTCGCGCAGGAGGCGTTCATAGAACAACTGGCGCTTTTCCGAGGTGGGATAATCTCCCTCCATCAGGCCCATGCGGGCGCCGAGGATGGCACCGGTATCATAACCGTAGTTGATGGTCTGCTGCCTGATGATGGATTGCAGCTGCAACATCGAGCCGATCAGCAGGACGCTCGTGATGAGAATCTGGCAGACCACCAGACCCTTGGTGATGACGCCGATGGCGCGGCCGGTGTTGCCCCGGCCGGACTCCTTGAGCACCTCGACGGCGCTGGCCCGCGAGGAGAGCCAGGCCGGCACGAAGCCGGAGACCACCGCCGAGAGCATCGTGGCCAGCACGATGAAGCCGAGCACGCGGCCGTCGATATCGAAGGTCATCCAGGCCGGGATCGGGTTGGCGAGGTTGTGCACCATGGCGTTGAGGTAGTCGGTGGCCCAGAAGGCCAGGGCCATGCCGATGGCGGCGCCGAGGGCGGCCACCAAAAGACTTTCGGTGAGCATCTGGCGGATCAGGCGGATCCGGGTCGCCCCGAGTGAGGAGCGCACCGCCAGTTCCTTCGCGCGCAGGGTGGCGCGGGCGAACTGCATGTTCATCACGTTGACGCAGGCGATGAGCAGCACCCCCGCGCAAAAGGCCAGCATGGTATAGAGCAGGCCCGCCAACTGCCCGCCGGTGAAGGCCACGATGAGCGGGCGGATGTAGCCGAGGGTATACTGCTTGTTCGTATCGGGGTAGGCCTTGGCGAAACCCTGCGCGATGGATGAGACCTCGGCCGAGGCCTGCTCGAGACTGACGCCGGGCTTCAGACGCGCGATGATGGCCATGAAATTTATGCCGCGATCATTGCGGGGCTTGACGGGAAACTCCGCGTTGACGGGAATCCAGAGCTGCTCATTGGAGGGGAAGCTGAACTTCGGGGGCATCACGCCGATGATCGTGCCGGCCCGGCCGTTGACCCGGACGGCCTTGCCGATGATCCCGGTATCGGCGCCGAAATCGCTCCGCCAGAGTGCGTCGCTGAGCAGCACGGCCTTGTCCACGTTGGGCTGGTCCTCCTCGGGGAGGAAATCGCGACCGAGCACCGGAGCCACGCCGAGGGCCCGGAAAAAGTCGTGGGTGATGTAGCCGCCCTGCAGCCGTTTGGGCTGGCCGTTGTAGGTGAGGTTGACGGTCGAGCCGGCGAGGTAGCCGACAAACTCCGAGAAGGATTTCTGCTGGTCGCGCAAATCGACAAAGTCGGCGGTGGTGATCTGGGAGTTGAAATTGTCGGGCTTGAAATTGACCGGATCGGCCAGCTGGACATCGACCAGCCGGTCGGCGTCGCGGAAGGTGAACGCGTGCAGCAGCACGCCGTTGACGATGGCAAACTGGGTGGCCACGGCGCAGATGCCGAGCGCCAGCACCGTGACGGCCAGCGCGCAAAAGGATTTCTCCTTGATGAGCACGCGCAAGCCGATGCGCAGATCCTGCAGGAAGGTTTCGATGAACATGGGGAGCGTGGGTTACTGCCGGGCGGGAAATCTTCAGGTCGCGGTCGCGGCCTGCAAGACGACGCAAAAAAAGCAGAACATTGCGACGGCGAGGGTGAGCAATCCACCGCTGGTCATGCGGACCTTAGGCACGCCGTTGGCCTGACGGGTGAGACTGATCAGCCAGTTGTATTCGCTGCCGAGCATCGTGGATGCGCGGTCTTATGCATGCGCGATGCCAAGCAAACGGACTGTTGCTATTCGTTGGTGGGCAGAAATTACAGAATAACGACCTCGGGTCTTTCGTTGCCAAAACTTCTGAAAATGAAATTCAGCCGTCCCGATTGTGGGAAGATTTGGGAGGGTAATAATATACATGACACACCAACCCCAAACTAGCCCACTGGTAATAATATATCTGGCTCACATCGTTTCGGCGTAGCGCGGTTCGCAAACAACTTCGGTCAACACGGAGCTGGCGATGAAACATTCCTCGTGAGCCTGATGATGCAGGGATTCGAGCTGAACCTTATCGGGCAGTCGGGCTCCGCTGAACACCACCAGCGGCCGGAGACTGACCTTGGTCATGGCGAGCCGGCCCTGCGCGTTTTTCTCCATGACGCCCACCGCCTCGTCTTCGTAGGAATCCACCACGAATCCTTTCTTGGCAGCGATCGACAGGAACCAGAGCATGTGGCAACTGGACAGGCTGGCGACGAAAGCCTCCTCGGGGTCGACCGCCTCGGCGCGCGACAGGGGCAGTGGAACCACGGTGGGGGAGGATGACGCCGGCACTTCGATGCCGCCATCGAAACGCCAGAGGTGCGCGCGACTGTAGCGATTATCCAGAAAGACCTGGGAGCCTCTCTTCCAACTGACGATGGTGGTGTAGTGTGACATGAGGCGGATTTGGTTCTGATGATTTTACCAGCGAGATATTCGAGCCGCGTACGCGACAGGGAAAGAACCGATGCCAGTTTCCCGCCACGTCCGGGTTGCGACCGGGATGGTTGTGCTAATACCATCGTCCCTTGATTAATAGACTTTGGCGCGACAGCGCCGGTAGGGACGGACCGCCGGGCCGTCCGCGATTGTCCAGACGGCGCGCCCAGCGGTCGCGCCCTACCCATCGAATGGAATTCAATAGTCCAAATCATTAGGGACTCTGGTATAACAGGACGACTCTTACTGCGGTGCACAAAAAAGGCGCGACCAAAGGCGCGCCTAGAGGGAAATCCGGCTGTCGAGGGGTTCAGGCGGGAACTTCCGGCATGCCGGAATTGACCGTACGGGCCGGGGCGGTGCTGCTCGAGCGGGCGGGAACCGCTTTCTGGCAAGCCGGGCAGACGCCGAAAAATCCGACCACATGGCTGACCTCGGTGTAACCCCGGTCTTGCAGCATGCGCTCCATCCCCTCGACTGAAAAATAATCCACGCGCTCGGTCTTGCCGCAGGATTTGCACACGATGTGGTAGTGGTGCGGATTGCCCACCGTCAGCTCATAAAGGCAGGTGCCGTTGTGGAGATAGGTGCGGCGCACCAGACCCAGATTTTCAAAAGCAGAGAGACAGCGGTAAACAGTGACGAGGTCGCAGACGCTTGCCCCTACGTCCTGATGGATGCGCTCGATGCTGATCGGTCCTTCATGATGCATCATCGACTCGATGATAGCGATGCGCGGCTTGGTGATCCGCATCTGCGCATTCCTGATACGGGCGCGAGCCTCGCTCAACGGCGACTCAGCCTCCCCGGGCTGTGCAACTTTTCCCAAGGGGTGGTTGGATTGGGTTGCGGCAATCATGTTGTAATAAGAAAGCGGTAAAAAGGAGAAATTGCGAGTGGAAGTTTCCCTAAAGACACAAATAATGCAATAGAGTGCGTTTCAAGGCCAAAAAACGGGTGCAACGGGCCAGTTGTGGTGTTGCGGCCGGGCTTTAGCTGTGCTAGCTATTGCGCCTGAATTTAATGCAAGACTTGGAATTTTCCGAAATTGTCGGGTTAATTTGTAAAGAGGATTCCCGCTTTGACCGAAAGGCTTACACTTTCGTGCGGCAGGCGCTCGACCACACGGTCAAGGAGCTGAGGCGCAAGAACCCGGAGCGCACCGGGAAATCCCAGCACGTCAGCGGGGCCGAACTGCTGCAGGGGATTCGCGTTTATGCCCTCGATCAATTTGGGCCGCTGACCAAAACGGTGCTGAATACCTGGGGCATCCGGCGCTGCACTGATTTCGGCGACATTGTTTTCAATCTGATCGAATACAATGTTTTCAGCAAAACCGAGAACGACCGTCGCGAGGATTTCGCCGATCTCTACGATTTTGACGAGGCCTTTGTGAAGCCCTTCGCCCCGGTCCACGCGCGCCGCACCCGCTCCGCCGGGCCGCCGGGCACGGCTTGAACGGTTGTCCATTTTCAATCCAGTCCGACTCATTCATGTCCAAGAAACCGCCCGCCCATTCGCGTGACCTCTCCCTGTTGCAGAAACTCTGGCGCGAACCGGTTGAACGCTACACCCTGCCGAATGGCCTGACGGTCCTGCTCAAGCGCGACGCGGCCGCCCCGGTCTGCTCCGTGCAGGTTTGGGTGAAGACCGGCAGCATTCACGAGGGGGCGTACCTCGGCGCGGGTTTGTCGCATTATCTTGAGCACATGCTTTTCAAAGGCACGGAGCGCCGCGCCGGCCGTGAGATATCCGCCACGGTTCAGGAACATGGCGGCTACATCAACGCCTACACCACTTTCGACCGCACGGTTTACTACATCGATGTGCCCGCCGAGCACACCGCCGTCGCCATTGATCTGCTGGCCGACGCGGTGTTGCACTCGACGCTGCCGGCAGAAGAGGTGGCCAAGGAAAAAGAAGTCATCCTGCGCGAGATTGACATGTGCCTGGATGATCCCGATCAGCGGCTCGGCCAGGCGTTGTTCGAAACGGCCTTTCGCACCCATCCCTATCGCCAGCCCATCATCGGTCACCGCGATGTTTTTGCCGCCAGCACCCGCGAGGATTTGCTGGCGTACTACCGTGCCCGTTATGTGCCCAACAATCTGGTGCTGGTCATCGCGGGCGACTTCGATCCGCCGGCGACGCGCGCGGCCATCACCGGGCATTTCGGAAACACCCCGCGGGCGCGGCTCGCGCCGGTGCTCGTGCCCGATGAGGCCGGCCAACTGGCGCGCCGCGACCAGCATCTTTTTGAAGACGTGCAGGTCTCCCGCGCCGGCCTGGGCTGGCAGATCCCCGGATTGACGCATCCGGATGCGCCCGCGCTTGACATTCTCGCGATGGTGCTCGGCCACGGTGACAGTTCGATTCTCTGGCAGGCGATCCGCGAAGACGCACGGCTCGTGCATACCATCGACGCCATGGCCTGGAGCCCGGGCACGAGCGGCCTGTTCTACATTTCCTACCTGGCGGATCCTGACAAACGCCTCGCCGCCGAGCAGGCCATCCTCCGTGAACTGGCCCGGGTCGCGGACAAAAACGTCAGCGCCAAAGCCCTGGCCAAGGCCGTGCGGCAGGCGGTCACTGCGGAAGTCAACATGCGCAAGACCATGTCCGGCCAGGCCTCGCGCCTCGGCGCCGGCGAGGTTGTCGTGGGGGATATCAATTACCACCGGACATACTTCGAAAGGCTCTTTGCCCTGACGCCCGCCGCATTGCGTCGCGTGATGCGGACCTATCTCGTCCCGGAGCACCTCACGGTCGTGTCCTCAAATCCAACGGCCAGTGCGGACGCCACGGCTGGCTCCAGCCGGCGCGAAGCGGCTTCGCTCGACTTTGAAGAGATCCGATTGCCCAATGGCGCCCGTCTGCTGCTCCAGCCCAACCACCATCTGCCCAATCTGCACCTGCGGCTGGCCTTCGCGGGCGGCCCGGTGTTCGAACCCGCCGGCCGGCGCGGACTCACGGCGCTGATGTCCACGCTGCTCGCGAAGGACACGGGGCGGCGCACGGCCGAGGAAGTGGCGCAGGCCATCGAGGAGGTTGGCGGTTCCTTCAGCGATTTCTCCGGCAACAACAGTTTCGGGCTTGCGGCGGAAGTGCTGCCGGCCGACGCCGGCCTGGCCTTGGAATTGATGGCCGATGCCGCCTTGCACCCGGCCTTCAAACCCGCCCGGCTCGAGATCGAGCGCGAGTCGGCGCTCGCGGCGTTGAAGGAAAGTCTCGACGACGTGGTCAACGTCGGCCGGAAGAAACTTCGCGAAAAATTCTTCGGCGCGCATCCGTTTGCCATCGAGAGCGCGGGTGACGAGTCCGGCCTGAATGCCATCCGGCCCGCCGACCTGCGCGCCAGCCATGGCCGGCTGATCGTGGCCGGCAACGCCGTCCTGGCCGTGGCGGGCGACTTCGACCCGCAGCGGCTGGTACCGAAACTGAAGGCGTTCCTCGCCCGGTTGCCCCGGGGCGCCGCGCCGCGGGCGGACGCGACCCTGCGGGTCACGGCCGGTGATTTCACCGAGATACAGCCGCGCCAGCAGGCGATCGTCTTCCAGGCCTTTCCCGGGCCGGGTCTGCACGCGAAGGATTACGAAGTGAGCGAGGTGGCGGACGAGTTGTTCAGCGGCATGTCATCGCACCTGTTCGAACGCGTGCGCGAACAGAAGAGCCTGGCGTATTTTGTCCGCTCCAGCCGCATCGTCGGGTTGGAAACCGGGATGTTTTACTTCTATGCCGGCACCAGCCCGCAACGTTACGAGGAAGTCATCGCGGAATTGAATCTGGAAGTGGCCCGGGTGCAGCAGGGCGGGGTGACGGCCGGGGAGCTGAAGCGCTGCCAGACCCGGCTGAAGGCCGGCAAGCGCATGGGCATGCAGACAAATTCGGCGCGCGCGATGCAGTCGGCGCTGAATGCGATTTACGGCCTGCCCGTGAATGACTGGCGGACCTACGATGCGCGCATTGACGCGGTGACTCTCGCCGGCGTGCAGGCGTTTGCCCGGAAGTACTTTCAACCGGGCCAGCGGGTGCAACTCCTGGTTAAGCCCTGACTGAGGAAGTTAAACGGCCTGATTTTAGGTCAAGCCGGTCACTTGTCGCGGGTGGCCGATCCCGGCTAGATTCGCCGGGCTATGCGAAAAATACCATACGTTACGAAAATCGCGCCGGGAATCCTGGCGCTGGTCCTGATGATGGCGGTTTCCCCGGCCCGAGCCGATGAACCCGTGCCCAAGAAAGAAAAAGCTCCCACCAAGGCGGAATTGAAAAAATATGACGCCAACGGCGACGGTCAGCTGGATGAGACGGAGTTGGCCAAGATGAAGGCAGACGAAAAAGCCAAGCGCGAGGCGCAGCGCGCCGAGGAACTGGCCAAGTATGATGCCAACAAGGACGGCAAACTCGACAAGGAGGAGAGGGCAAAAGAGAAGGCCGACAAAGCCGCCGCAAAGGAGGAGCGAAAGGCTGAAAAGGAAGCCAAGCAGGCGGCCAAGGACAAGGATGAGCAGAAATAACGCTTCCCGTCATCGCAAGGCGCAAAGGGCCCCGAACTAATCCAGCCAGTCGGATCGTCGTATTGCCCCTCGCAATGACAGAGCAGCCACCCGGGACCGAACAGTCCCGGGTTTATTTTTTCTCGAGAAAGCCGCCACTCCACTTGAGCTTGGCGCGCATGACTTCGAAATGAGAGTAGTCACGCCGCTGGGCCAGCGCCAGCGTGCGGTGGGAGACAGTGATCTCGATCGGCGAGCCTTTGGCCATGACCGAATTGCGCTGGCCGTCCATCGCCACGAGCAGGCGCGAATCCTCATTGCGGTTGAACACGGTCAGTTTCACGTCGTCGCGGAAAATGATGGTGCGGTTGCTCAGGGTGTGCGGACAGATGGGGGTCATCGCGATCACGCCGGCCGCGGGATGGATGATCGGGCCGCCGGCGGCGAGGTTGTAGGCCGTGGAGCCGGTGGGCGTGGAGAAGATGACGCCGTCGCAGTAATAATCGGTGACCAGCTTGCCATTGGCGAAAACCTCCAGGCGCACCAGACGCGAGTTGGCTTCATTCTTGATCACGACGTCGTTCAGCGCGATGTCACGGTGCCGCGGGCCGGTCCGGCATTCCAGCAGCGCCCGGCGGGCGATGCGGTAGTCGCCGCCGAGCAATGCGGCGAACTGCGCCCGGGCCTCGTCGGCGGAAAACGTGGTGAGAAAACCGAGGCTGCCCTGGTTGACGCCGATGATGGGGATGTTCTCGCGGGCGACGCCGCGCACGGCCCCGAGCAGCGTGCCGTCACCGCCGATGACGCAGCAGGCGTCGCAGTCCTTGAAGTAGCCGCGCGGCAGCTTGCGGTCGCTGGACAGCTTGACCCTTTTGGCGCCGGCCTGCCGGGCGATGTCCATCAGCTCCTGCGCCAGCTCCGGGGCGCCGGGTTTTTCCGAATTCACGACAAAGGCCAGTCTGCGAAGGGGGGGCATGGTTGATTCTCGGCTGATTACGCGGATAAACGCGGATATTGGAATATCAATTTATCAGCCGTTATCCTTGACCGGCGCGGGAAAGTGCCTTCGTCAGGCCGAGCAAAAGCTCCCGGTTGCCATCAGTTCCGGCGACGGGACATTCCATTTCGCCCAAGAGCTCCGCCCCGGCCAGGTCGTGGAGGGCGAAACCTCGCACCTCGGCGAGCACGCGTAGTCGCACAGTGTCATCGCGGATAATACCTTGGCCCCGATCCACCTCGGTCTTGCCGGCTTCGAACTGCGGTTTCACCAAGGCGATGAGGGTGCCGCCGGGACGCAGGAACGGCCACACGGCGGGCAGCACACTTTTTAAGGAGATGAACGACAGATCCATGACCACCGCGTCATAGCTGGCGCGCGGGAGCTCGCCCGGCTGCAGATGACGGGCGTTGAGTTTCTCAAGATTGGTAACGCGAGGATCGCGGCGGATTTTTTCATGCAACTGGCCGTGACCGACATCGACACAGGTCACCGAGCCGGCACCGGCCTGCAGCGCACAGTCAGTGAAGCCGCCCGTCGAGGCGCCTACATCGAGCACATGGGCACCGGTCAGAGAGACGGGGAACTTCTCCAGAAACGCGGCGAGTTTCTCGCCACCGCGGCTGACAAAGCGTGGTGGCTGGTCGATGGTGAGTTCGAAATCGGCTGCATATTCCTTGCCGGGTTTGTCGAGCCGTTCCGTGCCGTGACGGACGCGGCCGGACATGATGAGAGCCTTGGCCTGGGCCCGTGTGGGTGAAAGCCCTCGCGCAACCAGCAATTCATCGAGTCGGATTCTGGCGGCCATGTCGTCAGCGTAGCCTCTGCCGGGCGGGCGACCAGCATGTTGTGCGTCCGCCAACGTCCTCACGATGCAGTGGTTTCCTCGTGCGCGGACAGCGCCCGCCGTCCTCCCAGCGATGCCAGAAGAGCCACGACTTCGGAATGTGGTGATTTAGATTGGGTGGCAGGTAGCGGCCTTTGCCGGCGATGGTGTCGAGGGCCATCCGGCAAACCTTGCGGCACTCGCGGTGCAGTATGCGCACTTCGGCAGATGTGAGCGATCCCGCCAGCCGCTTGGGATGAATGGCCGCGCGCCAGAGCACCTCGTCGGCCATCCAGTTGCCGATGCCGGGGAAACGCTCCTGCATCAGCAGGACGGCTTTGATCGGAGCCCGGGCCCGGCGCCGCAGAAAGATGGTCACGGCCTCGACGGTAAACTCTTTGGAGAGGATGGCCGGTGCGATGCGCGTCCACCAATCGGGCGGAGTTTTGCCGGAGTGAAAAAGCACGCCACCAAACATCCGGGGATCGTTGAAGACCAACTGGTGATTCTTCTGCACCAGCACGAAATGGTCGTGCTTGGTGGGTACGTAATTCGCCGGCTCGACGCGCAACTCGCCGCTCATGCCCAGATGAATGCCGAGCCAGCCCCGGTTGGGCCGGGGCAAGCGGCCGCCGCTGAAGCGAAACAGCATCTGCTTCGCGGAGGTCTCGGAGCCAACCAGCCGCGCCCCGGCAAGCTTTTGTTTCAACAAAGCGGTGCTGCAGCCGCGAAAGACCTTTTTCCCCTCGTGCAGACGCACGGCCAGCACTTTCGCGCCATGACCGGCGCTCCAGCGCTTCCGGAAGAATTCAACTTCGGCCAGCTCGGGCACGTTACTGGATGCCGACAAGACCCTTCACCGCCTCGAAAAGTTTCTTCGAGTCGTAGCCCACGCCATCCTTGAAGACGATTTCGGCGTTGTGGAGGTCGGAAATGTTTTTCGAGGGATCACCGTTGACGATGACCAGGTCGGCGGCTTTGCCGGCTTCGATGGTGCCGGTCTGGGTGTCGATTCCAAGAAGCTTGGCCCCGTTAAAGGTGGCGACCTGGATGGCCTCGAGTGGGGCTAGGCCCGCCTCGACCAGCAGCTCGATGGCGCGCCAGCTGCCGTAGCCGGCCAGGCAGCCGCCATAGCCCGTCGGGTCCGTGCCGACCACGAGCAGCCCGCCGGCGTGGAAGAATTTTGCCTCAAGCTGCAGATCCTTCGCAAAGGCTTTCCTGGAGGTTTCACTGTTCTGGATGTTCACGGCCGCCCAGCGGGTAAGATAACTCTCGCGGAGCGGCGGCGCGAGGGCGTCGAGTTCAGCCTGGCCGGCGACACGGCGGCCCGGTGTGAAGGTTTCGAAAATCGCCAGAGTCGAGGTCACGGCGACATGCCTGCTGACCAGGAACTGGATGAGGTCGTTGATGGCGGTCGAGTCGGGGTCGAGCGCTTCTAGACTGCGGTAAATGTTCACGGGGTTGGACGGGTCGCCTTCCTTCCGGCCGGGCACGAGATCGGACATCGCCAGGAAACCGTGCTCGAGATCGTCGATGCCGAGTTCGGCGGCCTCGCGGTAGCTGACTTTGCCGATATGGCCGGTGACCTGCAGCCCGCGCTTGTGCGCCGCATCGATGGCGGCGCCCATGATGTCGCGCGGCAGGCTCAAGTAGACCTTGACGGAAGTGAAGCCTTCATCGGCCCAGTAGTTCACCATGCGCACTGCGGCAGCCGCGTCGGTCACGCCGTGCAGCTGGGTGATGCCCGTGCCCGGGCCATCCACGTAGGGCATGGTGAGGTGAAGCTTCGGGCCGGGCGTCGTCCCGGCATCGATGTTCGCCTTCAACTGCAGATCGGTGTAAGGCTCGATGCTGCCGGTGGTCCGGGCCGAGGTGACACCCGCGGCGAGGTAGAGCCGGGGAAACGAGAACTCCATTTCGTTGATGTGAAACGGGCCTTTCGTGATCGAGGAATAAAAGAGATGCTCGTGCACCATCACGAAGCCGGGCA
>CAZBLQ010000089.1:0-15471 GCA_964492635.1 uncultured Oleiharenicola sp.
GCGGTGCTGCGCCAGGGCCGTGAGCAGGTCGGGGTCGTTGGCCAGGGCCACGCCCCCGACCACATCCGAGTGACCGCCGATGAATTTCGTGGCGGAATAAAGCACCACATCCGCGCCGACCCGGGCCGGCTGGGCAAAGACGGGGCCGGCCATGGTGTTGTCCACGATGATAAGGATGCGGCCAGCGCTCCGGCCGGCGGGCGCCGGCGCGTGGTGCAGGGCGAGCGCCTTCATGCGGCCGATGTCGGTCAGCCGGTTGTTGGGGTTCGCCGGGCTCTCGATGAAGATGGAGCGGGTGTGCGGGGTGATGAGCTTTTCCGCCAGTGCCGGAGCGTCGATGCCGGCCGGCACAAAATGGGCCGTGATGCCGAAGCGCGCGAGGAAGACATGGATCAGCGAATCGGTGCCACCATAGACCGGCGCACACACGATCATCTCGTCGCCCGGGTTGTGCGTGGCCAGCAGGGTGGTGGCGATGGCCGCCATGCCGCTGGAAAAGCTGTAGGCATCCTTCATGCCTTCCCACAGGGCCACGCGGTCCTCGAAGATCTCGAGGTTGGGGTTGTTGATGCGCGAGTAGATGAGGCCCATGTCGTGCTTGGGGCGGGGAGCGCCCTCGCCATGCGCCCAGGCGAAGAACTGTTTGCCATCGGCGGCCTGCCTGAAGGCGAACGTCGAGGTGAGGAAGACGGGCGGCTTCACGGCCCCCTCGCTCAGGAACGGATCAAAGCCATAACTGAGCGCGAGCGTTTCGGGATGCATCCGGGCGGTTTCGGAATCGGTCAACTTGGACATGGGGTACTCCTTTGGTTGGTTTGACCCTACCTAAATATGGATGAATGTCCGCACCTTAGCGGCCCGGAGGCTCATTCATTAAGACAGCTATTCCTGCCCATTGCCGGGATGCATTGCCCGGGCCGGGCTGGCAATTGCCGGAGGGCTGACTGCAAGCGGCAGCTGGCAGCGAATCCATCCAACCAACCCTCAGGCCTGGTTCCCTCCGGTGAATTCCGCGGTTGCCGCGCGGTGAGTGGAAAGATAACCCTGCCCTGAACCACGTCCTGCATGTCCGAACTCACCCGCCGCCATTTTATCCGGACAACTGCGGTTGCCGGCGCCGCCGTCACGCTGGGCCGACTTACGCTTCGCGCGGCCCCCGCGCCGGGTGCGCCGGCGGGCGTGGCGGGCGGCGCCATTCCGCCCGCCCCCTCGTGGATCGACAAACCCATGCGCTGGGCGCAGCTCACGCTCGTCGAAGACGACCCGGGCAAATTTGATCTGCCGTTCTGGCTCGATTACTTCGCGCGCACCAAGTCGGACGCGGTCTGTCTCAGCGGCGGCGGTTGCGTGGCGTACTACCCGACGAAAATCCCCTTCCACCACCGCAGCGCCTGGCTGGGCGACCGCGACGTGCTCGGCGAATTGATCACGGGGTGCCGCAAGCTCGGGATGGTCGTCATCGCCCGCACCGACCCGCATGCCACCTACGATGACGCCCAGGCAGCGCATCCCGACTGGATTGCGGTGGGTGCCGATGGCCAGCCCCGCCGCCACTGGGCCTCGCCGGAGATGTGGCTCACGTGCGCGCTGGGACCCTACAATTTTGATTTCATGACCGAGGTGAAGCGCGAGATCATGGCGGGTTACCACGTCGACGGCATCTTCATCAACCGCTGGGACGGCTCGGGCCAGTGCTACTGCGGGCATTGCCGGGATAATTTCAGGGCGGCCACGGGACTCGAACTGCCGCGCTCGGAGAATCCACAGGATCCGGCCAGGCGCGCTTACATCATCTGGCGGCAGGAACGTCTCTTCGCCCTGTGGCGCCGCTGGGATGACGCGGTGCGGGCCATCAACCCTGACTCGTGCGTGATTCCCAACACCGGTGGCGGCGCGACGAGTTCGCTCGACATGAAGCGCATCGGCGAACTCGCCCCCACGCTCATGGCCGACCACCAGGCGCGTCACGGCCTGATGCCACCGTGGGCGAACGGCCGGAGGGGCAAGGAATTTCGCGCCACGATGGGCCGCAAGCCGATCGTCGGCATCTTCAGCGTCGGCCTGGAGGAACCGTATCGCTGGAAAGACTCGGTACAGAGCGCCGCCGAGATCCGTTTGTGGGCGCTCGACGGCATCGCGAACGGCCTGCGTCCGTGGTTCACGAAATTCGCCGGCAGCATCAACGACCCGCGCTGGCTCCGGCCGGTCGAGGAACTCTACACCTGGTGTCATGGTGCCGAGCGTTACCTGCGCCACGAGCGCCCGCTGGCCCGCGTGGGCCTGGTTTATTCGCAGCGGACGGCGTGGTTCGCCGCCCGGGAACACGGCGGGGCCGAGGACGCCGGGCTCGGCTGGTATCAGGCGCTCATCGAGGCGCGCATGCCGTTCGAGATGGTGCATGACGGCCTGCTCGATGCCGAACATCTCGCGGCGTTCAAGACCCTCATCCTGCCGGACATCGCCGCGCTGTCCGACGCGCAATGCGAGCAGCTCCGCCAGTTCGTCACGCGCGGCGGCGGGCTGGTCGCCACTTCCGAAACCTCCCTCTGCGACGAGTGGGGGGTGAAGCGGAAGGACTTCGGCCTCGCCGGCCTGTTCGGCGTGAGCTTCGCCGGTCGCATCGAGGGCCCGATGCACAACGCCTACCTGCGGCTTGAGCATGACACCGTGCCGGGGCATCCGCTGCTGGCCGGGCTGGAGGACGCGCCGCGGATTGTTCACGGCGTCTGGCGCGTCGACGTGGCGGTGAAAGAGAAATTTTCCGCGCCGCCGCTGACGCTGATCCCGTCCTATCCCGACCTGCCGATGGAAAAGGTTTTCATGAAGACGCCGCGGACCGATATCCCGCAGGTGTTCCTCCGCGAGACAGGGGCGGGCCGCGTTGTCTATTTCCCGTGGGACATCGACCGCACCTTCTGGGAAGTCCTCGATGTGGACCACGGCAAGCTGCTCCGCAACGCCGTCGCGTGGGCGACCAACGAGGATCCGCCCGCGACCGTGACCGGCCCGGGCGTGCTCGACGTGACGGTGTGGCGGCAGAAAAATTCACTGACCGTCCACCTCGTGAACCTCACCAATCCGATGATGATGAAAGGTCCCATCCGCGAACTGCTCCCTGTCGGCGGGCAGCAGGTGCGGGTGAAATTACCCGCCGGCGCCACGGTGCGCGACGTTCATTTCCTCGTGGGCAACCAGCCGGCCATGAGCCGGGAGGCTGGCGGCTGGCTTGAAGTCACTGTGCCCTCGATCCTGGACCACGAAGTCGTCGCGATCGATCTGGGGTGATCGGGTGAAGTATCTAATGGAGGGCGGACGCCCTCGTCCGCCAAGCCTCGCGGGGTGAGGGCACCCCACCTCCAAAGCAGGCATCCTTCACTGCGCCCAGGATGACAACCAATTTGAAGATATGCTTCATGCCAATTATCTATTGCTTCTGGACTATAGCAGGGCCGGCGCTTGCGCCGCGCCATCAGCTGGGCCGGCATGCCGCAAGCGGACCTCGCAATGACAGAATAGTCCCGAACTTATACGACGCTGGTATTCGGGCTCAGTGCTTGTCGACCTTGGACGCATGGGAGGAGACCGCCGTCCACACCCCGTTGCGTTTCACAAAGACATCGGTCCAACGGTATTGTCCGCTGGTGTCCTTGCCCTTGTAACTGCTCTTTTCCGTGTCAAGTCCGTACACCACCGCGGTGTCGCCGAAAACCCGCACCTTCAGGTCATCCAGCTTCATCGACTCGAATTTTATGTTGCCAGACTTCAATTCGGCCAGGCCTTCGGCCCTGTCGGAAAGCTCGCCGTCCGGGCTGGTAGACATATACTCGGGTGCTTCAAAACGTTCGACCGTCGCCACGTCTTGCTTGAGCAAAGCATCGCCCCAGTCGTTTTCAACCTTGGTCAGGGCTTGTTCGTCGGAAGTTTTCTGGTCTTTGGCTGGTGACTGACCATACGCCAGGGAAGTGGCGGCGACTAGCAATAGTGCGAACTGGGTGATACGTTTCATGGGGAACTCCTTGATTGTAGGGTTGTGGACTAAATTGCTTTCACACTTCCCCGCTCAAACACTCAACGGAGCGGGCGGGAGAGTCACCCAGCAAACAGACGGAACGAAAAAGCACAAAGCAAATCCCGTCCGCGCACCGCGATGAGGACTTTGCAAGACAGGGAAACTTGCTTAGCCGAAATTGACCACGGATTACACAGATGGGCACGGATCAGATTAGAGTTAAGCAAACACGGCAAAAAATCCGGCTGTTATCAGTGATCGCGATGCCTTGCCCTCTGAGTCCGGTCGTTCCTCTCCATAATATATCCGTGTTCATCCGTGCAATCCGTGGTTAAACTACCTAAGTTCGGTTTGGGCTCCCCATGCTATGCCGCACACCACCTTCACCATCGACCAGCTGGCCGACTATCTGCACGTCGCGCGCCGCCACGTCGAGCGGCTGGTGCAGGAGGGTGACATTCCCTGCGCGCTCCGGGGCGGCCGGATGCTTTTCCAGCGCGATGAGATCGATGCGTGGGCGTCGCAGCGCATCCTCCGGTTGCCGGGCCGGGGGCTGGACTGGTACCACCGGAAAACGATGCGCGGCACACAGCAATTGTTTCCCCAGGGTGCGCTGATTCCCGCCCTGTTGCGGCCGGAAGGCATCGAGCTTGATCTGCCGTCCAAGACGAAGGCCTCGGTGATCCGCGACATGGTCGCGCTCGCGGATCGCACGGGGCGCGTGTTTGATTCGCGGGAGCTGCTGGACAGCGTCGAGGCGCGCGAGGCCCTCTGCTCGACCGCGCTGCCCGGCGGCCTAGCCCTGCTGCATGCCCGCCAGCACCAGGCGTTCCGTTTCGAGGGCTCGTTCATCGTGCTGGGTCGCACGATTCAGGCCATCCCGTTCGGGGCGCCGGACGGCCGGGAGACGCAACTGTTCTTTTTGGTGTGCTGCCAGGACGACCGCATTCACTTGCACACGCTGGCGCGACTCTGCCTGCTGGCCTTGAAGACCAACATCATCGCCCAACTGTCGGCCGCAACCGACCCGGCCGGTGCATATGAGGCGATGGTGGCCGCGGAGCAGGCGGTCCTGCCGGCGAAAGTGGAAATACCGGAGAAAAAACGAAGGCGGAGCTGAGTTACCGGCTGGTCCTACAGTTCGCGCAGGGCGGCGGCGATCGGCAGGCGTGCCGCGCGAATCGCCGGCAGCAGCCCGCCGATGAAGCCGATGAGCGTCGCCCAGATGATGCCCTGCACCAGCAACTGCGGGGTGACGGCGAAGGAAAAGGCCACCTGGCTGAAACTCTGCCAGTTCATCGTGGCGGCGTGGAAATTATTGAAGGCAAGGTAGGCCAGCACCGCGCCGATGGCGCCGCCGGACAGCGCCAGCAGCAAGGATTCGAGCATCAGGGCGATGACCACGGCGCCGCTGCCGAAACCGAGCGCGCGCAGCGTCGCGATTTCCCGGGTGCGCGCCGCGACCGCGCTGTACATCGTGTTCAGCGCGCCGAAGACGGCGCCGATGGCCATGAGCGTTGCGATGAGAAAGCCGAGCGTGGTGATCAGCCGTGTCATAGCCTGCGATTGCTCGGCGTAGTGCTCCGACTGGCGCAGCACCTTGACGCTGAGCTGTGGATTCGAGGTGAGGGAGTCCTTGAATTCCTGGAACGCCCCGGCCGAAGTCAGCCGGGCGTAGACGGACTGGAATGAGTCGCCGCGGTTATAGGCGGCCTGCAGTACCCGGGCGTCGGTCCAGATTTCCGACTCCGCCACCCCACCGTTGGCCGAGAACACGCCGACGACCGGCCAGGAGGCGCGCCCGACCTTGACGGTGCCGCCGACCTCGAGGTCGGCATACTCGCGGGCCGCGCCGGCACCGACGATGACCTCGTTCTTGCCCCACTCGAACATCCGGCCTGCGGTGATCTTCAGGTTGTCGCGCACCGAGGTCGCGGCGCCCTCGACGCCGCGCAACGGCACGTTGGCATCGGTGCCGGTCGAGCGCTTGGGCAGGTTGATGATGACAAACAGCTCGGCGGAAGCGAGCGGGCCCGAGGCATTGCGCGCGATGCCGGGGGCGTCGGCGATGATCCGGGTGTCGTTGCGGCCGAAGCCGCTGACCATTTCGCTGTCGGAGCCGCTGCGCAGGACGATGGCGGCGTCGGCCGAACCCGAGTTGGCCATCGCCCGGCGGAAGCCGGCCGCGATCGAGAGCACGCCAACGAACACCAGCACCACGCCCGCGATGCCGATGACCGTGGCGGCCACCGAGCCGCGGCGCTGCGGGATGCTCATGACGCCGAACTTGGCGATCGAGCCGATTTGCGAGAACCAGTTGAGCAGGGCGGTCATGGGGTCGTCCTCTGAATCTTCAGCAATGGCGCGGCAGCGCCGGTAGGGACGGACCGCCGGGCCGTCCGCGATTGTTCATACGGCGCGCCCAGCGGTCGCGCCCTACCCATCGCACGGCATTCGATCATCTGCCCAATAAATGAAGCGGTTATCATGTCACATCCTCCGCAGAGCTTCCGCCACCCGCAGGCGCATCGCCTGCTGGGCGGGAAGAATGCCCGTGATCAGCCCGAGCAGGACGCTGATGCCGAGTCCGATCAGCGCGTCGCGTGCAGGGAAAAAGAACAACGGCAGCATGCCGCCGGTGGGGTCGCCTCGGGAAGTCAAAACCCAAGCCAGCCCGAGACCGAACCCGCCGCCGAGCACAGTCAGCAGGCAGGATTCCGCGAGCACGAGGCCCAACACCTGGCCGTTGGTGAAACCGATGGCCTTGAGCACGCCCAGTTCGCCGATGCGCTCGCGCACCGCTTGGGACATGGTGCTGCCCGTCACTAGCAGAATGGTGAAGAACACCGCGCCAAGGATGCCGGCAACAATGAGCGCGATATTGCCAATCTGGTTCGCGAAGCCCTGGGCAAACGCACCCTCTGGCTCCGTCTTGGTCTCCGCCGGTGAATTGGCAAACTCCTCGTCCACCCGCCGCGCGACGTCCGCCGCCTGCGCCGGATCCTTCACCCGGATGGTGTACCAGCCCACCTGGCCCGTGCCAAAGTTCTGGCTCTTGCGGGCCTCGTCAAAATAATCGTAGCGAAAGAACAGCGAGGTGGTGTCGGTGCCCTTTTTTGCGCCGTCGAAGATGCCGACGATGTCGAACTCCCAGGTCTTGCGCAGCCAGATGGGCGACATGATGGGCACCTTGTCGCCGATCTTCCAATGGAAGCGCTCGGCGGTGTTCCGGCCGACGATGGCGCCGGTGCGGGTCGCCAGCCACGCCTTCATCTGGTCCGGTGGCAGGATGAACTCGGGGAACATCGCCATGAATTGCTCCGGCATCACCGGGTTCTGCATGAAGAAATTCTTCGGGTCCTGGTAGATGCCGCCGAACCACGTCTGATGCGTCGCGGCGGCGACGCCGGGGATGCGCTCCATGCGCGCCAGGTAGCTTTCCGGCAGCAACTGGATGAGGGAAACCTTGTGCCGCACGATCAGCCGGTCCGCCCCCGCCAGCGCCACGCCGCCGACCAGCGCCTGCTTGATGGCGCACAAAAACCCGAAAAGGACGAACGCCACCAGGATGGACAGCAGGGTCAGCGACGTCCGCAGTTTGCGGCGCAGCAGGTTGCTCCAGACAAGGTGGAAAAATTTCATGGGCTGAATGCAGGGCGGAGTCGCTGACCCCGCCAAAGGTGGGTCGGGCGCTCCGCGCACGGCTCGGCGGGATCAGGCGATCCCGCCCTACAAAGTGGCAATGCGCTGTCCGCTTTCATTTCACCGGCTCGTTGGTGAGCTGCCCCTTGTCGAGGTGAACGGTGCGGGCCGCGCGCGCCGAGGCGTGCGGATCGTGCGTGACCATGATGATGGTCTTGCCATGCTCGCGATTCAGCGCCTGCAGCAGGTTCAGGATCTCATCGCCCGCCTTGCGGTCGAGGTCGCCGGTCGGCTCGTCGCAGAGCAGCAGCGTCGGGTCGGTCACGATGCCGCGCGCGATGCCCACGCGCTGCTGTTCGCCGCCGGAAAGCGTGCGCGGATAGTGCTTCGCGCGGTGGGACAGCCCGACCATCGCGAGCGCCGTCTCGACATGCTTCTGCCGTTCCGCCTTGGAAAGATGCGTGAGCAGGAGCGGCAGCTCCACGTTGCGTTCCGCGGTCAGGACCGGCATCAGGTTGTAGAGCTGGAAGACAAAGCCGATGTGCCGCGCGCGCCACGCCGCGAGCGCGCGGTCGGAGAGCGTGTCAATCCGGTCGCCGGCCACGTGCACGGTGCCCCTGGTCGGACGGTCGAGGCCGCCGATCAGGTTCAGCAGCGTGCTCTTGCCCGAGCCGGACGGGCCCATCAGCGCGAGGAATTCGCCGGCCGGCACCTGCAGGGACAGTTCCGAAAGGACGTGGATGTCCTCCGAGCCGCGATGGAAGATTTTCTCCACTCCCTCGATGCGCACCAGTGCGCCGTTGTTTGCTGGGTTGTTGCTCATAAATTCCTTTCTTCGACCGGCATTCCATCCCCCAGTCCGGGCGGAGGGTCGAGGACAATCTTCTCCCCGGCGGACACCCCGGCGCTGAGCAGCACGTCGCCGCCCTGCGTGCCGGCGCTGGTGACCGCCCGGCGCTCGGCCCGGTGGTCCTGGATGACAAACACGATGTCGCGGCCGTCCTGGGTACGAATGGCGTTCTGGGGAATGAGCACAGCGCGGCTCGTGCCGGCGGCCGCGGGCGCAGTGCCGGAGTCGCGGAACGCCACCTTCACCCCCATCTCGGGCAGGATGCGGGGATCGGGCTGGTCGAAGCCCACGCGCACCCGAACCGTTGATTTCTGCCGGTCGGCGGTCGGGATGATGGCGATGACCTTGCAGGGGATTTTCCAGTCGGCGTAGGCGTCGAGCGTTGCATCAACCGGCTGGCCGGGCGTCACGCGGTTGATGTAGCTTTCGTTGACGTCGATTTCGATTTCCAGCGAATCCATGTCCACGATGGTGCAGATGCCTGTGCGCGTGAAACCGCCGGAGGACATCGGCGAAATCATCTCGCCGGGCTGGGCATTCTTGGAGGTGACTATGCCGGCGAACGGCGCGCGGATGATGGTGTCCTCCAGTTGCTGCTGCCAAATGGCGGTCGTGCGCTCGGCCACGGTGATGTCACTTTCCTGCTGGGCGAGGTGCGCGCGCAACGCCAGCAACGCCGCTTCCGCATGGTCGTAGTCCGCCTGGGTTGAAATTTTGCCATTGATGAGCGTTTTCTGGCGCTGCCATTCCTGCTCCGCTTCCTTGAGGCGCACGCGAGTTTCCTCCAAAATGGTCTTCGCCGAGTCGAACTGCGCCCGGGCGAGCCGCAGACTGGCCTGGACATTCGAGTCGTCGAGCCGGGCGAGAACCTGCCCTTCCGTCACTTTCACGCCCTCCTCGATGAGCACCTCCGTGACCTTGCCGGTGATCTTCGAGGAGACGGTGGCATCGCGGCGGGCCGTGACGTAGCCGGAGGCGTTCAACACGGTGCGCCCGGCCGCGGTGCCCGTCGACCCTTCGCGCGCGACGGCACTGTGCACTTCGAGAGCCTTGGGCCGCGCCAGCCACCACGCCACTGCGCCCGCCAGGGCGAGCACCACCACGATCGCGGCGATGACGGGGCCGGCATTGGTCCGGCGCGGTGGGTTGGTGCGGTCGATGCGCAAGCCTTCCAGGTTGGGTTTGTCAGTGCTCATGTCGGGTTCGTCGAAACAAACAGTTGTAGCCTGCCGCCTCAAGTCTGCATGCGGGACATTTGACAGCTCATTGCGGCCTGAAAGATCAGCCCCGCACCTGGCCCGAGCCGCGGACGACATACTTGTACGAGGTCAGTTCCTCCAGGCCCATCGGGCCGCGGGCATGCAGTTTGTCGGTGCTGATGCCGATCTCCGCGCCGAAACCGAATTCGTGCCCGTCATTGAAGCGCGTCGAGGCGTTCCACAGCACGACGGCGCTGTCCACGCCGGCGAGAAATTTATCCGCCGTGGCCGCGTCGGCCGTCACGATGGTGTCGGTGTGGTGCGAACCATGCGTCTCGATGTGTTCGATCGCGGCGGCGCAATCATCGACCACCTTTACCGCGAGGATGAGATCGAGGAACTCCGTGCGGAAATCCTGATCGCTGGCGGCCGTCGCCTTTACGCCGGCCCGGGTGAGCGCGGCCAGCGCGCGCGGCTCGGCGCGGAGCTGCACCCCGCGGTCCGTGAGCATCCGGCCCGCTTCCGCGAGAAATTTGTCCGCCACCTCGCGGTGCACGAGCAGGGTCTCGATGGCGTTGCACACGCCGGGCCGCGAAACCTTGGCATTGACGGCGATTTTTTCCGCCATGACCAGGTCGGCGGCGCGGTCCACGTAGAGCGCGCAGATGCCGTCGTAGTGCTTGATGACAGGCACGCGGGCGGATTTCACGACGGCCTCGATGAGGCCCCGGCCGCCGCGCGGGATGAGCAGGTCGATGAGCCCGACCGCTTCGCCGAGCAGTCGCACCGTGTCGCGGTCGGTCACGGGCACAAGTTGCACGGCCGCGGTGGGCAGGCCGGTGTCTTGGAGCCCGCGCCGGAGCGCCGCCTCGAGGGCCAGGTTGGTGCGCAACGCCTCGGAGCCACCACGGAGGATGACGGCATTGCCGCTTTTCAGGCAGAGACCGGCGGCATCACACGTCACGTTGGGCCGTGACTCGTAGATGAAGCCGATGACGCCGAGCGGCACGCGCACCTTGGCGAAACGCAATCCGTTCGGCTGCGTCCATTCGCGCAGCACCTGACCGACCGGGTGGGGGAGTGAGGCAACCTGCCGCAAACCCTCCGCGCAGGCGGCGAGACGCTTCGGATCAAGTGTGAGCCGGTCCACCAGCGCGGCGGTCTGATCGGCGGCGTTCGCGACGGCAACGTCCTTGGCGTTGGCCGCAAGGATTTCCACTTGAGCTGCGAGCAACTCGTCCGCCATCGCCTGGAGCGCGGCGTCGATCTGCGCATGCGGTGTGCCGGCGAGCGAACGCGCGGCTTCGCGGGCGTGCCGTCCCATGCGGGCGATGATGGCAGCCGGAGTTTCCATCAGAGAGAAATTGCAAACTCCAAATTCCAAACTCCAAACAAAATCCAAGAGGAGAAACTCTGCGGCAGGAACTTGGAAACTGTCTGGCCTTTGAGCATGGGCGTTTGGTGTTTTGGCAATGTCAGTGGGCCGGAAAATATGTTCCCACGCGTTTTCCCGCCAGGATGGCATAAACCAACCCCGCTTTTCTTCCACTTGCGATGGCAACCGGGATGCCGGCTTTCACGGCGAGTTGCGCGGCCTGGAGCTTGGTGACCATGCCGCCGGTCGAGACGCGGCCCTTGTCGGAGCGCACGAGGCCGGACACCTTGCTGAAATCGCGCACCACCGGCACAATCGCGCCCGAGGAATCCTGCAGGCCGTCCACACTGGTCAGGATGACGAGCAGGTCGGCTTCCACCATGATGGCGACCTCGGCGGAGAGCCGGTCATTGTCCCCGAAGTTGAGTTCCTCGACGGCGACGGAATCGTTCTCGTTGATGATCGGCACAACGTTGCGGCGCGAGAGGAGGTGGGCGAGGGTGTTCCGCGCGTTGAAGTGGCGGGTGCGGCTGTCGAGGTCGTTGTGGGTCAGGAGCAGTTGGGCCACGGCCAGGCTTTGCCGGGCAAACGCACTGGCGTAGGTGTGCATCAACTGCGACTGGCCGACGGCGGCACACGCCTGCCGGGCCGCCAGATCCTTGGGGCGGGCCGACAGGCCCAGGGTGGCCAGGCCTGCCGCGACCGCGCCGCTGGAAACGATGACGCATTGATGGCCGGCGCGGACGAGCGTGCTGACTTCGCGGGCCAGCCGGGCAATCTGCCGCGGGCTCAAACCGATGCCCTGCGCGGTCGAGAGAATGCCGGAGCCGAACTTGAGCACGATGCGTTGGGAGCGTTTGGACATGAATTCCGGAGAGTAGCCGGGGATGCCTGCGCAACAAGCCGGAATCACGACCGTTCCGAGCTTTTCCCTGCAACTGACCCAGCTATGACACGTTTCGACAACGGGGGCCAAAGCTATGACACGTCGCCACCTTGTCTCTCCGCCCCCCGGTGACGTCTTATGGGACAAACACAAAATCAGAGGATTCCCGCCATGAACACCCATTCCGCCCAAGGTCCGTTGTCCGCCATCAGATTCACCAACGGGGGTGAGTACGTGACGGAGGCCATGGGGGGTGCGCAACAATTGTCCGCCGGTGCGTTGACGCCGGCCGCTTGAGATGGAAGCATCATGCCCGCCATTCTCATGCCGACCGTTGCCGCTTCACCGCGTATTTTTGACTTGGCTTTGCCGGACCTCGCGCTGGTGCGCGGCGGCGTAGTCCGCCAGCACCGGGCCCGCGGCTGGTGGTGGAGCCGCGAAGGCGACGCGCCCGACGCCGTGCAGCCGGACGTGCCGACCGTGCTGCTCATTCACGCCCTGACGGGCAGCGCCCAGGCCGGCGGACCCGACGGTTGGTGGGAGCCGCTGATCGGGCCGGGCCGGGCGCTCGATCCGGCGCATTACCGCATTTTGTGTTTCAACAATCTCGGCTCGTGCTACGGCAGCAGCGGGCCCGGCGTGGAAGGTTTTCCCGAAGACAGAAACCTGGAGCTGACCAGCCTGGATATTTCACGCGCCTTGCTGCTGGCGCTGGACAAGCTCGGCATCAAGCGCGTGCACCTCACCACCGGCGGGTCGCTGGGCGGCATGGTGACGCTGGCGCTTGCGGCGCTGGCGCCCGACCGATTTGAGCGGGTGCTGCCGCTGGCCACGAGCGTGGCGGCCAGCGCCTGGGTCGTCGGCTGGAATCATGTGGCCCGGCAAATTTTGCGGCTGGATCCCGGTTATCCGGACAAGGTCGGTCGCGGCCTGGAACTCGCCCGCCAACTGGCGATGCTGACCTATCGCGCCGAGCCCGGTCTCGATGCGCGCCAGCCCCGGCCGGCACTGGCCAGCTCCGGTGACGTGGGTTATCCCGTGCAAAGTTATCTCGAACACCAGGGCGAAAAACTGCGCAACCGATTCGACGCCCAGGCCTACGAACTGCAGCTCACCGCGATGGACCATCATGATTTGCTCCAGCCATTGCCGGGCGACAACAAACCGGCCATCAGTCGCGTGCGCGCCTCGGCCCTGGTGGTCGATGTCGACACCGACCAGCTTTTCACGCGGGCGCAGACGGAGACGCTGGCGCAGCACCTGCGCAACGCGGGTGCCCGGGTGGAGCGGACGACCGTGCGCAGCATCCACGGGCACGATGCTTTTTTGATGGAGTGGGAGACGCTCGGGCCTATCTTGACAAGGGCTTTGCATCTGCAGGCTCCTGCATAATGAGCGACAACTGGCAGGTCTATAAATTCGGGGGTTCCTCCCTCGGCACCTCGGGGCGCCTGCCGAGGGTGCTCGAACTGGTGGCCGCAGCGCCGCGTCCGCTGGCGCTGGTTGTCTCGGCGCTCGGCGACAGCACCGACTGGCTCATCCTGGCCGCCCGTTCGGCCGAGGAGGGCAACATCAGCCAGGCCCGGGGCCAGTTGACGCATGTGCGCGAACTGGCCACGGCGACCGCACGTTCGGTGCTCAACAGCCAGGGCCAGAAAGGCGTGAAACATGACCTCGACGAGATTCTCACCCCGGTGGAGCGGTTGCTCTCGGGCATCGAGCTTACCCGGGAGTGTTCGCCGCGCACACTGGATTCAATCATCAGTGTCGGCGAGCGCATCTCCGTTGCCCTGCTGGCCCGCGCGCTCACCGAAAGAAATGTCCCCGCGATCCCGGTGGACGCCCGGGATTTCGTCGTCACCGACAACACCTTTGGTGCGGCGACGGTGGACAAGGCGGAGACGGCGGTGCGCTTTGCGACGGTGCAGGCGAAGTGGACCGGCTCTGTGCCGATTGTCACCGGATTCATCGGCCGCACCCGCGATGGCACCACCACCACCCTCGGCCGCAACGGTTCCGACTACACCGCCACGCTCGTGGCCGGCCTGCTCAAGGCGAGTGCCGTTACCGTGTGGACGGACGTGCTCGGTGTGATGACGGCCGACCCCGCGCTCGTGCGCGAAGCTTCGCCGGTGGACCGGCTTTCCTACGACGAGGCGCTCGAACTGGCTTACTTCGGCACGCGGATGTTTCATCCTCGCACCATTATTCCGCTCCGGGAATGCGGAGCGGCGCTCGTCATCCGCAGCACCACGCAGCCCGACGCACCCGGCACGCGCATCGATGCGACCGGCAATCCCGATCCCAACCGTCCGACCTGCGTGACGAGTCTGGAGCGGCTTACGCTGCTGGGAGTGCAATCACGGCGGACTGGCCTCGGACGGCCGCTGGGTGGACGCATCCTCGCGGCGCTGGGCGAAGCGGGGGTGCGGGTGTGGATGACCACCGAGTCCACACTCGGACAGTCATTCTCCGTCGTCATTCCCGAAATGGACGAGGCAAGTGCCCGCAAAAGCGTGGCCGAGGCTCTCGCCCCGGAGTTGCAGTCGGGGGACTTGCGCATCGAGCCGGTTTTGTCGCCCGTGAGCCTGGTGACCCTGGTGGGTGAGAACATGGCCGGCCGGCCCAACGTGGCGGGAAAATTTCTCAACTCCATCGGCGCGGCGGGCATCGCGGTGCGGGCGGTGGCCCAGGGCGCGTCGGCGCGCAGCATCTCCTGAGTCGTGGACGCCGACCAGACGGCGACGGCGGTGCGCACGGTGCACGGAGCCTTCAACCTGGCCCACACCGAGATCAGTGCGCTGCTGCTCGGCAAGGGTGTCGTGGGCAGCAGCCTGTTGAAGCAGATTGAACGGCAAAACCAGGCGCTCGGACGCGAGCACGATGTGCAGGTGCGGTTGGTGGGCATCGGGTCGAGCGGCGGCGCGCTGTTTGAACCGGAGGGCCTGCCGCCGGCCGAGGCGATTGGCCGTCTGCAAAAGGCGCTGGGGGAGGGGAAGATCGTGCGCGACGTGACCTCGCTGCTGGAAAAACTTTCCCGGCTGCCCAATCCCGTGCTGGTCGACTGCTCGGCCGCCCCGGGCATGGAGAAAATCTACCGCGCGGCCTTTGCGCTCGGCATCAATGTGGTTTCCGCCAACAAGCAGCCGCTGGCCCTGCCGCAGGCCGAGCGCGACGCGCTGCGGGACGAGGCCCGGCGGCATTTCCGCGCCTATCATTACGAGACGACCGTCGGGGCGGCACTGCCCGTCATCGAGACGCTGAAGAATCTCGTGCGCACGGGCGACCATGTCATCACCATCGAGGGCGCCTTTTCCGGCACGCTCGGATTCTTGTGCGACCAGCTGGTGCAGGGCGAACCGCTCTCGGTCGCGGTGCGCCAGGCGAAGGAACTAGGATATACGGAGCCGCACCCGCGCGATGACCTGTCCGGCCTCGATGTGGCGCGCAAGGCGATCATCCTCGCCCGCGAGCTGGGCCTGCAGGTGGATCTCACCGACGTGGTGCTGG
>CAZBLQ010000089.1:15571-16627 GCA_964492635.1 uncultured Oleiharenicola sp.
ATCATCCTCGCCCGCGAGCTGGGCCTGCAGGTGGATCTCACCGACGTGGTGCTGGAGCCGTTCGTGCCGGCGGAGAACCTGCGCGAAGACGATCCGGAGAAATTCTTGCAGTCGCTGGCCAGTCTTGATGCCGCGGTGGCGGCGCGGGTGGCCGCCTGCAAGGCGCAGGGCAGGTTGCCGCGTTACCTGGCCCGCATCACCCCGGGAGCGCCGGGACCGAAGGTTTCGGTCGGCCCGGTGGAAGTCGAGGCGTCGCACCCGGCCGCGGCCTTGCGTGGAGCGGAGGCGTTCGTCGCGTTTCACACGGAGCGTTATCGCGAATATCCGATGGTGGTGCGCGGAGCCGGTGCAGGCGGCGAAGTGACGGCCGCCGGCGTATTGGCAGATATTTTGCGGCTGGCGCAGAATATCCGGGGCCGACGCTGAGCTAATACATTGCCGGGAACCGGTTGTGCCAGATTAGCGCACCTTACGTCATAAATTTAAGACTTAGTGTTGACACGCATTGGGTCGATTAGCAGCTTCACGCCGCTCTCGCATGAACATCAACGTCGCCCTCGTTGCACTTATTACCGTCGTCCTGGCCATTCTGGCCACGGACACGAATACCAATGGGCGGCTGACTGAAGCCACTAGCTCCTAAGAGAAAAGACTCTCAAAACCAGGAAGCCGCCCACGAAAAGGGGCGGTTTTTTTATTTTCCAGATATGACGCAGTCCTGTTACAACCAACCCTCGCTCCGCGGCGAATGCTTCGCCAGCGTGGCCTGACCTTTACCCCCATGGAATCCGGCAAACGTAACAGTCACGTGGTCACCGATGGTCCCAACCGCGCGCCCGCCCGGGCCATGATGAAAGCCATCGGGTTCACCGATGAGGATCTCAAGAAGCCGCTCATCGGCATCGCCAACACCTGGACGGAGATCGGACCCTGCAATTTCCACCTCCGCGCCCTGGCCGAGCACGTCAAGGCCGGTGTCCGCGCCGCCGGCGGCACGCCGTTGGAATTCAACACCGTTTCCATCTCCGACGGCATCACGATGGGCACCGAGGGCAT
>CAZBLQ010000090.1:0-16473 GCA_964492635.1 uncultured Oleiharenicola sp.
AGCGCTGCGCATACCGTTCCCCGATCACTCCCATGTCGTTACCCATCCACACCTCGCCCACCACCGCTCGACCCACCACACTGGCCCAGGCTGTCGCCCAGGTGCGGCATCCGCGCAATCGCGCGACGGCGCAACTGACGCCGCATCGGGAGGAATTACTGCGCCTGCACCAGGCCGGCGAATCGCCCGAGACACTGGCGTCGGGTCTGCGACTGATCGGCGTCGAAATCGGCCGCGAGACCATGCGCCGGTGGCTCGACCGCGAGCTGGGCCGCAAGCCCGCTCGGCGCCGGAAGGGTATCAAGCGCCGGGCACCTGAACCCGCGCCGTTTGCAGCGCCACCCACCGTGAGTGCACCCGTTGCGCCGGCACCGAGTTTCACGGCACCGGTAACGATCATCAGCGAACCACCCACCGCTCCCGTGGGGCGCGGAGCCGATGAACCGGTGATGGAAGGCACCGCGCTTATCCGGCCCTGCGAGAAGCCAAGCGAGGCCTTTCGCCGCCGCCGCGCAGAGATGGAAGCCCGGAAACTGCCTGCGCTGGCGGCCGGGCCTGAGCCGCGTGATCCGCGCATCGAGCAGTCTGATATTTGAATACAGCGATTTCCTGACATGTCGTCAGTCTGGCCGACCACCGGGCGCTTTTGGAGTGCGCGAAGCGCACACTCTGCGCCTAAGTGTGCGCGAACCGATCCGGACCGGTTTCAACGGTCAGGACCAGCGGGCGATACCAACCGACGCCCAGCCGACAGGGATTTGCTCGAACACGGCCGTAAGGCGTGCCTGAATACGGGTGTGATCTTGCCTTGTTGTGCCCAACTGCCGCAAAAGCAAACCGCTGCGAATCGGGTCCGGTTTGTTTGCCTAAAATGCGGTCGGGGCCGGGAGAGCAAGTATCGCAAATCGGAAACCGCGGCGATCCGCGCCTGGGAGGTCGATCCCAATCCTTGGGTTCGGCAAGGTTCAGCGACTGCGCCCAAGCTTGGTTGTCCACCGCCTAATTGCGCCAGTGCACGCTCCAATAGGCGTAACGGCTGCGCTCCTGTAGGGATACCGACCACGGATCGGCGGCGGCGAGTCGCTTCGCCAATTGCTCATGAAGCGAATAACGCTCTTCCTCATTGGTAAGGTAGTCGGATGCGCACTCGTTGAACCATCCGGTCAATTGTTTGGCTTTCCCGGCGGCCCGGCCGGCCAGCATCCGGTCGTGGGCCTTGCCTTGCCACCCCCAGTGGTCGCGGTGTTCGGCCCGCCACTCTTCGATGACCGCGACGAGGGTTTTCTTCTTGGCCGCAGCCCGCAAGCGCGGCAGTGCATCGAGCAAATGGCCTTCGGCCGGATGGCCGTGGGCCAGCGGCTTTTGCAGCCGCCCGAAAAAGACACCCCACCAGGGCGGATGGATTCGCTGCATGCGCGCGGACGCGGCGTGAACCGCGGCGTCGGCGAAGAAGGTGTCTGGGATACCCCGGAAAGGGCGGCTGTCCCAGTAGGCCCGGACTGCCTGCTGGCGTGCCACCTGAACGCTGGGCGCAAGGCTCTCGCAGATACGCTCATAGTCCGCTTGCCGGCGCTCCATTGCGACCCGAAGTGAGGCGACCTGGGGTGAGTCCTCGTAAGTTTCGGCAGTTAGTTGCATGCGCCAGGCGGTGAGAAAACGTTCCTGCGCTTGTTCCATTGCGTGGCGGATTTCGAAATAGCGCGGGCCACCGGCTTGAGCGTAGGTCGGCTCGGTCATCCGTACAGCCGTCAAGGTAGCCTCGGCAGGGAGGCGGTTAAGCAGTTTACGCCTGATGGCGTCACCGATCTCGGCGACGAACGGGGCTGCCAAGTCGGGTCGGCCCGCCAAACAGCGCGGGAGACCGGAGGCAGAAAAAGCACGGCTCACGCCCCAGTCGATCAAGACTTGGGTCCAGGAGTTGAAACCGTTGGGGAGTTTGGGGTGCAAAAGACGAGTATTATAGCACAGGTCGGAGCAAAGTCCAAACGGGCCGGACGGGTATTCCGGGTCATACGCGTCTGAGTTATTGGGGCGCATTCCTCGGAGGGCTATGGAGGGGGCTACTCTGGGTTTGGGCGGGCGTGATCTGGAGTCGGCGGACCTCCGCGCAGCGGCTCCCGCTGCGCTGCCACGGCGTGCCCGGCCCCGGCGGCCGGCACTTCTATCTGGGGGCTCCGGCCGCCCCCAGCCCCGGGCCTTTGCAGGTGCTCTTATCCAATGGGACGGCAACCCATTCCGTCGGTGCCAACGAGCGAACACCTCCCGGTTTGGTGTTCGCTGCGCGGGCTGTATTTGTTGTCCGATTGCCTGCAAAGTGTGCGTGATGTCACTCGCCACGTTCAGGCCACCGGGCCATAAAAAGAATTCGCGCCAAGCCTTCGGGCGGTTAGCGTGGCCTCTGTCCCGTCCGGGATATACGATGCCGCCCAAGGGAAGATCCTCGCCTGTCGCCGCCCCTCACGTGGCGGATGCCGGATTTTTGCGAGCCTGCCGGGAGGTGACGGACCTGCCGCCTGACGCACTGCGCGCCGCGGCGATTGCCCGGGGATGTTCGCATTACGCTCCGCTATGGCCGAATCTGACGCCGGCGGATCGCGCCGGACTGCCGCATGAGGCCTTGGGTTGCGCGCTGCTGCGCGGTCCGGCGACCGTCGAGACGTTTCAATCGATCCGGTGCGGTGGGATGGTCCTGAGCGACCTGGGGAACTCACCGGAATTGATCGCCGCTGCCGCCGAGCAGTTGGGCGTGGCCGGCCGGGTCGCACACATTGTCCGGCTGGGATTGTCGGCAGATGCGCATCCGGAGTTTTGGGCTTCGGTGCAGGTTGCCATGTCTTGCCGGTCGGCCGAAGAACAGGAATTCCTGCCGGGGGTGTCACGATTGGTCGCCGAAACGCGCCTGCGCGGTCCGGGAAAAAGCCCGGTGCGGACGTGGCTGCGCACGCAGTATCGGCGATGAATGCGGCGCAGACGATCGCTGAAACCCTCGACCGGCACCTGACGCAACCCACGGAGGTGGTCGTCTTCGGTGCCGCGGCCCTCCTGTTGGACCGCAAGTTTGCCGGCCGGCTGGCCGCGCGTTCCACCAACGATGTCGACATCATCATCCCCAAGGAGCGGGAAATGCGGGTCGATGCCGACCGCACGTTCTGGCGGGCGGTGGAAAAGACGAATCAGGAACTCGAATCCAAGGGGCTGTATATCACGCACATTTTCCCGGAGCGCGAAGTGGCGCTCACTCCTGAGTGGAAGCAGCATATCGTCCCCCTGCACCACGACAAGCTGACCAAGCTCAGCCTGCAACGGCCCCGGATGCTCGACCTGGTAGTTTCCAAGATGGGGCGCGGCGACGTGCAGGACCTGGTGGACGTGAGGAACATGTTGCGGCTGCATCGCGAAACCATGGGCCGCCAACTCACGGCTTCCGAGATAGCGCTGGCCGCGGGGCGCGCCCAGGTGCCCGAAGTCTATCGCGAAATCTTCCCGCGCGCCTGCGAGCGCATCGTTGCGGTGGCGCGGGAGATGGAGGCGAGCCAGGATATTCGGCCGACCCAGTCGCCGTTCTCCGGGCCATCGCAGACGCCGCGTCAAGGGCCGCGGATGGGGATGTGACCGTGGCTCGGAAAGCGTTGGCATCGTCTGGGAGCAAGCGTAACGGGCTTCATGTCCTCGCCAGACAAGTCGCCGCGTTGCGCAAAAGAGCGAAGACGCTGGGCGTTTTCAGCCATGACCGGGGACTGCTGGAATGCTCCGACTGCGGATTGATGGAGGATGTGACGACCGAAGGGGCGCTCATCACGTGTCGCGCCAAGACGCTGGGCCGCGACACGGGGCTCCGCTTTAGCGAGGTGCGCGGCAATCGTTTCCGTTGTCCCGGGTGCGGCCTGATCTTGGGGGCGGACTGTGTCCCAGTTGCCCAGGAACCTGGTTCAGCGCCGATCAGCACCATCACTGGCAGGAGAAGCGCGTCATGAATGCCGACTCTGCGCTCAAAAAATTCTCCGGGATCTACGTAGCGGCCGGGGAAATTCGTCGGGTCGTTTACGAGGCAAAGGACATCGCTGAAGCGCGGCAACTCGCTTCCCAATGGGGTGTGGGCATCGAGGGTGAAGCGGTCACTTTCCCTGGCGAAGCCCCTTCCCCGCTGCCTGTAGCGTATGATGAGAAAACTGCCCGTTACCTCCTTGGGGGCATCTCGCGCACTACCCTTTATGCAGAACTTGCCATCGGACGCTTACAGCGGCTCTCCGGCACGCGTCGGGTGCTTGTTACGCGCCGATCAATTGAGCGTCGGTGTGAGCTTAATTGACATCCGCCGTTGTGAGGCATTGCGAACAATACTCATCACACGACACAGGATTGTGCGTCCGCGCGGGGTGCGTTGAAATCCACTTTTTTGGCGGCGGCCTGGCTGTGGTCCTTGAGCAGATGCCCATACGTTTTCATCGCGAGAGCGCCGCCGTCCGCGTGGCCCAGCCACCGGGAAACGGTCGGAATGTCCACGCCGCTGGCAATGCACACGGACGCGAAGTAGTGGCGCAGGTCATGATTGCGCAGCATCGGCAGAGCGAGGCGCGCGCAGGCACGGCGCATCGCGGTCCGGGGTTCCGCGGTAATAACAAGCCTCGTCTTGGGTCCGACCCGACGGGTCTTGATGCGATCAAGGACTGCACGCAGTGCGGGATTCACCGGGATGGTGCGTTCGGCGGATTCGGACTTGGTGCCCCAGATTTTGAATTCATCACCCTGGTCGTCGCCGACCGTCGATTTCGTCGCCTCTTGCTTGCGCATGCCGGAATAGGCCAGGAGTTCGGCATGGTCGGCCATCTCGGTCGCCATGGTCTCGAGATAGACCCGTTGCTCGGGGTTGGGTTTGAAGGCGTCGGATTCCTCGGGCACGCGGCGCATTTCAGCGAAGATTCGCAACATGTCGGCCCGGTTGGGCAACTGGAGGCGGGTGCTGCCGACCTCACGCTGGCCGCGCGCCCGGCGGCCCTTGGCGAACAGGCTGCCGCGGAGCGTGGAGGACACGGCGAAGGGATTTTCAATGAGCACCAGCTTCTCGACCGCAATGTCGAGCAGGACGCGCAGCACCCAGAGCGTCTGGTTGACGACGGGCACCTTGTAGCCGCGATGCCTTTCCTTTTGGAACTTCCATTTCCATGCGGCTTGGTGGAGGAGGTGTTCCCGCAGTTCGGCCACGACATCGGCCGTCACGTGCTGCGCGCGATAGGTCGCGAAATTTCCGCGCTGCCAATTCCTCTGGAGTCGCTCGATGTTGCCGGCCCGGGCAACACCGGTGCTGTCAGCAACTGGCGTCTCCGCGAGGCGAAGCTTCATCTCGGCGAGCAGGCCGCCAAGGGTGTGAAAATCCCCGTCCAAGCGGGCACCCCGCTGGCGGTCCTTCTCCACATCCACATGACGCTTGGCGTGTTTGAGCTTTGCGACGGTGAAAACTTTCGTCTTCAATGACCGAAATGTGCGAGTACCATTCATCCGATAGCGCGAGTAATACATGCCCGACTGTGCGTTCACATAAAGCCCTTCGGGGCCGGCCGGTTGCCAAAGTGCAGTTGCTGTTTTCATCGGAAATGGGATTTGGGAGGAATTTCGAGGTCGGGTTTAGTGTGAAATCGATGGGTATAAGTGGTGGGTATAAAATGATGTAACCACATGACCCCGATGATGCAACAATATTTCGAGGTCAAGCGCGGCCTCCCGGCCAACACGCTGCTGCTCTTCCGGCTTGGCGATTTTTACGAGATGTTTTTCGAGGACGCCGAGATTGGCGCTCGCCTTCTCGGCATCACCCTGACCAAGCGGCAGGAAACCCCGATGGCCGGCATTCCCCACCACGCCGCCGACAATTACGTCGGCAAACTGCTCGCCGCCGGCAAAAAAGTCGCCATCTGCGACCAGGCCGGGGCCGCGCAGGCCGGGAAACTCGTCAAACGCCAGCTCACGCGCATCCTTTCGCCCGGCACGACTCTTTCGGCCAACCAGCTCGACGCGGCCAGAAACCATTACCTCTGCGCCCTCACACTCGACAAGGCCGGGCTGCACGCCGCGTGGCTCGATCTCTCCACCGGGGAATTCCGCCTGGCCACCGATCCGCACCCGGAAAACCTGCTGCCCGTGCTCACGGCACTCGACCCGGCCGAGTTGGTGCTCATCGAGGGCGATCTGGCCAGATGGCAGGCCGCCCCGCACGAGGAACACGCCATCCACGCCCTGCACCAGTTCTGCGCGCCCCGCCTGTGCTCCGAGCTGCCCGGTTACCATTTCGACATCACCGGTGGAGCCCGGACCGTTATGGACACGCTCGGCGTGCTCAACCTGCAGGGCTTCGGCCTCACCCACCAGCATCCCGCGCTCGGCGCGGCGGGCGCGGTGGTTTATTATGCGACGGAAAATCTCTGTGCGAAACCGGCAAACCTTCGCTCGTTGCAAGAGTACCGCAGCACCCGCACGCTCCTGCTCGATCCGGCTACGTTGCGGAATCTGGAGATTTTTCAATCAACTCGCGGGACGCGCGAAGCGTCGCTGCTCGGCGCCATTGACCGCAGCACGACCGCAGCCGGCTCCCGGTTGCTGGAACGCTGGCTCGCCGCTCCCACGCTCGACTTGCCGGAAATCGGGCGCCGCCAAACCGTCGTGGGCGAGCTTCTCGCCCAGCCCAGCGACCTCGCCCAATTGCGCGAGCTGCTCAACAAGGTGCGGGACATCCCGCGCATACTTGGCCGACTCCAGAACCGGCTGCGCAATCCGCGGGAACTCGGCGGCGTCAAGGACACCCTTGCCCAGATTCCCGCCATCATGGCCTGCCTCGACCTGCTCGATGTGCACCTGGTCGGCCGCCACGGCGGGGAGATCGCCCGGATGAGCCAGCGCCTCACTGACCTGCCCGGATTGCGGGAGCTGCTGGCCCGGGGGCTGGCCGACGAACTGCCCAACGACCTGCAGGAGGGAAACTATGTCCGTGCCAAATACGACGATGAACTGGATCGGTTGCGCGGCCTGACCAGCGGGAACAAATCCTGGCTCACCGACCTGGAACGCAAGGAGCAGGAGCGAACGGGCATCAAGAGTCTCAAGGTTCGCTTCACCTCCGTCTTTGGCTATTACATCGAGGTGACCAAGGCCAACCTCGGCAATGTGCCCGCCGATTATGTGCGCAAACAGACGACGGTGGGCGGCGAACGCTACGTGACGGAGGAGCTCAAGCTGAAGGAAAAGGAGATTTTCTCCGCGGAGGAAAAATCACTCGCCCGTGAACTGGAGCTGTTCAGTGGACTGGTCGGTGCGGTGCTGGCCGAGTCCGCCACCCTGACCCGCACGGCCGACGCCCTGGCCGAACTCGACGTTCTGGCCGGCTGGGCGGTGCTGGCGCGCGAATGGGATTACTGCCAGCCCCAGCTGGACGACGGCGATGGGCTCGAGATCACGGACGGACGCCATCCGGTCGTCGAGCAGATGATGAAACAGGAGCGGCTTGGACTCGCGGGCAGCCACACGTTCGTGCCGAACGACACCGCGTTGTCGGCGAACGATGCGCAGATCCTGCTCATCACGGGGCCCAACATGGCCGGCAAATCCACCTATATCCGGCAGGTGGCGCTCATCACCTTGATGGCGCAGATCGGCTGCTGGGTACCCGCCAAATCCTGCCGGATTGGACTCGTCGACCGCATCTTCTCGCGGGTCGGCGCGAGCGACGACCTGGCGCGCGGCAACTCCACCTTCATGGTCGAGATGAACGAGACGGCCAACATCCTCAACAACGCCACCGATCGCTCGCTCCTGATTCTGGACGAAATCGGGCGCGGTACCTCGACCTATGACGGCCTGAGCATCGCCTGGGCCGTGGTCGAGCACCTCCATCGCTCGCCCGAACGCGGCCCGCGCACCCTTTTTGCCACGCACTACCAGGAGTTGACCCAACTGGAGAAACACCTGTCCCGGTTGCGCAATTACTCCGTCGCCGTGAAGGAATGGAACGACGACATCGTGTTCGTTCGCCGGGTGGTGCCGGGGGCGGCCGATCGCAGCTACGGCATCCAGGTGGCGCGCCTCGCCGGCCTGCCTTTGAGCGTTATCGACCGCGCCAAGACCATCTTGGAGAAACTCGAGTCCGACGACACTTCCGTGTCCCTCCCCTCACCCCAGGGGCGTCCGCGGAAGAAAATCAGTGTGCAGCCGCCGGACGACCCGCAACTCAGCCTGCTTTGAGGGACCGCCCCGTTTCATTTGGCTCGCCTTATTGCCTGCCGCGTTTTGTCTCCCTGCGTCGAAAATAACGTGTTGGAACCACCCAGCGGAAAAGCGCAATCATGACCACTCTGCAGACAGCCAGGAAATATGAGGAGCTGCTTGCCGGCGACGTTGAGGCCGCTCCCTACGACTATCCGATGCTCTTCAAGGCCCAGGGCTTTTGGGCCCGCCAACGGTCCAAGAAACGGTTCAAACTGCTCAAGGCGGTCGATCCCAAGCTGCGCCGGATACTTCTTCCCGGCGAGAAGGTCTATTTCATCACGACGGGTACAACGATCAGCCTTGGCGAGCGTTTTTTCGTCGGCTGGTTCGCCTACTACCTGAACATGCACGCGCTGGCCTTTACGTCCACCCGCGTCATTCTGCTGCAAATTAACAGTCGAAAACGCGTGCGGGAACTGGTTTCCCAGATGCCCTATGCCACGATCGCGAGCATCAGATCGACCTGGAACGGAATGTGCCGGGTCAAGATGCTCAACCGCACCACGTACAATTTCCAACACGTGCCGCGCGCTGATCGCAAACTGCTCGCGAAGTTCCTCCTCGGCATTGTGCAGGGCACGAATGCTCCCTTTCAACGCGATCGCGGCATCGAGCATCTCTGTCCGCATTGTTTCACTTCCGTGCCGGGGTATCCGGCGGAGTGTCCGTCCTGCCACGTCCCCTTCAAATCCGCGACGAAAGCCGGGCTGCGTTCCTTGATTTTCCCCGGTTTGGGCGACTGGTATCTGGGGCACCGCCTCTTCGCCGTGTTAGAAATGCTCGGCGCCAGTTTCCTGTGGTTTGCTTTTCTTTTCCGTCCGCTGTTGGCACCACCGGGTCCGATGGAAGCCGCGCCTGACCGGGGTTACTGGATCACCGTCGGGCTCATTCTGCTGGTTACGCACTTGATTGCCGGCATGATGGCGCACCATTTTGCCCGGAAAGGGCATCATCTGGCCGGAGTTGCGCCTGAACGGTCGAGTCAGACCGCGCAATTGGCCGCAATTTCCCTGCCCAAACCCGATTTGAATGCCGGAAAAAAACTAACTCTCAACCGCCCGCCGCCCGGCTGATCTCTCCACCCGGGCCCGCCCTTGGTCACACTCCCGCCAGGGGAATGTTCAGTTTTTTCGCCGCCTCGATCATCCGTCGGTCTTTCGTGAACAGCGGGCCTGCATCCACACTCAGGTAGGTGGCCAGGTGAATTGCGTCGAGCGTCCGCAGCGGCACGTCGGGATGAACCTGTGCCATCACCTCGACCGCCTCGCGCACCACCATACCGTCGAGCTTGATCAGGTGAACCGTGTTGTCGGCCATCAGATTCTCGAAGCGATCCCAAATTTTTTCGCGGGCTGCCGGAGAGATATGGCCGCAGCGCTCCTTGGCCAGGACTGCCGCGTACATCTCGCTGAACAGCAATTCCGAGGACAGAAATCCATCGTTCCCGGTGATCAACTCGCATTCATCGGAGTCAGGTTCAGGAATGAACAGCTTAACGGCCACCGACGTGTCCAGATACATGTCAATAGCCGCTATCGCGCATTTCCCTGATGAGCGGGGTGGAATCCGGAGTCATCGGTATGGCATCGCGAAACGACTTCAACGACTGCCATGGCTTGGCCCGCAATGCCGGCCGGTAGCGCACGATCATGGCCTTGGGCTCACCGTCGCTCGTGATCACGATCTGCTCACCAAGTGCCGCGCGCTGGAGCAAGCCTGACAACTGGTCCTTGGCTTCACGCACACTCACCACGTCGCGCTTGAGGCCGTATGCTGCCGCCGCTTCGCGGATTTGCTGGGTTGTCTCCGGCTGTCGCTGGGTGTAAATGGGTTGCTTTGGCTTCATGTGGCCACTAGAGGCCATTTAGCGACTCAAGGCAATCTTTTAATAAACAATTTGAAATTCCCGCGGCAACGGCGCGCTGGCCTTGAACGCCCAGGCGCGGCCGGCGTATTCATACGTGAAACTGGTTTCGAGAGAGTGAAGAAACAGTCGTTTGCTTCCGGTCACCTTGGCAAAGGAACGATTCAGGGTGAAATTGCCGTAGGTCTGGTCGCCGACAATGGGCAGCTGGCGTTTCGCGCATTGCACCCGCAATTGATGACTGCGGCCGGTGCGGGGATCGAGCCGGATGAGCGATGTGGAAAACGCCTTTTGGGTGTGCTTGATAAGCTGAAAACGCGTCTCGGCCGGGATATTGCCGACAACCGCAGCCCTGATTTGACCGCTGGTTCTCTTCACCGCCACCAAGTCCTGCCAGAGTTCCTCGCTCTTCCGGGGGTGGCCGAAAACGAGTGCCTGATAAATCTTTCGCACCTGTTTTTTGACGTAGTGTTCCCTGATCGTCAGCGCCAGTTTCTCGCTGGCGGCGGTCAGAATCACGCCGGAGGTGGCCGAATCCAGCCGATTGAGCAGCCAGAGCCGCCGGTCGCTGCCATCGGCCGCCTTCCAGCCGAAACACTGGGTTTCCTTATCGTACCGGCAAGTCAGCAGAGAACGCGGTTCGTCCTGCGACGCGTTCGGATGGGAGAGCACGCCAAAGGGTTTGTTGAAGGCGGCGAGCCCGTTTGCATCCCGCGTCAGCAACTCCACCCCGTTGCCTAGTGGCAGCGTGGTCCAGAAATCTCCCGGCAGAACGCTCACTGGTAATAGAAGCCGAAAGTGATCGTCTGCTCATCGCCCAGCACGGAGATCATCTGCTCCGTCCATTTGCGGTAGGGCTGGCGGGCCTGGATGGCGTTCTCACAAGAAAAGACGCCCTGTTTGCCGCTGTCTGCGTCCTCAACTTTGACAATCTCGGTTTCGCCTTTGGAATTGATTTTGAAAGTGACGATAACGTGGGAACCACGCGGAGGCGAAACGCGGCTTTCCTCGAGGATGCGATACCACTGGGTTTGCACGATCTCGATCAACTCCTGCATATATTCACCATATTCGCTCCAGCGAGCGTCCATGCCGAGGATGCCCATGTTGCTTACGCCGGTGATGCGGTTGTTCAAAATGGTCGGCCGGGCGGCCGTCAGACGCGGCCGGGCCTTGGGCTGGGCCTTGGTGACCTGGTTGACGGCCACCAAGCCTCCTTCCGTATCCTTGGCGTCGCGATTACCCTCGACGAGTTGCTGCGCCTGGGTGGAGGGAGATTTGGCCTTGGAAATATTCGAAGCGATACCGTCCTCGGACAAGCCTTCCCTCTTCTCAAAGCCGGATAACGGCGTCTGTTCGGCCCGGGCTTTTTCCTCCTTCTGCTGCTGATCCTTGTCGTTTTTGAGCACCTCGGGCGCGGCGGCTGCTCCCTGCTGAGGCTTGGACATGTCGCCGGTGACAATGGCGGTGTCGTTCTTGATCTGGTCCTGACCCTTCAAGCTTGGACGGTTCTCCAAGTCCTTTTCCTTGGCCGGATCGGGTTGGGCGGACTGCTGGTTGCGATTGCTGAAATTCGGGGTCTTGTCGGGAGTGTTTTCCGGCGCGTCGGGGTTGGTTTCCACGAACCGGAACGGATCCTTCTTCTCCTCGGGCAGTCCCGGATCGAGCTGGAAATCAAAGGTCTTCCCCTGCTTGGGGTGGACGACATTGATGCCCGAGTGGACCCCGGCAAACCTGTTGAAGGCAAATTGCGGCGACAGCAGGAGCAGCAGGAGGTGAAAGAGCAAGGTGCAGGCGATGCCAATCGCAATGGAGCGATTGACGGGATCCTTTTCCGGCACGTCGGCCGGCGTCTGATTGTACTCTGTCGTCTGGGTCACCACGGTTTGAAATCAACGCCTCAGACCCGCTTGAGTCAAAAGTTGTTTCATTTCTTCCACCGGCAGGCCCACAATATTTGTCAGAGACCCCGTGTAACCCGCCACAATCAGGTCACCCTGCTCCTGGATCGCATAACCGCCGGCCTTGTCCAGGGTGTGCACCCGGCTGAGGTAAAGCTCGATTGTGGCCTCATCCAGGCACTTGAAGGTCACCTCGCTGGCTACGCCCTGGTCGAGCTGCAGAGCGTCGCTTTGCCGGCGGACCGCCAGTCCGGTAAAGACGGTATGGGTGCGTCCACTGAGCAATCGCAGCATGGCCCGGGCTTCCACCGGATCCCGGGGCTTGTTGAGGACGGTGCGGTCAATGAACACCGTCGTGTCCGCCCCAATGACCGTGGCATCGGGATGCCGCGCCGCGACCCAGTCGGCCTTGAGCGCCGCGTTGTGCCGCACCATTTCCCGCGGGTCGGCGTCAGCCGCCTCGTGCTCGGTCACTTCCGCATGGACGATTTCAAAAGGCAGACCGAGCTGCGCGAGCAGTTCCTTCCGCCGGGGTGAGGCAGAGGCAAGAATCAAGCGGGCAACGGGGGCAGGAGCCATGCCGGCACAGTAGGTGGGAAACTGCGGCGACGGCTAGCGGAATTTGCGTCTTGTGGTTGCAGTCGGCGGCAATGCCTTCAACTTGGCCGGCAGCATCATGCGCATCGGGCTGGCCCAGATTAACACGATCGTCGGGGACCTCGCCGGCAACAGCCGGCGCATCCTTGAGGCTTACCGTGCCCTGGTTGCCCAAGGCGCCGAACTGGTTCTGTTCCCCGAGCTGGTCGTGAGCGGATATCCGCCGCGCGACCTGCTTTTCAAAAAGCGCTTCGTTCCGGATGTGGAAGCAGCCACTCGCGAACTGGCGCTGCAGATTGGCACCGTGCCTGCATTTGTCGGCTACACCGCGGCGAATACCACCGGCGAAGGCCGCTCCGCCTTTAATGCCGCCGCCTTCTGCCACCAGGGCCGGATTGTCGCCTCGGCGCACAAGTGCCTCCTGCCGACCTACGGTGTCTTCGATGAAGACCGCTACTTTGAGCCGGCCCCCCGGCCCACCGTGCAGGAATTCAATGGCGTGCGCATCGGCGTCACCATTTGCGAGGACATCTGGACCCACGCCATGATTTCGACGCGGCGACTCTACAATGGCGTCGACCCGGTCGCGCAACTTGCGGCGCAAAAATGCGACTTTGTGGTCAACCTCACCGCCAGCCCGTGGAATTTCGGCAAGGGCGATGTCCGGCAAACCCTGGTAACCGACACTGCCCGCAAGCTCGGCTGTCCGCTGGCATACTGCAATTCGGTCGGCGGTAATGACGAACTGCTCTTCGATGGACGGAGTATCGTTTGCGATGCTTCCGGCCGGCTTCTGGCTGGACTCGCCGCGTTCCGGGAAGACCTGCAGGTGGTCGATTTGGGTCTATCAAGCTCCCCGCTCATTCACCCCACCTACGAACAGGAAGAACTGGCCGACATCTACGATGCCCTGGTGCTGGGTGTGCGTGACTACGCCCAGAAAACCGGTTTCAAGAAAGCCTTGCTCGGTCTCTCGGGCGGCATCGACTCCGCGCTCACCGCCGTCATCGCCGCCGAGGCTCTTGGCCCGAAGAATGTCATCGGCGTCAGCCTGCCCTCGATGATTTCCAGCCAGCACTCCAAGGACGATGCAGCGGTGGTGGCCCGCAATCTGGGCATCGAGTTTCACACCATCTCCATCGCGGAGGTCGTCGCCGCCGGGGAAATGACTCTCGCACCGCTTTTCGCCGGCCGGCCTCGCGACATCGCCGAGGAAAACATCCAGGCCCGCGCCCGCGGCCTGCTGCTCATGGCCATTTCCAACAAATTTGGCGCGCTGCTGCTCACCACCGGCAACAAGAGCGAACTCGCCGTCGGTTACTGCACACTCTACGGCGATATGTGCGGCGGCCTCGCCGTCATCAGCGACCTTTTCAAGATGCAGGTCTACGCCCTCGCCCGCTGGATCAACCGCGAAAAGGAAATCATCCCGCGCTCCAGCATCGACAAGGCTCCCAGCGCCGAGCTGCGGCCCAACCAGACCGACCAGGACAGCCTGCCGCCCTACGAAATGCTCGACGCCATCCTCAAGGGCTACGTCGAGGAAGGCCTGTCCCGCGCCGACCTCGTCGCGCAGGGTTTCGACGTCGCCGTCGTCAATGATATTGTCCGCAAGGTCGACCTCAACGAATACAAGCGCAAGCAGGCCGCCCCCGGCCTGAAGATCACTCCCCTAGCCTTCGGCGTCGGCCGGCGCATCCCGATCGTGCAGAAATATGTGAGCTGATATGAATATCGATTTCCCCAGCGCGCTAGCACTCGTGCTTTCATTGGTCTTGGGCTATTTCATTTGGCGCAACATTAGGCAGACGCACAAGAATGGCCAACTCAAGGAGCGGGGTGATTTGGTCGTAGATCGATCAACCGAACCGAAGCAATTCTGGCCCCTCTATCTTTTTCGAATAGTGATTGGCGTCATTTGCATTCCGACAGCATATTTTCTTTTCAGAGAAATCATTCGCATATGCCAATAGACGATAGATCAGCGGCGTTATTCGCCCGCGCGCTCCAGCTCATTCCCGGCGGCGTCAACTCGCCCGTCCGGACTTTCCGCTCGGCGGCACGCCGTCTTTCCCCTTGCACCAGTCTCCCGCCCCAATAATCGTTGCCGCATGGTAACGCTACGACTCAACCCGACCATCGATCGCAAGCTGGCCCGGCTGGCCAAGTCCCGGCGCACCACGAAGACGGCAATCACCCGTGCCGCCTTGCTTGATCACCTGCAGGAAGAAGACGACATCCGTATTGCCGGTGAGCGGCTGAAACGGCTCGAGGCCGGCAAGTCCCGTACCTACACTCTTGAGGAAGTTGAGCGTGAGCTTGGCCTGGCGCGTTGAATTGGAAGAGGACGCCAAACGCGATCTGCACCGCTTGGGCGCAGATGCAGCCCAAAGCATTACCCGCTATTTGCGGACAAGACTTGCCACGGCAGATGATCCCGTCGCCTTGGCCAAGCCCTGCGCGGCGATCTTCACGGCTTGCGGCGCTATCGCGTGGCCGACTACCACATTTTGGCGCAGATCAAGCAGCAAATATTGCTAGTGCTTGTCGTCCGGATCGGTCATCGCAAGGACGTCTATGATTAACTCACCCAATTTCGTCACCACTAATCCAAACTAACGGGCCACTAATGGAGACAACAATGACCGCACCGACCGGACTGTATCAGCAGGAGTGCCATGCCCTCATGGCCGCCGCCTTCGATGTTTATAATGAGATGGGCAATGGATTCCTTAAGGAAGTCTATCACGAAAGTCTTGAGCTGGAACTGAGCCAGCGGGGCATTCCTTACGATTCAATGACCAGGCTGTCGCTTTATTATAAAGGACAGCTTTTGAGGAAAAAACATGAAGCCGACTTGATCCTGGTCGGAGAGATCGTGGTGGAAGTGAAAGCCGTTAAAATTCTCGGCCCGGAGCACGAGGCTCAGCTCGTCAACTATCTGCATGTCACGGGGAGACAGGTTGGTTATCTGGTGAATTTCGGTGCGTTTCCTGAACTGGAATGGAAACGCTTTATCCTCTGAATCAGCGATAATTAACGGTTAAAAATGTCTTCGCCTAACTCCGAACAACTCTTCGCCCGCGCGCTGCAGCTCATTCCTGGCGGCGTCAACTCGCCTGTCCGGGCGTTTCGCTCGGTCGGCGGCACGCCGTTCTTCACCAAGACCGCTCACGGCGCCACACTCATCACCGCCGATGGACGCGAGTTGATCGACTTTGTCTGCACGTGGGGTCCGGCCATCCATGGGCATAATCATCCTGGCATCAGGGTCGCCATTGCCGCCGCGCTGGAGAACGGCACCTCCTTCGGCACGCCGAATCCCTACGAGGTCGAGATGGCCGAGCTGATCGTAAAGTTCTTCCCGTCGATCCAGAAGGTCCGCATGTGCAATAGCGGCACCGAGGCGACGATGTCCGCCATCCGGTTGGCGCGCGGCTTCACCAAGCGCGACAAGATCATCAAGTTCGCTGGCTGTTACCACGGCCACTCAGACTCGCTGCTCATCAAGGCCGGTTCGGGTGCGCTCACGCATGGCAATCCCGACAGCGCCGGCGTGCCGGCCGCCTTTGCGCAGGAAACAGTCGTTCTGCCGTACAACGACGTTGTGGCCGTCGACGCCGCTTTCGCGGCCAATCCGGGCAAGATTTCCTGCATCATTGTCGAGCCCTACTGCGGCAATGTCGGCTTCATCAAGCCCGATGCCGGCTATCTCCAGTCACTCCGCAAAGCCTGTACGGCAAATGGCGCCTTGCTGATCTTCGACGAAGTCATGACCGGCTTCCGGCTCGCGCGCGGCGGCGTGCAGGAGCTGGAGAAAATCACCCCCGATCTCACCTGCCTCGGCAAGATCATCGG
>CAZBLQ010000091.1:0-16445 GCA_964492635.1 uncultured Oleiharenicola sp.
GCGCCGCGCCCGGCCTCGTCCACGCCGATCAGGCTGCCGAAGCCGTAGATCTGCTTGAGGTCATATCCGCGAAGCTGGCGGCGTTTGGCCATGCGTGTGGGTCAGCCCGCACTCATCTTTTCCACTCCGTTTTTTCCTTCGGCACGGGCAGCGGCAGCTCGTCGAGCTTGCCCGCCGCCAAGACGACCTCGTAGCAGGTGCGAAAGTGCAGCTTGGCGAAATGTCCCAGCGAACGGGCGCCGAATTTCTCGATGAGCAGGGAGGCCTGCGCCTTGGCCTGCGCCCCGGCGCCCTTCTGGAGCTTGTCCCCAAACTCCCGCGACAGGTTGCGCATCACCCGGACAAACTCCGCCCGGGCAATGATGGAGGCGGCTGCGACGACCGGATCCTCCTCCGCCTTGGTGCGCATCTGGAGATTGAAACGCTCCAGGCCTCTTTTCTTCATTTCGCGCTGCACGAGCGGCTCCTTGGAAAACTGGTCGAGCAGCCCGCGCGGCACCCATTTCCGCTTGAGCGCGGCGTCCAGGGCATCGGCGTGGTGCGAGGCGAGCAGGCGGTTGAGGCTGGCATAGGGTCGGGCCATGACACGGTTGTATTCCGCCATCTCCATGTGCCGCGTCTCTACCACTACTCCCGGGGTGTCGCGAATGAGTTCGTCGAGCTTGAGTATCTGCGTGTCGACAATGGTCTTGCTGTCGCGAACACCGGCCTTGAGCCAGGCCTGCACGGCCGGCTCGTCGGCCACGACCGTGGCCGCCACCACCGGCCCGAACAAATCACCCTTGCCACTCTCGTCGAGCCCGGCGTGCGGCTCGAACCAGTCGGGATGCAGCACCTCGTCGTAGCCGAGCTTGGGCGCGCCGGTGACCTCGGCCTCAATGACATTCTGGACAAAATCCTCCGTCTCCTTGCCGGCAACGACCACCTTGCCACTGGTGTAGGCGGTCACATTGACCTTCGGGCCCTTGAAGGTGAAGCGTGCATACGGCACCTCGGCCGTCTCCCAGTGCTTGGCTGCGCAGGCGGCGCGCAGTTTCTCCATCTGCGCCTCGTCGAGCTTGATGGTGTAGGTGGTGATCGCCTTGGGCTTCTCTTCCTCGGCGTCGTTGGACCGTTTCGGCATGGGATTAGATGGCCACAAAAAGACACAAAAACACACAAAAAAGTGCTGCCAGTTCCGGCTCCGTCTTTTTGTGTATTCTTGTGTCTTTTTGTGGCTAAAACTCCGGATTCCACATGGCCGATCCTAAAAAACTCATCTCCCGGCGACGACCGTTCCAACAGGCCCTGCACGCGTGGTATCAAGTCCACCACCGGAAGCTGCCGTGGCGCGACGCCCCTTCGCTCTACCAGACGGTCGTGTCGGAGTTCATGCTGCAGCAGACACAGGTGGCAACCGTCCTGTCCTACTTCGAGCGCTGGATGCGGGAAATACCCGATTTCGCCTCACTCGCCGCCGCACCCGAAGCGAAAGTGCTGAAACTCTGGGAAGGACTCGGCTACTACGCGCGGGCCCGAAGCCTGCACCAGCTTGCCCAAGCCATCGTGAATCTGCCGGTTCCGCCCCGCACCCCGGCGGAGTGGCGCGAGCTGCCGGGCGTCGGCCCCTATACCGCCTCTGCGATTACCAGCATTGCCTTTGGTGAACCCGCCGCGTGTGTGGACGGCAACGTCGTCCGCATCCTCGCCCGGCTGACGGGCGAGGGCCGGCTGTTCCGCGACGGCTCCGAAGCCGCCAGACATTTCACGCCGCTCGCCGATGCGCTCCTCATCGGCTCGGATCCCGGCACGCACAACCAGGCCATGATGGAACTCGGTGCGACCGTTTGCCTGCGGCAAAAACCCTCGTGCCGGGTCTGTCCCGTGGCAGAATTCTGCATCGCGCGAAAGTCCGGCGAGCCGGAAAAATTTCCGCGCCTCAAGCCCAGGCAAACCGAGCAGCGCGCCGTCACCCGCATCTGGTGCGAGCAACGCGGGAAACTCCTGCTCCGGCGCAGCCCGGTCCGGGCCAGGCGGCTCGCCGGGTTGCATGAGCTGCCTGAAGCCGCCGACCTCGGGTTGAATTTGCCAGGGGGAAAAACGCTTCTGGCCGTGAATCGCCGCACGATTACGCGGTTTCAGATCACCGAATCAATCTACCGTGTGAGCCCAACTGCTGCGCGCCTGAAGAAGATCGCCGCCAATAATCTGCTCGAATGGTTGCCGCTGGCAAAACTGGACAGGGTCACGCTCTCCGGACCACACCGGCGGTGGATCGCAGACCTGCTCCAGAAAAAACCGGCGGCTAACCAGCCAGTGGATTAACTGCCTGCACCCACTCCTGCACGGGCACACCACCCTGCAGGTGTTCGCGGCGGATGCGTTCGAAACGCTCGGGAGTGACCTGCGAATACCACACTCCATCCGGGTAGATGACGAGCCACGGCCCGTCCTGACATCTCCGCAGGCAGGCCGCCTTAGTCCGCAACGCCGGAATGGCGTGCTGCTTCAGCGAGGTCTTGAGGCTTTCCCATGTCGCAAGTCCCTTCTCGGCCGTGCAGCAATCGGGTCCGACGCAAAGAAAGAGGTGATAGCGGGCTGTCGGCAGCCCGATTTCTTCAAAGGTCTTCGAACTCATTTTTTAACCACAGAGGCACCGAGCCACAAAGAAGGACTCAGCCCAGGAAGGTCTCAGCTCAGTGTCTTGCGCCTTTGTGGTGTAATCATGCCTTAACGGCCGCAGCGTAGTTCGCCTCAACCTGCGTCCAGTTCACCACATTCCAGAAAGCCGCGACATATTCCGCCCGGCGGTTCTGGTAGTGCAGGTAGTAGGCGTGTTCCCAGACGTCCAGCCCAAGCACCGGGGTCAGACCTTCGCTCAAAGGCGAATCCTGGTTGGCCGTCGAGTGAATCTTTAGCGCCCCATCCTTCAAGCTGAGCCAAGCCCAACCGCTGCCAAAGCGTTTCATCGCCGTGTCGGCAAACTGCTTTTTAAATTCATCCGTCGAGCCAAAGCTCTTGCCAATGGCTTCGCCGACCCGTCCAGCTGGGGCACCACCAGCGCCAGGACCGATGACCTGCCAGAAAAAACTGTGGTTCACATGACCGCCCGCATTGTTCTTGATACCGGTGCGGATGGCCTCGGGCACCTGGCTCAGGTCACGGACCAGTGCCGTGGGACCCAGCGCCAGCAGGTCGGCGTGGCCATCGAGGAGCTTCTTTGCATTGGTAATGTAGGCCTGGTGGTGCTTGGTGTAGTGAATCTCCATTGTCTTGGCATCAATGTAAGGCTCGAGCGCATCGTAGGCAAAGGACAGCTTGGGCAGTTCCCAGCCCAAGACGGCAGCGGCAGGGGCATCCGCCGCCAGTGTCTTGCTCAAGCCCAGTCCGGCTACCGCCACCCCGGTTCCGATGATTTTCAAGGCATCGCGTCGGCTTAGGGCAGAATTATCGTGGGTATTCATGTCAGCCAGTATGGCCGGAAAACTCGCGAGTGCAAGGCCCTGTGAGCTTGTTTTATGGTTTGGACGTGGCTAACCAATGCCCGTGCTTTTGTTCCGTCGCATACTCAATTTTGAGAAAAACAAGGCCCGACAGGTGGAACGGCGGCGGGAACGGCGTTACACTCCCGGCAAGCCCTTCCCGCTTTATGCCACCATCGAGGTCGAGGGTGAGCCGCGCATTGCCAAAATAATTGACCTTTCTCCCGGCGGGGCGGGCTTGCAGGTATCCGGGCCGTCCTACGTCACAGGATCCGTCGCCAAGCTGCACCTCATGCTTGAGGAATCGTGGATGGAGTTCCCCTGCCGCATCGCCCATGTCAAAACCCTCCCGGTTGGTTGCCGGCTTGGGTTAGAGGCAAGGTTTGACGATTTTGCCACGCAAAAAGCCTACCTTCAGTTGCTCCAGCCCGTTGTCATTGGCAGTGCCATGCGGCCCGTGCCGCCTGAGGAGGTGCATCAGGATGAACCCGACAAGCACAAGCTGGCCTTCACCGGCACGCCTGGAACGGAGCTGTACGTGTGGCGGCAGGGTGACGCCATGGGCGAGTTATGCAGCTTTCTCTGGCAGATGGACGACTACCTGGTGCGAGGTGACACGACCACGGGGGTGATGCGACTGGCGACCAAGAAGCAGCTCGAAAAGCTGGCCACCGGGAAACTCACCGGCGCGCCCTTCAAACTGCGCCGGGCGGCTGACAACGAAATGCGCCTGCTTTTCCGCTGGACCATGATGAACCTGCCGAAGGAAGTCCCCGGCGACATCCGCACTTTCCTGCAAGGCTTTGTGGACTGATGTGGCCGCGGGTAGGCTGGTTTGAAATTGTAGGAGACGGCTTTATGCCGCGGTTCTTTTCCGGGCGACGGCCCGGACAAACACCCCGGCGCAGGCCGGCGGACGTTCCTTGGGAGGCCAGCTCAGCCGCGACGAAGGTCGCGCGACTGATCCTGAGCTCCCAGCAGGGAGCAACAGGAACGCGTCATCAGGACACACCGGATTTGCTGCGGCTAGCAACTGTGCGGCAAACCATCGCGGCATAAAGCCTACACCTCCTTCCCCGATGACAACCCCGCCCACTACCGGGCTTGTTTTATGGAACGGACACCGCTAGCAAATTGCCCGTGCTTCTATTCCGCCGCATCTTCAATTTTGAGAAGGCCAAAGTCGCCCAGTTGGAGCAGCGCCTCAACACCCGCTACACGCCCGGGGCCTCATTCCCCCTGCAAGCGAAACTGGACGTGGCGGGGCATGACTGGCCGGCCAAGGTGCAAAATATCTCCGGCAACGGCATCGGGCTGCTGGTCGCACGCGACGCGACCGTGTCGGCAGGCCAGTCCGCCCGGGTGCAACTGCTGCTCAAGGATTACCATTTCTCGATCGACGCCCGCCTCGCGCACGTCAAGCCGCAGGCGAAGGGCATTTACTGCGGCACCGGAATGGTCTTCGGCGACTTCATGGTGCAAAAGGCCTACCTGCAGTTGCTGCAACCCATCGCCATCGGCCAGTCACTCCAGCCGGTGGCCGCGGACCGCGTCATCCAGAACGAGCCGCAATTCATCAAGCAGGTTTATCGCGGCGAGTCGGACTGCGTGCTGACCGTGTGGCTGGCGATGACAGTGGGCACACCGGTGCACAGTTTTGAATTCCGGATGCACGACTATTTCTGCCGGGCCAAAATAGAGACCGGGGTGCTCGAAGCCTACCAGCTGGAGGCGACCGATTCGCACAAGGCCAAGCTGACCAACCCCGTCTTCGACACCACGGGCGGGTTGCAGGACGAAATCCGCCAGCTCTTCCGGTGGATCGTGCCGAACCTGTCCCAAGCCATCCCCGACGACGTCCGGGCCGTGCTGCAGGGCTTTGCCGCAAGCGGACTGTGATACGTAACGGCTAAACGAGCTGTTTCCGGACGATTTCGTCCACGAGCTTGGGGTTGGCCTTGCCCTTGGAGGCCTTCATGACCGCGCCCTTCACGGCGTTGATGGCCTGCTCCTTGCCGGCCTTGAACTCGGCGACGGCCTTTGGGTTCGCCGCGATGGCATCGGCAACCCATTTCGCCAGTTCGCCTTTGTCGGTGGATTGCTTGAGCCCTTTGCGTTCAACGATGGTCCCGGGCAGTTCGCCCGTCCGGAACATCTCGTTGAAAACCTCCTTCGCACTGTTGTTGGAAATGACGCCCGACTCGACCAGCTGCACCAGAGCCGCGAGGTGTGCCGGACGGACTTTGCACTCCGCGAGCGACACCTCGGCGGCCGCCAGTTCCCGGAGCAGGTCGTTGGCGATCCAGTTGCCCGCCGCCGAGGCTTGCGCACTCGTCGCCGCCTGGGTCTTGCCGCAAAGTTTCGCCGCTTCCTCAAAGTAGTCGCTGAGCTCCTGTTCCGGCACGAGTACTGCGGTGATGGTATAGGGCAGCTGGTATTGGGCAAAAAGCCGGCGCTGCCGGTCGAAGGGGAGCTCGGGCACGGTGGCGCGAATCTGCGCCAGCCAGGCCTCGTCCACTTTCACCGGCATGAGATCGGGGTCGGGAAAATAACGGTAATCATGCGCCATCTCCTTTGAGCGCAGGGATTGTGAAACGCCCGTCTGGCCGTCGTAGTCGCGCGTCTCTTGCACGATAGCGCCACCGCTTTCAGTCACGGCGATCTGCCGGCGGATCTCGTGGGCGATGCCGTCGCGCACGAAGGAGATGGAATTCAGGTTCTTCAACTCGACCTTCGTGCCAAGTTTCATTTCACCCACAGGCCGGATGGAAATGTTGGCGTCGCAGCGGAGCTGGCCCTTCTCCATGTCGCAATCGGAGACACCGCCGTGCATGATGACGGTCTTGAGCGCGCTGAGAAAGGCGAACGCCTCGTCGGCGGTGTGCATCGCCGGCTCGGTCACAATCTCCATCAGCGGCGTGCCGGCGCGGTTGTAATCCACGAGCGACTCCCCGGCGCCGTGGTTGAGCTTGCCCACGTCCTCCTCGAGGTGGATGCGCGTCAGCGGAATTTTCTTGTGCTCGCCCATCACATTTCGGGCCGCGCCGGGCAGCTCAATCTCGACGGATCCGCCCAGGCAGATGGGCTGGTCGTACTGGGAAATCTGGTAGTTCTTGGGTGAGTCCGGGTAGAAATAATTCTTCCGGTCCCACTTGCAGACCGGTGCGATGGTGCAGCCGAGCATCAAGCCGGTCTTAATGACTTGGTCGAGCGCCGCCTTGTTCAGGACGGGCAGCGCCCCTGGCAGCGCCAGCACCACGGGATCGGTCAGCGTGTTTTCCGGCTCGCCGTAGCCGGCTGCCACGCGCGTGAACATCTTCGACGCCGTTTTCAACTGCACGTGGACCTCAAGGCCGATAACCGCTTCGTAGTTCACAGGATGATTTTTGGACACAGAGGACACGGAGGATGCACCGAGGTCATAGAGCAAGGCGTCGCAACCCGCGAGTGAGCACGGTAGAGCGAAAGTTGAGCAGCAGTCCAATGCGACAACCGGTGAATTTCAGACACGTCAACACTTGGGCGTCATGTACATCGAGCAGGGCATCAACGGTCTTGAGTTCCACCACTACGAGACCATTGACGAGAAAATCCAACCGATAAGCATCATCGATAACCAAGTCCTTATACTTGATCGGGCAAAGCTTTTGCTCTTCAAAAGGAATGCTGCGCAGCCGTAATTCATGCGCCAATGCGCGTTGATAGGCGGACTCCAGCAGTCCCGGCCCAAGCTCGCGATGCACTTCTATGGCCGCCCCGATCACCTTTTCAGTTAGTTGATTGATCTCGGTATTCATCTCTGTGCTCCTCCGTGCCCTCTGTGTAACTAAAGGCTGGGGTGGCGGGTATGCCAGTCGTGGCCTTGCTCGTACGACCGGGCGATGGCCAGCAGTTCGGCCTCGCCGAAGGGCTGGCCGATGATTTGCAGTCCGATGGGCAGTCCGCTGCCGGTGAAACCGCAGGGAATTGAAATGCCTGGCAACCCCGCCAGGTTGACGCCGATGGTGTAGATGTCGTTCAGATACATCGCCAGCGGATCGGAGACTTTTTCCCCGATCTGGAACGCCGCCGTGGGCGAGGTCGGCGAAAGAAGCGCGTCACACTCCCGGAAGAACCGCATGAACTCATCGCGGATGAGCGTGCGGACCTTCTGCGCACGGAGATAATAAGCGTCGTAGTAGCCGCTGCTCAGCACATAGGTGCCAAGGATGATCCGGCGTTTCACCTCCTCGCCAAAACCCTCCGCCCGCGATTTGAAATAGAGGTCCACCGCATTGGTTGCCGCGGTGGAACGATGACCGTAGCGAACGCCATCATAGCGGGCCAGGTTGGAAGAACACTCCGCGGTCGCAATGATGTAATAGGCGGCCACGGCATACTCCGCGGTGAAAGGCATGGAGACCTCCCTGATCTCGCAGCCACTCCGGCGGTAGAATTCAATGGCCTGCTTCACGGCGGCTCCGACCTCGGAATCCAGTCCGGCCCCGAAAAACTCCCTGGGCACGCCCAGCCGCCAGGGACCCTTGCGCCTGGCCAGCTCAGCGCGGTAGTCGGGGATTTCCGTCCGAAAGGAAGTCGAGTCGAGCTCGTCGTGCCCGGCGATGGCGCCCAGCATCACAGCGGCATCCTCCACCGTGCGGGCCAGTGTCCCGATCTGGTCGAGCGACGACGCGAACGCCGCAAGCCCGTAGCGGGAAACCAGGCCATAGGTTGGCTTGAGCCCGACGATGCCGCACAGCGCTGCCGGCTGGCGGATTGAGCCGCCGGTGTCTGAGCCGAGCGAGACGGGCGCCTCGCCGGCGGCCACCGCGGCGGCCGCACCCCCGGAGCTGCCACCCGGCACCCGCGTCAAATCCCAGGGATTCGCCGTGGGCCCGAAGGCGGAATTCTCAGTCGATGAGCCCATGGCAAACTCATCCATGTTCAACCGGCCCCACGGAATCGCCCCGGTCGCCTTGAGCCTGGTTGTGACGGTGGCATCATAGGGGGAAACGTAGTCCGCCAACATCCGGCTGGAACAAGTCAACGGCTGGCCTTCGACGGCAATCACATCCTTCAGGCCGACCGGAATGCCATCGAGCAAGCCCCTCGTCTGCCCGGCGGCGCGGCGGGCGTCGGACGCCACGGCCAGCGCCAGCGCACCGGATTCATCGCAGGAGTTGAAGGCCTTTACCCGGCCGTCGACCGTCTTGGTGCGGCTCTGGAAAGCCTGCATCAGCTCGACCGCCGAAACATTTTCCGCCGCCAGCAGGGCCGCCAGCTCGGCGACCGGTTTGAAGAAAAGTTCCGCTGCCATCGCCTCACTCCACGACTTTCGGCAGCACGATCAGGTTGTCCCGCTGCGCCGGCGCATTGCGCAAGGCCTGCGCGACCGGCAGGCCGGGCCGGACAAGGTCGGCGCCCCAGACATTGAAGACCGGCGAAGCATGCGCCATCGGTTCCACGCCCGTGACATCCACCTGCTTCAGTTTCTCGACGTAATGCAGGATATCGCCCAACTGCTGCGAAAATTTCGCCTTTTCAGCATCGGTCAGCGCGATGCGGGCCAGGTTCGCCACATAATCGAGGTTGATGTCGGAAGTCGGGTTCATCGGAGGACCGGAATGCACCCACCAAGCAGGCGGGGGAACCGGGGCTTGGCAACCGACAAAACACCCCGGCCGATCACCCACCGCAATGGGGCAATCTTTGGTAAAATGGACCGGTCCGGCAGCGTGCGAGCTTGAGCCGGTGAATCGATTCCTCTATCGATAGTACCCGTGCTACTCTTCAAACGCATCCTGAACTTCAGCGGATTGGGCGGCTGGGCCAGTGACAAACGAAAGGTCCAGCGCTATGCCGTCGGGCATCCCTTCCCCTTCAAGACCGTGCTGACTCTGATTGGGCAAGACAGCGAGGGCCGGGCCGTCCAGGATGACGAAGAGGGAATGGATTGGGCCGGCCGGCTGGTCAACCTAGCCGCCAGCGGCGCAAGCATGCAGTTGCATTCGGCCGCTCCCGGATCCCGCGGTGGACGCTGCCGGCTGAAATTCAGTCAGGCCGACTACCTGCTCACGATTCCCGGCACCGTTGCTTATTCCCGCGCGTATCCGCAGTACATGCTGTGCGGGTTTTCCTTCACTTTTCCCGACTTCGAGACCCGCAGAGCCTACCTGCAATTGCTGGAGCCCGTCTCCATCGCCGCCTCGCTGGCTCCCGTCGACGCCAAGAAGGTGAAACAGGACGCCGAGGGTCTGCACAAGGAGCAATACAAAAGCCCCACCGCCGCGTCACTCACCGTGTGGCGGCACACCCGGGGCGGCCCGGTGCACAAGTTTGATTTCTGCATGAACGATTATGGCGTGCACTGGCTCGAACGCACCGACGGGGTCGAGAGCTACGGCGTGCCGCCTGGCGCGGGCAACAGGTCGGCGCCCACCTCCTTCGTCAAACTGACCGAGACCCAGCAGAATGAAGTTCGCCAGCTCTTCCGCTTGGCCGTGCCCAATCTTTCCAAAGCCGTGCCACCGGACCTCCGCAAGCTTCTCGTCCGGCTGGCCGTGTAAAAACGCGCCGAAGGGCCCGTCGAGTTTTCGGCCAGTGGCAGGTGACGCGCATCGTGGTGAGATCGACCACCCGGATCGCGCATCCTGTTTCTGGTTTCACCAACCGGGGCGATTCTTCCGCGCGCCAGCATAATCGTCACCGATCTGCACCCGCTGAAGGTCTGATTTAAAAAATACCAAGGGCCGCCTGCGGGCTTGAGTTAAGCCGGCGGCTCTCTAGATTTTCACACTGTGCTGCTTTTTAAACGCATTCTTAATTTCAGCAAAATGGCCGTGACCTCGGATGACAAGCGGCAGCTCCAGCGTTATGCCGTCGGCCAGAGCTTCCCCTTCAAAGCCGTAATCACTCTGATCGGACACGACGGCGAAGGCAAACCGATCCTGAACGACGACAAGGGACAGGACTGGGCCGGACGGCTGGCCAACCTGTCGGCCAGTGGCGCAAGCATCCAGGTGCATTCGGCCGCCGTCGGGATCCGAGGCGAGCCCTGCCGTTTCAAGCTCAGCCTTGACAACTACCGGCTCGAGATTCCGGGCACCATCGCCCATTTCCGCGCCTACCCGCAGTATACCTTGTGTGGCCTTTCATTCAACTTTCCGGATTTTGACGCCCAGAAAGCTTACATGCAGCTGCTCGAGCCGGTGTCCATCGGCGCCTCTCTCGTCCCGGTCGACCCCAAAAAGGTGAAGCAGGACACGGAAGGATTGCACAAGGAGGAATTCCGCGGCACCGCGGCTGCGTTGCTCAACGTCTGGCGGCAGGCCCCGGCGGGCAGAATCACCAGCTTCGATTTCCGGATGAACGACTATGGCGTGCGCTGGAGCGAGGGCATGACCGAGATCGAGACCTATGGCATGTTCAAAATAACTCCGCCCGGCAAGAAGACCGCCGCCCCCTTTGTCCAGCTCACGGAGACCCAGCACGAGGAAGTGCGCTGGCTATTCTGTCTGGCCGTGCCGAATCTCGCCAAGGCGGTGCCGGGGGATATCCGTAAATTCCTGGCCAATCTGGTCGCCTGAATCCACTCCGGCAGGAATGAACCGGGCTGATAGTACCAGCCGGGAGAAAGCAGCATTTCTTCTCCCGTGGTCACCACTTCTTATAGCATTGCAGGGACGAACGATGGGCCAGCGGGAAAGCGCATGAAATCGCGGCACGGCGGCCACTCCGTTGGGGAGGGTTGGCTCGATTCGAGCCGGCCCGCCAGCCTTGACGTTGGAAAACTTTCTTTTAAAAATTCCAGCCCTTCATGTGTAGTCTTGTATCAGCACCTTTTTTACCGCAAGGCTCCTCACTGCTAATGTTCAAACAGAATACGAATCTTGGAAATAAAATCGTCCTTGAGGCCAACAAGCGCAGGGGCTCGCGTTTTGTGATCAGCCCGACCTTTCCGCTCAGGGCCATACTCAGCTTGGTCGACCGCAGCGGTCGGGCAAACACCAGGCCCAGCACGGGGACCAGACCCAGCATCAGCGCCATCGGCAAAGTCAACACAAGGGCCCGAAGCACTGCATGGAAGGATTGGACGGCGACCTTGGTCGATCTCTCAGCGACCGGGGCAAACATTCACCTGAATCTGGCTGCGGTCGCGTTTGCCGACGACCCCTGTCGGATCAAACTCAGCCTTGGCACCTATCAGCTCGAACTCCCCTGCACGGTCGCCCACTTCCGTAGCTACTCGCAACATGCCACGTGCGGTTTGGTGTTCAACTTTCCCGATGCAGAGACAGAGAAGGCTTACTTCCAGCTGCTGGAGCCGGTCATGATTGGCACATCGCTCGTCCCGGTCGAGGCCAAGCCCGACCGCTCCGGGCGTCACAAGGAGCAATACCGGGGAAAGAACTCCTCCTTGCTCACCGTGTGGCGCCTAGTGCCGGGCGGCGACGTGGCCAGTTTCGATTTTCGGATGAATGACTATGGCGTGCGCTGGAGCACCGGCCTGACCGAACTTTCCACCTATGGAATCGAAAAAGACGCGCCGACTGACGCCAAGGCCGGCGCCCGGCCGGTTCTGAAACTCAAGCTGAAATCCTCGGAAAAAATGGAAGACGGCACCCAGACACATCCGCTGAACGAGGCCCAGGACGAAGAGGTTCGCTGGCTGTTCTGCCTCGCGGTCTCCAATCTGTCCACGGCAGTGACGGCCGATGTGCGCAAGTTTCTCCTCTCACTCGTGGTCGCTTAGTTTCTGGCCCGTTCGGGCTTCGGACGAACTGTTTGAAGGCGACTCAGGCTCTCACCGACACGGTTCCATCAGCGGCGATATCCTGCTGGAGCTTGGTAAAGGCAGCGTTGACCTCTCCGTCCGTCAGAGTCCGCTCAGCCGAGCGGAACGACAAGGAGTAAGCCAGGCTCTTCTTTCCCTCCGGCAGGCTGTGGCCTTCATAGACATCGAATAGCTCGACCGATTCTACCACGAAGGCGCCACCGGTGGCGGCTTGCGCCACCTTGAGCAGCACGGAACGGATTTCGGCGGCCTGGCGCGCGACATCAACCACGAGGGCGATGTCGCGCAGTGCCGCGGGGAACAAACTGATCGGCTGGTAGCGGTGCTGCCCGGTGATGGCCCGGAGTTTGTCCGGCAAAATAGCGAACATGCCGGCCCAGACGGTGCCCTCGACGCCGGCCGCGCGGACCATCGCAAGATTCAGCAGGCCGAAGCGCGCTGTCCAACCTTCCTTCATTTCGCCGGTGGCGGCGGAGTGGCCCTCCTGCCAGCCCCAGAAAGCACCGCGCACCGGCACCAATCCAGTGCGGTTCAAATCGATCCCCGCCTGTTGGGCCAGAATCTCCATGTGGCGCTTCACCGCATAAAAATCGGGTTCTGGTCGGGCGAGCCACACGCGCTCCTTCGGATTATGGCAAAGCAGAAAAGCAGCCCCGACACACTCATGCACTGTGCCGTTGAGTTCCATGAATACCCGACCGGTTTCGAAAAGTCGCGCGGCGGCGACTCCGCGCGACTGGTTCAGCTTGAGCGATTCCAGCATGCCCATCACAAGCGTGGGGCGCAGGTGTGACTGGTCATCCGCAAACGGATTGGCCAGCGCCAGCTCCGCCGCGGAGGTGGCCGAAACCCAGGTCGCCAGTTCGTGCTGCGCCCTCAGGGTGTAATTGACGACCTCGTGGAAATGCTGGCCGACCAGGTAGCCCGTGACCTTGCGGTTGAAGACAACGATGGGATCGTCGTCGCCATCGACGAGCGCCGGGCCCGTGCACACCGCGGGGGGAATCCGGTCGGTGCCGAAAATCCGGAGGACTTCCTCGACGAGGTCGATGGGCCGGTCGAGATCGCCGCGATAGCTGGGAATCTTGACCGTCCACTCAATGGCCCCGGCCTTCAGGTTTTCACCCACGATGGCCAGGTTGAGGGCCTCGAGCGAATGCCGGATGTCATCATCGCTGACCTGAAAGCCCAGCCGGGCGCGAATGTAGTCCGGTGTGACCGTGATCTCACGCTGCCAAGGACGGTCGCCGCCAACCTTGAAGGACGGACCAGCGACGGTGCCACCGGCGGTTTCAAGAATCAGATCAACGGCCCGGTAGGCCGCCTCCAGGGTGCTGTGCGGATCGACGCCGCGCTCAAAACGGTAAGAGGAGTCGGACGCGAGGCCGAGCCGGCGCGAGGTCCAGCGGATCGACTGCGGTCTAAAATAGGCGGCTTCAAGGACGATGTCAGACGTGGTGGCATCAACCTCGGCGCTGGCGCCACCCATGATGCCGGCCACGACCATCGGCTGGGTTTCACCGGCGATGACGACCATACGGCTGTTCAACACCCGTTCCTTGCCATCGAGCGTGACCAGCTTTTCCCCGTCGGCGGCGCGGCGAACCACGATCTTGCGGCCATCAATCTTCTTCGCGTCAAAAATGTGCAAGGGCTGGCCGAGTTCAAGCATGACGTAGTTGCCCACGTCGACCAGATTGTTAATCGGACGCACGCCGACGGCCTTCAGCCGCTGTTGCATCCAGGCCGGGCTTGGTCCGACTTTCACGCTAGTGATGGCAATCCCGCAATAGAGCGGGCAGTCCTCCGGGGCATCGACCCGGATGCCGGCGAGGATATCCGGCCGTGAAATCCCATCCGTGTCGCCGCGAAATTTGATCTCGGGGAACTGCACATCGTATTTGAGCCAGGCGGCCAGCTCGCGGGCGATGCCCATGTGGCTGAGTGCGTCCGGCCGGTTGGGCGTGACCTCGATGTCGAACACCGTGTCGCCTTCCGGCATGACCTGGTTGAGGGGTGCGCCGATGGGCGCGGCCGGATCGAGCAGAAGCAGTCCGGCATGATCTTCACCGAGGCCGAGTTCATCCGGGGCGCACATCATGCCGTCGGACTGCTGGCCGCGGATCTTGGATTGCTTGATCTTGAAATCGCCGGGCAGCACCGCGCCGGGCAGCGCCACCGGCACCCGCCGGCCGGCGTCGCAATTGGGTGCGCCACACACAATGGTGCGCACGCCCCCGTGATCCGGTCCGACATCGACCGTGCAGACGGAGAGCTTGTCCGCATTGGGGTGTTTGTCGCGCGTCTTGATCTCGCCCACGACCACCAGCTCGAGGGGCGGCAGGCCGGTGCTGGCCACGCCCTCAACTTCGAAGCCAAGGAAGGTGATGGCGCGCTTCAGCTCGACCGCCGAAGCGTAAATCTGGACGTATTGTCGGAGCCAGTTGCGGCTGATTTTCATTGAGGGAGAGTGGCCCGCTAATGACGCGAATTAACGCGAAAGGGGAAAGTGATGGTGTAAATTCGTGTAATTCGCGGGCGATGTCTTCAGGCAAATTGTTTCAGGAAACGAAGGTCGTTCTGGTAGAAGTAACGGATGTCATCGATACCATACATGAGCATTGCGAGGCGCTCGAGGCCCATGCCGAAAGCGTAGCCGGTCCACACCGCCGGATCATAGCCGACGCCCTCGAACACCGCCGGGTCAACCATGCCGCACCCGCCGATCTCGATCCACTCCTTGTTGACCTTGGGCAGATGCTGGGCGGAAAGATCCACCTCGAAACTCGGCTCGGTGTAGCCGAAGTAATGCGGACGGAAACGCGTCTTCGTATCCTTGCCGAGCAGCGAGGCGAAGATGTAGTCGAGCAAGGCCTTCAGGTCGCGCACGGTGACGTTTTTGTCGACGTAGAGGCACTCGATCTGGTGGAAGTTGGCGCTGTGCGTCGCGTCGGAGGTATCACGGCGGTAAACACGGCCGGGCGACACGATGCGGATCGGCGGCGGGCCCTTGAGCATGGTGCGGATCTGCACGGAGGAGGTGTGGGTGCGCAGCAGGTATTTTTCCTCCGGCACCTTCTTCGTGATGCCACCAAAGTGCGCCTTCTCGGGAAAATAGAACGTGTCCTGCGCATCGCGCGCCGGGTGGTCGGAGGGTGTGTTGAGCGCATCGAAGCAGTAATACTCCGTCTCGACCTCGGGACCTTCGACGACGGTGAAGCCGGCCTTGCGCAGGATGCGGCACATTTCCTCGCGCACGAGTGTCAGCGGATGGCTGGTGCCGGGGCCGGCGTCAGTCGAGGGCAGGGTCGGATCGATGGCCGGCCCGAGTTGTGCGGCAATCTCCGCGTCCCCAATGCGGGCCAGCGTGGCATCAAACTGCATCTGCAAGCGGGTCTTGGCCTCGTTGACCAGCTTGCCCATGGCCGGTCGCTGCTCCTTGGGCACCGCGCCCATCTGTTTCATCAGGCCGGTAAACTCACCGTGCGGGCCGACGTATCGGGCCTTGGCGGCCTCAAAGTCAGCACGCGTCTTCAACGTGGCAAACTCGGCCGTGGCTTTGGCGAGAAGGGCGGAAAGGGTGGCTTGCATGGAGAGAATGGGATTAACCACGGATTACTCGGATGAGCACGGATAAAACACCGGGTCTGTCATCCTGTGCAACGCAAAGGAACCATCAGTTGATGTGCGCTTTGACTCGATCATGGATTCTTCGCTTCGCTCAGAATGACGCGTTTCCAGGATAATCAGTGCAGACGGTAGTCTGAAATAAAAAAAGGACGGGCTCGCGGGGAGTCCCGTCCTTCAGAAAATGGTCTTGGGACCAGAAGGCGAGCCTCCAGCGGCTCGCGTTTTTGCTCAGGCCTTGGTGGCGCTTGCCTTGGCTTTCAACGCGGCCTGGGCCTGCTTGATGAGCCCCGTAAACGCCACGGCGTCGGCGATCGCGATCTCGGAGAGCTGGCGACGGTCGAGCTGGATGTTGGCGGCCTTGAGGCCCTCGATGAAGCGGCTGTAGCTGATGCCACCTTCGCGGCAGGCGGCGTTCAGGCGCACGATCCAAAGACCGCGCATGTTCGCCTTCTTCTTCTTGCGGTCGATATAGGCATATTGCCAGGCATGCTGGACCGCTTCCTTGGCGTAGCGGAAGAGCTTTGACTTGTTGCCGAAATAGCCCTTGGCGTATTTCAGCACTTTCTTGCGGCGCTTGCGCG
>CAZBLQ010000092.1:0-16277 GCA_964492635.1 uncultured Oleiharenicola sp.
AGAACGGGATTGAATGTAGATTGCATGGGGCTCGAATGGGTTTGCAGAGGTCTTGTCAAATGCCCCGGAGCTTGCTCCGGGGATCTTTACTCGCGCGTTGAGGCCGTCTATCCGGCCACGTTGAAAGGCAGAAGGGAGGAGATGTTTGGGGTGTTCGTCGTCACGGCCAAGGGCGAGGTCACGCGGGCGCGCGGGGCGTTCAGGCAGATCCCCGAGTGCGAGCAGGCTGCGCTGGCGGCCATCAGCCTGTGGAAGTTCAAGCCGGGGCTGATCATGGGGCACGCGGTGAACACGCGGCTTTTCGTGCGGTTCCTGTTCAAGGAGGCGAAGCCGTAAGGCAGAGGATAGGGGAACAGAAGTCAGACGACAGAGGTCAGAAAACAGAACATTTTAACCCCGGAGTCACCGGGAACAAGGAGAACAAACCGGGCAGAGCTGAAGGTGCTTTGCGCCTCCGTGCCTTTGTGGTTAAAGATTCTTCTCGTGTTTTTCGTGGCTAAAATTATCAGCCGGGTGTTTCATTCACGGGACGGCCAACCAGTGGCGGCCAGCCGGCCTTTCCCCCATGTCCTCCCTACCCGAAATCGTCCGTGGCGGACTTGCCAGAACTCCACGCCGGGCCTGCCTTGCGACCGTCCTCTTTATATTACCGCTTCTGTTCCCGCGGAGCATGGCGGCGCCAACCCCGGTCGAAACCGCCCGCTCGCTTGCGCAGCGCATCGTGCCCGCGCTTGTCGCGGACCTGCAGTTTGAACTGATCCCCCCGGCCGACGGCCATGATGTGTTTGAACTGGAGAGCCGCGGCGGAAAAATCGTCCTGTGCGGCAACAATGGCGTCGCGCTGGCTTCGGCGTTGAACCGCTACCTGGAGGAATATGGCCATGGCGACATTTCATGGAACTGCGGCGATCAGCTCGCCCTGCCACGTCCCCCGCCGCCGGTTCCGCAGAAAATCCGCGTCATCAGCCCGCATCAGTTCCGCTACGCCTACAACTACTGCACGCACGGTTACACCATGGCGTGGTGGGACTGGCCCCGTTGGGAGCATGAACTGGATTTTCTCGCGCTCAAGGGCGTGAACCTCGCGCTCATCATCGAGGGCCAGGAGCAGGTCTGGATCGAAGCGCTCAAACCGTTCGGCTATGCCGCGGCCGACACGCGGCAATGGCTGTGTCTGCCATCGCACCAGCCCTGGCAGTTCATGTCGAACATGGAGGACTACGGCGGACCGATGCCATCGTCGCTCGTCGACCGCCGCCTGGCCCTCGGCCGGAAAATCGTCACCCGGATGCGCGAACTCGGCATGGAACCGGTGCTGCAGGGCTACTACGGCATCGTGCCGTCGGATTTTAAGAAACGCTATCCCGATGCAAAGGTTCATCCCCAGGGCGGGTGGGGCGGACTCAAACGCCCGGACATGCTCGATCCGCTGGATCCGCTATTTGCGAAAATGGCCGCCGCGTTCTACGAGGCGCAGACCGGGATTTTCGGCGACGTGAAATATCTCGCGGCCGATCCGTTCCACGAGGGCGGCAACCTGGAGGGCATCGACCTCGCCGCCTGCGGCCGGGCGATTCATGCCGCGATGCTGACGGGCAATCCCGGTTCAACCTGGGTCCTACAGTCGTGGCTGGAAAATCCGCGCCAGCAGATGATCGACGCGCTCGACAAATCGAGGCTGCTGGTGCTCGACCTCCATTGCGAAGGCGACGAGAACTGGCGCTTGCGCAACCAGTTCAACCATACCCCGTGGCTGTGGTGCACGATCCAGAACTGGGGCGGCAACGTCGGCCTGGGCGGCGATCTCGACGGCTTGCGCGTCAGGCCCGCCAAGGCGCTCGCCGAGGCCGGTCCCGGCAAAGGCCAGATGCGCGGCATCGGCGCGTTGATGGAAGGCAGCGAAACGCAGCCCTTGCTTTGGGAAATGTTTTTCCAGCACGCGTGGCGCAGCGATGCGCCGGAACCCGGACCCTGGTTGCGCGATTACGCGCGCCGGCGCTATGGGGCGGCGTCACCGGCCGCGGAGCAGGCGCTCCAGATCGAACTGGAGACGTTTTATGCGCCCACGGGGGGAGTCGATTCCGTCGTCTGCGCGCGACCGACGCTCGAACCCTGGCCGAAGGCGCGCTACTGGGGCTCGACGGAACCGCATTACGACACGGCCCGCCTCGTCGAAGCCTGGCGGCTGATGCTCGACGCCGCGAGTGCGTGCCGGACCAGCGAGGGCTATCGTTACGATCTGACCGATCTCGGCCGGCAGGTGCTGGCGGATCTCGCCGTGCGCTACCACCGGACGATTCTGCAGGCCTACGGGCACAAGGACGCCGCAGCCGTCGCGCGGCTCAGCGGGCAGATGCTCGGGCTCTTCCATGATCTTGACGAACTGCTCGCAACGCGGAAGGAATTCCTGCTCGGCGTCTGGCTGGCCGATGCCCGCCGGTCCGGGGAAACGCAGGCCGAGCAGGATCTTTGCGAACATGATACCCGCGAATTGCTGACCATCTGGAGCCGGCAGGAATCCGAGGTTGTCGACTATGCGAACCGGGAATGGTCCGGCCTCGTCGGCACGTTTTACTCCGCCCGCTGGCAGACCTGGCTCGACGCCCTGCAGGCGGCGCTGGCTTCGGGCCGGCCCCTCGACGTTGACGCCGTGCGCGCCCGCATCCGCGACGGCGACCGGGTGTGGACGCAACTGCATGACGCCTATCCGGCTGAACCACGCGGCGAGACGGTCGAAGTCTCCCGGCGGCTCCTTGCAAAATATTCCGCCGATGCCTCGGCCAAGGAAGGAAACCGCTGATCAACGAAAAGTTGGGCGGGCCCGCCGAGATAGGGATCATTTAACCACTAATGGGCACTGATGGGACACTAATCCGGATCAACTAGTGAAGGCTAAGTGGAAATTGTCTGATGTCGCCACGCCCGGTAGTAGTTCCAAATCCACGGTAGGATTGGCCACCAAGAACACGAGAAACACAAAAACCAGACGAGGATTTTTCTTCTGGTGCTTCTTGTGTTTTTCGTGGCAAGAGTCTCTGGCTGTCTGAACCGGCGGTTACAGGTGCAGATGGCTCACGGCAATCGTCGTCTCCTGCGGGGGCTTTCTGAACCCACCTTTGACGCCTTTCTTCATCCGGGGCATCAGAATCTTGTCACGGAACTGCACCCAGCTCTTCTTGGACTCGTGGACCGCCACGATGGTCCAGCCACCGGGCGAGGCGCCGCCGGCGTGGAAGATCTGACCCTTGGGCAGACGGTTTTTGCCGGGATGCACGGCGGCGAGCGACGCCGCGTACTGTTTTTTCGTGCCGCCGGGGAAATAGTGGATGATCGCGTAGGGTTTTTTCTTGGATTTCATTTTGGTTCTGTGCGTGGGTTGAGGGGTTGTTTTCCGCTGCGGTGATGAAGCGAGGATAAATTGAAAAAGGCCCGGCGGGTCAATGGGCAACCTGAGTCGGGGTAACCAAGCTCGGTCAATCAAACGCGCGGATAGCTTGGTGACTAAGAAAACAAAATTACAAAAAGTTTTCGTGCTTCCAGAGTTTTTCGTGACTAAGAAATCGGGTGTCTTCTTCTGCACCCCTTGCATTAACGCGCCTGATGGCTAGCTTGCCGGCATGAAAATCGGCATCATCGGATCAGGTGTGGTGGCGACGACGCTCGCCAGCGGGTTTCTCAAGCACGGACACGGGGTCGTGATCGGCACGCGTGATTCCGGCAAGCTGGCGGACTGGGCGAAGGCCAATCCGAAGGGCAGGGTGGGCAGCTTTGCCGACGCGGCGAAATTCGGGGACGTGGTGGTCCTCGCGGTGAAGGGTGGCGTGGTGGCGGAGGCCGTGCGCGCCGCCGGTGCGGCCAACCTCGCGGGCAAGACCGTGATCGATGCGACCAATCCCATCGCCGACGCCCCGCCGGTGAACGGCGTGTTGAAATTCACCACCAATCTTGACGAGTCCATGATGGAGCGCTTGCAGCGCGAGTTCGCCGGCGTGCATTTCGTCAAGGCATTCAACTCCGTCGGCGCCACCTGCATGGTGAACCCGCAGTTCAAGGAGGGGAAGCCGACGATGTTCATCTGCGGCAACGACGAGGCGGCCAAGCAGACCGTGGCGAAGATTCTCGACCAGTTCGGCTGGGAGACGGCGGACATGGGCAAGGTGGAGGCGGCGCGCGCCATCGAGCCGCTCTGCATGCTGTGGTGCATCCCCGGTTTTCTCCGGAACGACTGGGTGCACGCCTTCAAGCTTCTGCGCGAATAGCCAGCGCACGCGGTTGTGTTCCGGGGAGACCGGTCGTCGCCGGACAAACGGATAGCTCCTCACGCGACTTGATTCGTGGAATAGGAATCTGTTTTCAGGCGATGCTGGTTCCGACGACGCGATGTATCGCTTGCAAGCAAGCTCCTACGTTCGGAATGTTGATTCTGCGCGGCGGCCGTCAGGGCAGGAATGGCCGGATACGCGCAGCGAGGAGATGGTAGCCCGCGGCGTTGAAATGGAGCTTGTCTGTCAGAAAAAGTTCGGGGTCCACCTGGCCGACGGCGTCGAGCGACACCGACCACGCGTCGATATAATGCACATGCGAGGTCTGACGGGCGTAGCCTTCGACCAGACCGTTGAGTTCCCGGTTGGCGGCGGTCTCGGCATGGCGGGCGATGGTCGGGCAGAGCGAGATGAACCAGATGTCGGTGGCGGGCAGACGGGCGTGGATGGTGGCGACGAACTCCCGGAAGTCGGCGAAGACCTGCGCGGGTGTCTTGCCGTTGTGAATGTCATTGGTGCCGGCGCGGAGGTAGATCGCCTTGGGCGCGTGGGGGAAAATGAGCCGTTCTGCAAAATGGGTGCTGTCGACAATCTCCGTGCCACCAAAGCCGCGGTTGATGACGGCGTGGTGCGGAAAGTCCGTGGCGAGCGTGGACCACATCCGGATGGTGGATGAGCCGGCGAAAAGCACACCGCCCTTGGGTGGCGGACTGGCGCGGTCCTGTGCCTCGTAAGCAGCGACCTCGGCTTCCCAGCGGGCGAAGTCGTGGCCGGGCTCGGCGGCGACGGCCGCGCGCCATGGTGCGAGCAGAAGAACAAAGGCGACGAAGGAAAGGAGGGAGCGGGGCATGGGGGAGTGATTTAGATGCAGGGGCTTGTTTACTCGCACTGGGGCAAACGCCACCGAACAACACCCAGCATCGCTTGCAAGCAAGCTCCTACAACTGTTGCCCGACAAGCTGCGGCAACCTTACGGCAGATGAATCCGGGGCGGCGAGGGAATCCGGGGCGGGCTGATGTAAACGTCCACCTTGCCGCCGCCGCCGCCCCCGTGATCGCCACGGTCGCCATACCCGCGGTTGCCGTCCATCCAGCGATCGTCGCGGAACCACGGGTCGCGATAACCCGGGCCGTAATAGACACCGGTGCTGACGGAGCCGTCGGCGACGCAGCCGCTGGACGCAAACTGGAGGCCGGTCAGCAAGAGGGAACCAAGGAGAAATTTGGGAAAGTGTTTCATGGTTTGGAGGGGAGGCTGGCGTTGTCGACATACTCCACTAGGCCGATGGTGCCGCCGGTGGAATCGGCGATGATGGCAAAACGGCTTTCGTAGGCGGCGGCGCGCGGGGCCACCAAGATTTCCCCGCCGAGCTTGGTCACCCGCACCAGCATCTCGTCCATGCCGGTCACGCGGACGACGCCGAGCCAGCCGGGTTGGGCATCGTCGCGGTCGGGGAGCGGAGCCACGCCACCGCGGGGGCGGTTGTCGGAGTTGAGGAGGTAATCGTCCTTCCGCTCGGTGCGGTTGTCGGGCGACACCGCGTAGTTGAAGACGCTGGCATAAAAGGCGGAGGCGGCTTTCGGCTCCTTGATGTAAAGTTCAAACCAGGTCCAGTCGCCGGGCTGTGTTTCCTCGTCGAGGGAGTCGCCCGAGCTGGATTGGAGCAGGCCGACCGGGGCACGCTCGTTGTCGGCGATGATCGCCTGGGCGCCGCGGTCCGGAAAATCCCGGGCGGGGGCGCGCACTTGACCGCCGGCCTTGGTCACCAGGGCGAGGGTTGCCTTGAGATCGGCGACGGCGATGTAGCTGATCCAGCGCGAAGGCCGTTTCGAACCGGGCGTGTGGCGCGGGGCGAGTCCGGCCACGGGGCGGCTGCCATTGCTGAACACCGTGTAAGCCTTGCCCTGCTGGTCGATGGTGTTGGGGGTCCAGCCGAACAACCCGGTGTAGAATTTGGTCGCGGCTACGGGATCAGTCGTAAACAGGTCGGCCCAGACAAACTTGCCGGGATGCTGCTCGGCGGTTGCGGGGGTGTGGAGCGGCTGGAACGTCGGGGTGCTGGCGGATGCGGGAAGTCCGAGGCCCAGCAGGGTTGTAACGGCGAGAGCACTCGCCAGTCGGTAAAATGGGGTCGCGGGCATAATGATGTTATTAGAGTTAGCACGAGGAGGAAAAGACGTTGGTTGATCCATCTTTCCGGTTCGCCGCAAGATAGCGCGCAACCCGGGATGAAAAAATGGGGTGTTACCCGCGTATGGCCGCGTATAACTCCGCACGCGGCCCGCGGTTTGCCACAAAATGTATGAGCCGCACCATTGCCGGCTGCTACCGGCCCGTTGTTTGTCCCGGCCGTCGCCGGGCAAACCGATTCTGGTTTTGATTGCCAAGTAACGCTTGCCGTTCGGCAAGCTCAGGGCCCCGAGCCTGACGAGGGGCAAGCACGCTCCTGCTGGGGAGGCAGCGCTGTTTCGTTGCGCGGGATGGTTTGCCTTGCCGCGACCCGCCGCCAAGATGTTCTTCCCTTACGCCCATGAAAAAACGACCCGTTCTGGTCCCGTTGCTTGCCACTGCCGGTCTGCTCGTTTCCCGGCTCATCGCCGCCGAGCCCGCCCACCGCGTGACTTCGCCCAATGGAAACATCGTGGTGGATGTCCGCCTCGGCGACCGCCTCCGTTACGATGTCATGGTCAACGAAACCCCCGTTTTGAAGGACGCGACGCTGTCGTTGAAGATCGACGCTGTCACGCTGGGGCTGGCCCCTCGGCTGAAGCTGGCGACGCCCGGCACGCATGACGGCACGCTCCAGCCGGTCGTGCGCCAGAAGGCCGCCTCCTTCCGCGATCATTACAACGAACTGCGGCTCGACCTGGAGGGCGACTGCTCCGTCGTGTTCCGCGCCTACGACGAGGGTGTGGCCTACCGCTGGGAGACGCGGCTGCCCGCCGCCGAGGTCAGGGTGTACGCCGAGGAGGTGGCGCTGAACTTCGCCGACAACTTCATCACCTGGTATCCCGAGGAGGAAAGTTTCTACTCGCACAACGAACGGATCTTTCTCCCGCGGGCGCTGGGCGATCTCGCCCCGAAAAACCTGGCGAGCATCCCGGCGGTCGTCGATGCGAACGGCATCAAGATCGCGGTGGCCGAGTCGGATGTGACGGACTACCCGGGGCTGTGGCTGCATGGCACCGGCGGCAATGGCCTGGCCGGAATCTTCCCGCCGTACCCGCTCGAGGAAAAGCTTACCGGGGACCGAGACTACAAGGTGACAAAGGCGGCCGATTACATCGCGGTGACCAAGGGCACGCGCACCTATCCGTGGCGGCTCTTGGGCGTGGCGCTGAAGGACGGCGACCTCATCACCAATCCGCTCGTCTATCTGCTGGCGAGCCCCACCACGCTGACCGACACCGCCTGGATCAGGCCGGGCAAGGTCGCGTGGGACTGGTGGAATGCCAACAACATTGGCGGCGTGGATTTCAAATCCGGGGTGAACACCGCGACCTACAAGTACTACATCGATTTCGCCGCGCAGCATGGCATCGAGTACGTGGTACTCGACGAGGGCTGGTATGTCCTCGGCGATTTACTGAAGACGGCCCCGGGCATGGACATGGAGGAGATCACCGCCTACGCGAAAAAGAAAAACGTCGGCCTCGTCCTCTGGGTGATCTGGAAGACGCTCGACGACCAGCTCGTTCCCGCGCTCGACCAGTTCGCGCGCTGGGGTGTGAAGGGCATCAAGGTGGACTTCATGCAGCGCGACGACCAGCTGGTGATGAATTTCTACCCGCGGGTGTGCCGCGAGGCCGCGTCGCGCAAGATGCTGGTGGATTTCCACGGTGCGATCCGGCAGGCATTGCTGACCCGCACCTGGCCGAACCTGATCTCCGCCGAGGGCGTGCGCGGCATGGAATGGAACAAATGGAGCGCGCACATCACCCCGGCGCACACCGTGACCGTGCCGTTCACGCGGATGTTTCTCGGGCCCATGGATTTCACGCCCGGCGCGATGCTGAATGCCACACGGATCGGTTTTGCCAAGAACTTCGAGCGCCCGATGAGCCAGGGCACGCGCTGCCACCAGCTCGCAATGTATGTGGTTTACGAGAGCCCGCTGCAGATGCTGGCGGACTCGCCCACCAATTATCTGCGCGAGCCCGAATGCCTGGAGTTCCTGTCCGCGGTGCCGACGGTATGGGATGAAACCCGCGTGCTCGATGCGCGGATCGCCGAGTATGTCGCCGTGGCGCGGCGCAGCGGCGCCGAGTGGTATTGCGGTGCCATGACAGACTGGACGCCGCGCGAGCTCACCATCGACCTGTCGTTTCTGCCGGCCGGAAAATACCGGCTGGAGGAATATCGCGACGGGGTGAACGCCAACCGACTGGCCTCGGATTACGAGAGGACAACCCAGACGGTGAGCAATGCCACCAAGCTGACGATCAAGCTTGCCGAGGGCGGCGGCTGGGCCGCGCGGCTCCGGCCGGAGTGACCGCGTATAACCTGCGGCACGCGGCTGGTTGAGGCGACTCGGAAGATCACTTGCCAGCAAGCTCCTGCATCCTGAATTCCGATGTGGGAGCCTGTTTACAGGCGATAAAATGGCGGGAGGTCATTATCCGCCCCCGAAAAAAAAGGGCGCCAGCCGGCGCCCTCGGTGAAATTTGTCCGACGCAAGCCGGTCGCTCCGCAAATCACTTCGCGCGGGTGGCCTTCCACTCGAGCGTAACGGGGGCGTCGCCGTCGCGGCCAGGCCGCTCAATGGTGCCGGTGATGGTGTCGCCCTCGAACTTGCCCGCGTATTTGATGACAACCTTGTTGCCGTTGAACTCGCGGGTGACGGTGAAGGCGATCTGCCCGTCTTTGAACGAGGCGTCGCCGATGGGCACATCGCCCATGCGACCGGAGACCGTGCCGGTGAGGGCGCCGTCCTTGACCAGGAATTTACCGGTGGCTTCCATCGGGCCATTGCGGCCCTGCATCGTCCATTTCCAGTTGCCGGAGAGATCGGCGGCGAATGCCGCGATGGAGAAGACGGAAACGGCGAGAAGCGCCGTAATGAGACTGCGTAGTGTTTTCATATGGGGTTGGAACTGGTAAGACGGCAGGCGGCGGAATTGGTTACGTTGACCGCGTATAGTTCCGCTCGCGGTGTAATTTCTGACTGCAGGAGCCCGTCAAGAGCAAGCTCCTACAGTGGATGTGCTCCGGAGTTCGAGGAAAATCTGGTTCTTGCCTCAGCCGTGAAACGCCGTGAAATCAGGCGCAATGAACATCGAGACCTCCTCCGGTGAGTTCCCGAAACCGGAAGTCCTCCTGTCGGCCCTCGAGGCGCGCGTGCTGGGCTGTCTGATCGAGAAGGAACTCACCACGCCGGACCTTTACCCGTTGACGCTCAACTCGCTGGTCAACGCCTGCAACCAGCGCAGCAACCGGGATCCGTTGATGGAAGTGTCGGCGCGCGAGGTGGAGGCGGCGCTGGACGGCTTGCGGGCGAAGCGACTGGCAACCCTTTTTTCCGGCGCGGATGCACGGGTGCCCAAATACCGGCAGACCCTCGATCTGGTTTATCCGATGGTGACCGGCACCCGCGTACTGCTCTGCGAACTGTTTTTGCGCGGGCCGCAGACCACGGCGGAACTGCGCGCCCGGGCGGAACGCATGCACCAGCTCACGGCCGAGGAGATCGAGGCGGTCCTGCTCGAACTGGCGGTCCGGCCGGCGGGAGCGCTGGTGCGTCGGCTGCCGCGCCAGCCGGGACAGAAGGAGGCGCGCTGGGCGCAACTGCTGACGGGCGAGCCGGCGCTGGCCGACGCGGGTCCGGAGCCGCTGAAAGTTGCACTCACCCTGCCGCCGGAGGTGGAGCGCCGGCTCGCGGCATTGGAAGCGGAGGTGGCGAACCTGTGCAGCGAACTCACGCGGTTGCGCGGAGAGTTGGGCGGGAGCTGACCGCGAATAGTCGCGGCAAGCGGTTGGGCTGTGGGATGGAGATCCCGCTGCGACTATTTTCGACGGTCCTCCGCGGCCGGCGGGGGCGGATTCTCCGGGTTCCTGCCGAGCCAGGCGCAGGCGTCCTCATAAGTCCAGAAGACCTGGGTCTCGGGTGCGATCCCCTCGGTGATCAACTGATGCTGCCGGGCCACCCCGTGGATTTCGGGCAGCGGAGCGACGACGGCGGTCTTGCTTTTGGGCTGCCCCTCGTAGACTTTGCGCGCCTCCGCCCCGAGCCGGAAAATGGTCGCGCTCTTGACTTCGAAACGTTCGACCCGGCGGGTGTCGATGAGCTTGTCCGAGCTCCGGTCAAACGCCGGGTTGGCCCAGAGTCGGGAAAAAGTATCCAGCCAGTCATTGTCCGTGACGACGCCCGAGCAGTCCACGACCACCAGCTTCAGGGGCGTAAGGATTTTCACTGTGACGGGCATGGCGATGATTAATGGGTGACCTTGGTCTTGGCTTCCCGCAGCCAACGGGCGGTTTTCTAGCGGAATCGCCGCGGGATGCAACGGGCAAAAAAGCGGACCGGTGATGTATCAGGGACCAAGGCTTCAAACGAGAGGGGCGGCAGCTTTGAGGGCTATCCGCCAAATCCGGGTACGGAAAACGACAAGTAACCTATTAGGTTACTTGTCATTTCGGGGATACTGGGTTGGACAATTGCGATTGGTTATCCTGTCCCGATTGCCTGCAGCGAATTTCGGACGGATTTCCGCGAGCGGGAACCACGGTGTGCTTGCCGTCGGTCGAGGCGGCCAATAGATCTGCCGGATGAAGTGTCGCAACAAACCGTGGCTTTTTTCCGCGCTGGTGGCGGTCATTTTATCTTTCTGCGCCGACACACCGGTCCTTGCGGCCGGACCGGCCGATCCTTCCTCCGGACAGTTCATTCCGGCGGGCGACGCACGATTCCGGTATGAGGGCCGTCTGGATTTTTCCGATCCGGCCGGGCCGGTGGTGGTGTGGGCCGGCAGCCGTATCAGCCTCGACTTCGAGGGCGCGCAACTGGTGCTGCGTTTCGCGGACGCGGCGGGCCAGAATTTTTTCAACGCACAGTTGGATGACGGGAATGAAATCTTGGCCGTGCACGAAGGCGCGGCGGCACGCATTGCGCTGCCGGTGACTCCGGGCCCGGGCCGGCACCGGCTGGTCCTCTTCAAGCGCACCGAAGCAGCGAAAGGCAATGTGCGCTTCCTTGGTGCGGAACTCGCGGCCGGGGCGCGGGCATGGGCGCCGGAGCCGCCGGCCTACCGCTTGAAAATCGAATTCATCGGCGACTCGATCACAGTGGGCGCGTGCAACGAGGACGGCGCCACCGACCAATGGAACGATTTCCGCACGCACAACCACGCGTTGAGCTACGATTACCTCACTTCGCAGGCGTTGCACGCCGATCACCGCGCCATGGCCGTCAGCGGCATGGGCATCGCCAACGGCTGGGTGGAGCTGCGGGCCGGGCAGGTGTGGGACCGGCTTTATCCGGCGGCGGATGCGCCGCGCACTGATTTGAAGGCGTGGCGGCCCGACGTCGTGTTGGTGAACCTGGGCGAGAACGACGATTCCTTCTCCCACGCGCATGGCCAGCCGTTCCCGGCGGGTTACACGGCCGGCTACGTGGCGCTGGTCAAAGCCATTCGCGCGGCGTATCCGCAGACGCAGCTCGTGCTGTTGCGCGGCGGCATGTATGGCGGGGCGAAGAGCGCTCCATTGTGCGAGGCCTGGGAGGCGGCGGTGAAAGAAGCGGAAGCAGGCGACGCGGGCGTCAGCCACTTTGTGTTCACGCACTGGTCTTCAAACCATCCGCGCGTCAGCGACGACCGCGCGCTGGCGGACGAACTGGTCGCGTGGTTGAAAAATCAGCCGTTCATGCAGCGTTTCTTGTGAGGTGCCAGCTGCCGGGACGAAGGTCTATTTGGGAAGCACCAACGCGGCGAGGGCGTCGAGCGTGTGCGCGAAAATGTCCTCCGGCCGTCCGGCAGCATTGATCGACACGAGCAGGCCCTGCTTGCGGTAGTGGTCGGCGAGCGGGATGGTGGCCGCGGCATAGGCGTCGAGGCGCACCCGCACGGCTTCGGGCCGGTCATCCGGCCGTTGCACCAGTTCCCCGCCGCATTGGTCGCACACGCCGGCGGTGCGCGGCGGCCGGCCCGTGACGTGAAACACGGCCTTGCATTTCGGACACACCCGGCGGCCGCTGATGCGGGCGATGATCTCGGCAGGCGGCAGTTCGTAACTGATCACGGCGTCAAGCCGCAGATTCTCGCGGGCCAGCAGCGCGTCGATCGACTGCGCCTGCGGACGCGTGCGGGGAAAGCCGTCGAGCATGAAGCCGCCGCGACAGTGCAGGCAGCGGCCGCGTTCACCAATGAGCGCGAGCACAGTCTCGTCGGGCACGAGGTCGCCCCGCTCCATGTATTTTTGCGCCTCGGCCATGGCGGAACCGGGCGCGGCGGCCCGGCCGCGGGCGGCCCGGAACACGTCGCCGGTCGAGAGTGCGCAGGCACCGAGGGCGCGGGAGAGCAGTTCGGCCTGCGTGCCTTTGCCGACGCCGGGGGGGCCGAGCAAAACGAGCCTCCAGGTTCGCTCGACAACCGGAGGGGGTTGGAGGCAGACGGCGTCGCCGCCCTGCAGCCAGGCTGTTTTATCATGCACGGGGGTCATGGTGGCATTATGCCCATACCGGGCAATGGCTGCGCCGCCAATATTGGCCAAGGCTGCGCGGATATTGGCCGGCCTGTTCCGCCGGCTCCGGCTGGATTTTCCCGGGGGTGACCAAATGAATCTTAAACTGCGCGGTCTGTTTGGCCACAAAAGCACAAAAAACGCAAAAATGGATTCGGAATCAAACGACACCTGAGCCGATTCACGCAGAAAGTGAAAGACCGCTGATAAATGAATCGAGTGAGTATACTTCGCGTTCTCCGTGAACTCGGCGTTTCAAAGGCATTTTCCAGAATGATTCCCCGCTGAGAAGACGATCGGACTCAGTGCTCCACCGTGATGAGCCGGTCTTCTTTAGGGAAAGTCTCGATCACCACATCCTTGTAAATCACTTCCTGCGGCAGGTTATGACCGTGCAGTTGCAGGCCGATGGGACCGGCCTTCAACCGGCCGGGATCCGGTTCGCGCCAGTCGAGCACCTGCCGGCCGTTGAAGGCGGCCCGGATGCGGTTGCCCTGCGCGAGAATCTCCACCTTGATCCAGTCGTGTTGCCGGATGAATTCCTTCGTGATCGCCTGGCCGGCGGGATCGATCGGAATGCCCTTGTTCGTGTTGTAATCCCACAGGTAGATGCCGGGGAAACACACCAGCAGGCCCTTGTAAGCCCAGCGGTTCGTGGCGTCCTTCCCGGGGGTCTGCTCGCCCCAGAGGCTCACGCCGGCGTGATTCTCCGACTCGACGACCCGCGACCACAGGACGAGACGGAAGTCGGAATAATTTCTCTGCGTGAACAGGAACGAGGTCGGCACCTTGCCGCTGGCCTTGGCGATGAACGCCCCCTCTTTCACCGACCACCAGTCGGGATTGCCGTCCCAGCCCTCGAGCGTCCGGGTGGCCGCATCAGACAGGACGAGGCGCTCGTTCGGTCCGGCCCGGGGCGGGAGATTCGGGGCGGGCATCGCGGCGAACGCGGCCGGCGCAGGTTCAGGCAGACGCTGGCGCAGCCATGCAATCATCCGGTCCTTGTAGCTAGGGTCGATCTTGTTCCAAGACGCCAGTGCGTGTGGCGCGCCGTGGATCGTGATGAGGTCGCAGACGCCGCCGGCAGCGCGAACCCCGGCCTGGAAGTTGAGCGACTGCACATAGGGCACGGTCGGATCGGCATCACCGTGAAGCAGGAGGAACGCCGGCAGGCCGGCCTTGAGATGATTGATGGGCGACGTCTCGTGCAGCAGGGCGCGGACTTCCGGGGTGATTTCCTTCGGCCGGTTGAAAAGGGCCTGCAAGGAAGTGCTGAGGCCGCCGCGCTGCGGCAGCTCCTGCTCGAAGTCGGTCACGGGTGCGAAGCCGGCCACGGCCTGCACGTGCGTGTCCTCGCCGGCCAGCACCGCCGCGAGGCAGACGAGATGGCCGCCGGCGGAATGGCCGAAAAGTACGATGCGTTGCGGATCGCCCTTGAACTCGGCGGCGTGTGCCTTGACCCAGCGAATGGCGGTCTGCACGTCTTCCAGGCACGCGGGCCAGCGATACTGCGGGGCGAGCCGGTAATTGATGGAGAACCAGGTGAAATTCGCCCGGGTTAGCGGCTCGAACCACGGGGTGATGTCAGCGGAGTCGCCGGGAATGAGGGTGCCGCACTTGTCGCCGCGACTCCAGCCGCCGCCGTGCACCAGGATGGCCATCGGAAAGGGTCCCGCTCCCTCGGGCACACATGCATCGAGCAGTAGGCGCACGTCACCGGCGTGGCCATATTCAATGTCTTTTTTCACTTCGGCGGCGGCAGCGAACAGCGGGAGCAACACAAAGAGCGTCGCAAAGCAGACGGATACTTTCATGGGGGAGAAGTGGCATGCAACCGTCTTCACCGAGGCTTTGTCGAGTCGCAAAAAAAGCCCCGGTCGGCTGACCGGGGCTCGAGAGTGTTGCGAGCAAGCTCGCTCCCACAGGATTTACTTCTTCGCGGCCTTCGCTTCGGCGATCGCCGCCTGGGCGGCCGCGAGCCGGGCGACCGGCACGCGGTAGGGCGAGCACGAGACGTAGGTGATGCCGAGCTTGTGGCAGAACTTCACCGACTCCGGATCGCCGCCGTGTTCGCCGCAGATGCCGATCTTGAGGTCGGGCCGGGTCTGGCGACCCTTCTCGACGGCGATCTTCATCAGGGCTCCGACGCCGGTCTGGTCGATCGTGGCGAAGGGGTTCTTCTTCACGATTTCGAGCTCGGCGTAGTTCGGGAGGAACGAACCGGAATCGTCACGCGACATGCCGAGGCAGGTCTGCGTCAGATCGTTGGTGCCGAAACTGAAGAACTGCGCGGTCTGCGCGACCTCGTCGGCGGTGAGCGCACCGCGCGGGATCTCGATCATGGTGCCGACGGAGTAGTTCAGTTTCACCTTCTGCTCGGCCTGGACCTCCGCGGCGACGCGGTGGACGATCTCCGCCTGCAGATCAAGCTCCCGCTTGAAACCGACGAGCGGGATCATGACGTCGGGCTTGACCTTGATGCCCTCCTTCTGGACGAGCGCGGCGGCCTCGAAGACGGCGCGGGACTGCATCTCGGAGATTTCGGGATAACCGATGCCGAGGCGGCAGCCGCGGAAGCCGAGCATGGGGTTGAACTCGTGGAGCTGGTGCACGCGCGTTGCGATCTTTTCCGCCGGAATGCCGAGCTTCTTCGCGAGAGCCGCCTGCTGGTCGCCCGTGTTCGGGAGGAATTCGTGCAGCGGGGGATCGAGGAACCGGATGGTGACCGGGAAACCTTTCAGCGCCCGGAAGATTCCGGCGAAGTCGTCGCGCTGATAGGGGAGGAGTTTCGCGAGCGCAGCTTTACGGGCTTCGAGTGTCTCGGCGAGGATCATCTCGCGCATGGCGTCGATGCGATCACCCTCGAAGAACATGTGCTCAGTGCGGGTGAGGCCGATGCCGGTGGCGCCGAAGGCCATGGCGTTCTGCGCCTGCACGGGCGAGTCGGCATTCGTCCAGACCTGCAGCTTCGTGGCCTGGGCACACCACTTCATCAGCTGCTGGAAGCTCTTGAACTTGTCAGTGCCCATCGCGGCCTTGTCGCCGTGGATCAGGCCGGCGATGATCTCGGACGGCGCGGCCTTGAGCTGGCCGGCGTAAACCTTGCCGGCGGTGCCGTCGATCGACAGCCAGTCGCCTTCCTTGAAGGTCAGGCCGGCGGCGGTGACGGTCTTGGCATGGTAATCGACCTCGAGGGCGGCGGCGCCGCACACGCAAACCTTGCCCATCTGGCGGGCGACGAGGGCGGCGTGGGAGGACACACCACCGCGGGCGGTGAGAATACCCTCGGCGGCGATCATGCCGCGGAGATCCTCAGGGGAGGTCTCGATGCGGACGAG
>CAZBLQ010000093.1:0-15993 GCA_964492635.1 uncultured Oleiharenicola sp.
ACGAACTCGTCACGCCCCGCCTGCTCGGCGCCATCTTCTTCGCCATCGACTACGAAGCGCTGCAGTCCGCGGGCACCCGCCGCATTCCGCTCGGCGAGGTCCTGAGCGACGATCCCGACCTCATCTCCGACCTGCTCTCGACCGCCGATACGGAAACCGCCCGCGACCTCGCCAACAGCCTGCTGCTCAACCAGGGCTTTGAGGAACTCACCAAGAAATCCCTCCTCGCCCGCTTCATCAAGCTCTTCCCTTCGCTCCAGTCCCTCGTGTCCGGCGAAGCCGAGACCAAGGACGAGCAGTTCCTCGTTTCCCGCGAGAGCTACGAGCGGAAGCGCGTCGAATATGAGGAGATTGTCTCGAAGCGCATCCCCGACAATTCCAAGGCCATTGCCACGGCGCGCGAGCACGGCGACCTCAAGGAAAACTCCGAATTCAAGATGGCCAAGCAGGACCAGTCCGTCCTCATGAGCCAGAAGGTGCAGCTCGAGCGCGATCTCGCCCGGGCCCGCATCACTGATTTCTCCGAGGCCACCACCGACCAGGTCAGTGTCGGGACCATTGTCGACCTCCGCGACGTCACCAGCGGCAAAGCCGTCCGTTACAGTGTGCTGGGTGCGTGGGACAGCGACCCCGACAATCACCGCATCGCCTACAAGACTCCGCTCGGCCAGGCCCTCATGGGCAAGAAAGTGGGTGAACACCTGAAGCTCAAGATCGGCTCGGCCCAGCAGGAATACCAGATCGCCGGCATCACCCGGCACGTGGACAGCAAAAAGGGCTGAGCCCACCGACTTTTCGGTCACCTCCCGCACCCGCGGACTGATTCGGTCCGCGGGTGTTTGTCCGCAGTACCCCACTGGTTTTTTCTTGGAGTCGGGTCAGCGAGCCGGCCCACGGGGAACCTTCCGCCCCACGCTTGTAAACCGCCGCATTTCCCCTCAGTAGTGTCTCCCCGTGAGCTCCTCTTGGGAAACCCTCAAAATCCTGTCCGATTCCACGCGGCTGCGCCTGCTGGCGTTGCTGCTGAAGGAGGAACTTTCCGTTGCCGAACTGCAGGAAATCCTCGGCATGGCCCAGTCGCGCATCTCGTCCCAGCTCGCTTTGCTGCGCCAGGCGGGCTTCGTTAGTGACCGTCGCGAGGGCAAGAAAGCCTTTTATTCACTCCGCACCGGCCTGCCGCCGCGCCAGCTCACCCTGCTCCGGGCCGCGGGTGAATCCGTCGCCGAGCTGCCCGAGTCGGCCGAGGACCGCGACAACCTCGACCGCTGCCTCCAGAAACGCCGCCGGGTCTCGGAGCAGTATTTCAACCTCATCGCGGGCCGGCTCGGCAAAAACCACTGTCCGGGCCGCTCGTGGGAAGCCATCGGTCATCTCGCCCTCCGGCTCGTGCCCGCGATCACCGTGGCCGACCTTGGCGCCGGTGAAGGCCTCATCTCCCAACTCATCGCCCACCGCGCCGAACGCGTGTGGTGCATCGACAACTCGGCCAAGATGGTCGAGGTCGGCACCGAGCTGGCGAAAAAAAACGGCCTCGCCAACCTGACCTACAAGCTGGGCGACATCGAGCAGGTGCCGCTGCCGGACAAGTCCGTGGACCTCGCCATCCTCTCGCAGGCGCTCCATCACGCCAGTCATCCGCAGACCGCGGTCGACGAGGCTTTCCGCATCCTCAAGCCCGGCGGCCAGCTCCTGGTCCTCGACCTGAAGGAGCACAACTTCGAAAAGGCGCATGAACTTTACGGCGACCTCTGGCTCGGCTTCAAGGAAAGCGCGCTCCACGGGTTTTTGAAGAAGGCCGGCTTCCAGCAGGTCGAGGTCACCGCCGTCTCCCGCGAGGACAACGAGCCCAATTTCGAAACCCTTCTCGCCAGCGGCCTGAAGGCGGTTAGGTGAACCAACCCTCGCTAGGTTGCATGATAGAGTCTGCAAAAGCGAAACTTGATGAATTAATCAATCAGGGGCTGGTACCTGATATCTCAATCGTTCCTTCCAGTAGCCCGGACGACGGCTTGTGTGCGCCACCGCCACAATCAGGCATTCCTCCGGCCGATCCTGATAAATGACAATATACGGGAAGCCCTGAACGCACAGGCTGCGGAAGCGCTTGCCATGCGTCGCCCCGATGGACGGAAAGTGTTCGATCTCCGCCTTGACCGCTTCCACGGCATCTAAAAACCGAACGCCGACGCCAGGGCGCTGGCGTTCGTAGTATTCCGCTGCGTCTAACAGCTCGGTTTCAGCGGGAGTGAGGAGCCTTGTGGATTTCATCCAGTAAGGCCCGTGCTTTCGCAAATACCTCTGCGGAGGGGACCCCCTTGTCCCGCCCTTCTTCAAAATCCTTTACCCGGCGTTCGATCTCCTCCCGCCATGCCGCCTCGATTTCGGGTGACGCGAAACCGCCCACGCTCGTCAGCAAAGTCTCGGCCAGCTCAATCCGCTCCTCGGGTTTGAGGGCGAGAGCCTGCCTCGTCAGCTCTTTGGCCTGCGTGGTCATGACCGGCAGCTTGCTTGAGCTATCCTCAATCGCAAATCGGAAATTGATCCACCGATCGCCGGCTCCCAACCAGCGTTGCCCTCACTTCCGTTTTAAAGCCTCCTGAAACTGCGCATTGGCCTCGTCCGTTTGCCCTTGGCGGGAGAGCGCCACGCCCAAGCCGCGACGGGCCGCCGCGGAATTCGGGTCGATGGCCAGCGCCTTCCGGTAATGGCCGATGGCCTCGTCCACCCGGCCGCTTTGCAGCAAGGCATGGCCCAGGTTGGCGTGGGCCAGGGCGAAATTCGGGTTGATGGCCAGAGCCGCCTCGAAGTGCCCGATGGCTTCATCCATCCGTCCTTCTTGTGCCGCGACGGTGCCGAGGTTGGCGTGGGCCTCCGCATTGTTGGGATCACTTTCCAAGGCCTGTTTGTATTGGGCCACCGCCTCGTCCACCCGCCCGCTTTGCATCAGGGCATTGCCCAGGTTGAGGCGGGCTTTGGTGAAGCCCGGGCTGATTTCCAGCGCCTTTTGGTATTGGGCAATGGCGGCATCGATCCGGTGGGTTTGGAAAAACGCATTGCCGAGGTCGGTGTGGGCGATGGCGAATTTCGGATTGATGGCCAAGGCGGCCTGGAAATGCGCAATAGCCTGGTCCATCCGCCCCTTTTGCGCCAAGGCCGCGCCGAGATTGGTGTGGGCTTCGGCATCATCGGGATCGTTTGCCAGGGCTTGGTTGTATTCGGCCACCGCCTCGTCCACCCGCCCGCTTTGCAAATAGGCATCACCCAGGTTGGTGTGGCCTTTGGCGAAATCAGGTTTGATCTCCAGTACCTTCCGGTAATGAACCACGGCCTCATCGATCCGGCCGGTTTGCAGCAAGGCATTGCCCAGGTTGAGGTGGGCCGGGACGTTGTCGGCCTCGATCTCCAGGGCCGTTTTATATTGGGTGAATGCCTCGTCCATCCGGCCCTTTTTCCACAAGGCATTGCCCAGGTTCGTGTAGCCGGCGGCATTGCCGGGCCCGTACTTCAGACCCGTCTGGATATTCGCAATGGCCTCGTCAATCCGGCCGGCTTCCAGCAAGTCGCCGCCCAGATTGTTGTATGCCATCCAGCAGGCCGGATTCCGGGCGATGGTTATCCGCCAAAGTGTTTCCCGGCCGGCATACATCGCACCCTGCCGCCAGGTCAGCCCCGCCAATACGACCACCACGCAAATGCCCGCAACCTTCGCGACCGACCGGCCGACAACTGTAAGTCGTTCCACCGCGAGCGTGAAGCCGGCCGCGACGGCCGACAGCATCATCGCCACCGCCAGGTATTGGAAATGGTCGGCGACATAGGAATACATGAAGGGAAACACATTGATGAATCCGAGCGCGGGAAAAAGCGTTCCGGCAAAGAGCAGGGCCGCCGCCAACGGTCCCCTGGAACGATTCCGCCCCACCAGCAAAGCCCCCAGCGCAGCGACGGCCGCCGCGGGAAAAAACCACTGCCACAGGATGTGAACATCGATGGTCCAGCGCGGATAGATGAAGATCAAATCAGCCGGCCAGAAAATCTTGCCCAAATAGAACCAGCCAGCCCGGCCGGCCACGAGGAATCTTTCCGCGAAGCCCAGGCCATAGGCCGCACCGCTCGCTCCGACATGCGTCCGTTCCATCCATGCCGTCATCGCCCCGGCTCCGGCCCCGAGGATAAACCAAGGCATCAGTGGCAGCACGTCGCTCTTCCAGGCAAGTCGTCCCCGTTTCCACCAAAAAACCACCAGCAGCGCTGCCGGTAGTGTCGCTGTCACGCTCTTGCTCAACAGGGCCAGACCAAACAGTCCCAGACCGAGCGCATACCAGATGGCCCGACGCTCCCGGTCGTATCGGAAATACGCCAGCGCGGCCGACAGATAGAAGACGGCCGACAGGGTGTTTTTCTGCTCTGAAATCCACGCGACTGATTCCACACACACCGGGTGCAGGGCGAATAACGCAGCCGCCAGGAATGCACCGGGTACCGCCAGACGCCGCAGCACGTGATAAAGCAGACAGGCGACGGACCCTTGCAACAGCACATTGAGCAGGTGATAAGCCGGGGCCGAATCACCCCACCAGCGGTGCTCCAGCCAGAACGCACTGTACAGAAATGGATAGTACTGTTGGGTCGCGCCCGGTTCGAACCAGATCCGCCAAAGTCCGTGCAGCGAGCGCAGATTCGCCTGGGTCACGTGGGCGTCGTCGTCCCAGATGAAACCGGCCTGCCACACCTGCTGATAGGCGAGGAACGTGGCGATGATCAGGAAAAGCCCGCCCAGCCAGTCGTTGCGCCACCAGGCTTGGGCCGGCGCAGGTTCATCCCGCGCTGGTGGAGCGGCAACCGCTGGCGGCGCAACCGCGGCCTTCACGCGACGGGGTTCTTTCTTTGACCTTCGGCTCATTCGACTCCTGCTGACTACGCCCAAGGCAAATTCCGGACACAAATGAATTCGTGCGATGCGGGTGGAAGCCGTCCTCTGGACGGGTTCGAGGAATACACAAATAAGAAAACCCGCCCGGAGGCCGGTTTCCACCTGCATCAAAAACCAAACCCCGGTTTAAAAAACCGGATCCGTCCGCACGGTCCACTGGTTGTCGAGTCGTTTCGACAAATCCAACGGGTCGCCGACCCCCACCGTGCCGCGCGCCACCTGGTAGGCCCACACTTCAAAGTAGCTTAGGTTGGCCCCGCCAAAAATCGTGGAAAACGCCCCGTCCACTGCATCCTGTCCGCAGGACACCTTGATCCGGCCAATGCGGGGCACATGGAAGCGCGCATCGGTCGTGAACCAGTTGCCCCCGAGATAAACCTCTGCATAGGCGTGGAAATCCATGTGCCCCGAGGGGTCGGGAAAGCCGATGTCGGGCAGATGGCCGGTGACGTACCGGGCAGGAATATTGAAGGTGCGGTTCAACGCGATGGCGAGGTGGGCGAAGTCACGACACACGCCGTACCCGCGCTGCAACACATCCCAGGCGGAGAGATCGGGCCGGCCGGACATGAAGCGATACTCGATATTTTCGTGCAGCCACCGGCTGATGGCCTGCACCCTCGGCCAGCCGTGCTGGACCTGGCCAAATTTCTCCCAGGCAAAGTTGATGAGCTTGTCCGAGTCGCAATAACGGCTGGGCAGCGTGTAGCGCAGCACTTCCGGCGGCAGGTCGCCGGGCAGATGCGGCGTGGTGTCCGTAAGGTCGTGGTTGTCCGGTTGCGAGGAGAGCGTCATGATGGCGTCGTGCCGGAACAGGTTGCGGCCGGGCGCAAGCAGCACGCGGTAAACCCGGTTGCCATGGCTGTCGATGAATTGATCCGAAGGCAGGTTGTTGCCCAGGGTGAGCGCCTCGAAAACCACGGCGTGATTGCGATTCGGGCAGGGGCGAAGGTTCAGCAGCAGCACGGCCGACCCGGAAACCTCGTAAACCAGACTGCAGCCCACGCGCACCGTCACATCGAATTTCGGCGAGTCGGTGGTGGGCGTCGCCATAATGCCTCAAAGGGCACCACATTCCATGCCACCGCAACTATTATCCCTGTCGCCTTGCACCCCGTGACTGTCTCCCCAAAGGCAGGCCGTCACTCCACCTTCATGCGCTCGTTGTAGAACGCCTCGACGAGGGCATAGGTCTTCTTCGGGTCGGTCTGCTTGAGTGCCTCGATCGCGAGCTTCTTCGCGTCGTCCATCCGCATGGCGCGAATCAAGAACTTAACCGACGGCAGCAGCGTGGGTGTCATGCTGAGTTCGTCCACGCCGAGTCCGAGCAGCAGCGGCACATAGACGGGATCGCCCGCCATCTCGCCGCACACGCTGACCTTGAGTTTCCGGGCGTGACCGGCCTCCACCACCTGGCGAAGCACCCGCAGCACCGCCGGGTGCGACGGGTCGTAGAGGTGCGCGATGCGGTTGTTGCCCCGGTCGATCGCGAGAAGGTATTGGATGAGGTCGTTGGTCCCGATGCTGAAGAAATCGCATTTCTCCGCCAGCAAATCACTGGCGATCGCCGCGCTGGGAATCTCGATCATGGTGCCGGCGCGCATCTTTTCATCGAAAGCCTGGCCGCGCTGCGTGAGCTCGGCCTTGGCCTCCGCCAGCAGGGCGTTGGCGCGGTCGAGCTCCTCGCCGCCGCTGATCATCGGGTACATCAGCTCGACCCGGCCGTGCGCGCTGGCGCGGAGGATGGCGCGGAGCTGGTCCTTGAACAGCCCGGGATTTTCCAGGCACATGCGGATGGCGCGAAAACCCATGAACGGGTTGGCCTCCGGGCCGATCAGTTGCGGGTCACCGGGCAGCGGCTTGTCCCCGCCGACGTCGAGCGTGCGGATGGTCACCGTCGCGGGGGCCAGGCCGGTGACAATCTCGCGATAGGCCGCGTATTGCTGCTCCTCGGTCGGAATTTTCTCGGCGCTGAGAAAAAGAAACTCGGTGCGGTAGAGCCCGACGCCGTCCGCGCGGTATTGCTTCACCTGGGCGACTTCGTCGGGCTTCTCGATGTTGGCGCGGAGCGTGACCGCCACGCCATCCAGCGTCTCGGCCGTAAGCTCGTTGACCGTCATCAGCCGCGACTCGAAGGACTGCTTGGCCTTCTGGATCTTGCCGTAGCGGAATAGCGTCTGCTCCGTCGGGTTGACGATGACCACCCCGTCGTAGCCGTCCACCATCAGCCAGTCCCCGTTCTTCACCTTGAGGGTGAGGTCGCGCACGCCGACGACCGCCGGAATCTTCATCGAGCGGGCGACGATGACCGCATGACTGGTGCGGCTGCCGGCATCGGTCACGATGCCGAGCGCCGCGCTGCGGTCGATGCCGGCCGCCTCGGACGGCGAAATGTCATGCGCCACGATGATGCGCTTGTCCACCAGCTCGCTGAGATTGGTGGCCGCCTGGCCCAGCAGGACGTGCAGCACCCGCTTGGTCACGTCCTTGATGTCGGCGGCGCGTTCGCGCAGGTATTCGTCGTCGATCTCGGAAAACGCCTGGATGTAGCGCTGCGCGACGGTGTTGAAACAGGTCTCGATGTTCAGCCCCGAGCTTTTGAAATCGCGGATGGTTTCGCCGATGAGCGCCTGGTCCTCGATCACCATCTGGTGCGCATCGAAAATCAGCGCCTCCTCCTCGCTCAGGTTCTTGGTAACCTGGGCCTGAATCTGGGAAATCTGCTGCCGCGTGACCACCAGGGCCTGTTCGAAGCGCGCGATTTCCGCGACGCGCTTGTCGGGATCCACCGTGTAGCGCGGAATCTCCAGCTCACTCTGCAGGTAAAGAAACACCTGCCCGTAGGCGATGCCCTTGGAGGCGGCAAAGCCCTGGATGACGAGTTCGCTTTTGGCGCTGGGATCCATGGGGCGGTTGGCTCCACGAATTAACGAACCGACGCGCCCCACGGTCAATGCGGAACTAGGCCAGGCGCGCTTCCTGCACGAAGGCCGACGGGCCCCAGCACTGGGCAATCATGTGTTTCATTCGCGTTAAATTGTCCGCGGACGGTGCCGGCCCTGCCTGTGTCATCCCCTTCGAACGGTCCTCGAGCAGCGCAAAGCACGCACTGCCGCTGCCACTCATCCGGGCCGCCACGCCAAGCTCGGCCTGTAATTTTCCCAACAACGCCGGCAAGGCGAGGAATTTTTCGAAGGCCACCCGCTCCAGATTGTTGAACAGAAGCTCCCCGGCCGGTGCACTTCCGCCGGTCCACTCCGCCAGCCGGGCTTCCGCCTCGGCCGTTGGAAGGTAATACGTACCGCGGACAACCATCCGCTGGTAGGCCCAGGGTGTACCGATGCCAAAACCTGGCTTGAAAAGCAGCACCCGCTGGCCGCGCACTCGTTTCCCGGCGGACTCTGGCAGCGCCTCGATGCGCTCACCCCGACCGCGCATGACCACCGGCCGGTGATGGAGAAAAAGCGCGCAATCGGACCCAAGGGTCAACGCCACTTCGCCCAGTTTCGATTCTGACAGCAGTCCGCCAGACAGTTTGTTCAGCGCGCGCAATGCCGCGACGGCGTTGCTGCTGCCGCCCCCCAGCCCGGCACCCAGCGGGATGCGCTTGGTCAGTTTGAACGCCACACCCTGCTTCCAACCTGTCGCCGCGACAAACGCGTGGGCGGCCTTGAGCACCAGGTTGCTGTCGTCCACCGGCATCCCGGGCATGTCGCACTCCAGGGAAAACTGTCCGCCGGCCGAAGCCTTGGCGAAAGCCGGGCTCCCGGCTCCCGGCTCCCGGCTCTCTGCTTCAAGCCCATCCCCGAAATCCAGCGGGGCGACGACTGACACCAGGTCGTGAAAGCCGTCCGCCCGCCGCCCGGTGACGGCGAGGTAAAGATTGATTTTAGCCGGACTAAAAATCGTGACCCGCATCAGGTTGTAACCACTAATGGACACTAATGGGCCCCAATCCTAGCCCAAAACCCGGTATGATTTCTCTCTTTGATTAGTCTCGATAAGTGTTCATTAGTGGTTCCTCAAATGTCTTGTGATCTAATCCTGGCTCTTGACGTTCCCACGCGCGAAGCCGCCGCGCCCATCCTCCGCCAGTTGCGCGGGCAGCTCCACTGGGTGAAAGTCGGGTTGCAGCTGTTCACCGCCTACGGCCCCAACTATGTGCGCGAGGTTGCCGGCATGGGTTTCAATGTCTTTCTCGACCTCAAACTGCACGATATCCCCAACACCGTCGCCAAGGCGGTCGAGTCTCTCGCGCCGCTGCCCATCTCGATGCTGACCCTTCACACCGCGGGTGGAGCCGAGATGATGCGTGCCGCACTCGCGGCGCAGCAAAAACACAACCCCAAGCTGCTGCTGCTCGGTGTCACGGTGCTCACCTCGCTGGACACGGCGGGGCTCGGCGAAGTTGGCGTCCCCGCCTCTTCCGCCGATCAGGTCGTCCGTCTCGGCCAGCTCGCCGCCACCGCGGGGTTGCGCGGTCTGGTCTGCTCGCCACTCGAAGTGGCGATGCTGCGCTCGAAGCTGCCCACGGACATGCAGCTCGTCACGCCGGGCATCCGGCCCGCCGACGAAACCGGCGGGGACGACCAGAAACGCGTCATGACCCCGGCAGACGCTGCGAAAGCCGGCGCGTCATACATCGTGGTCGGCCGCCCCATCCTGCAGGCCGCCGACCCGGCCGCCGCCGCCCGCGCGATCCTTGCCGAACTCGCCGGCTCCTAGTTTCCGCTGCTCGGTCTCTCAACTCTCAACCTTCGACTTTCTACCATTGTGAGCCGCACCGCCGCCATCCTTCTCGCCGCCGGCAGCAGCCGCCGCATGGCTGGCGCCGTGGTCGACAAGATTCTCGCCCCGCTCGGCGGCAAGCCGGTCTTTGCCCACTCCGCCAGCACCTTCTATCGCAGCGGCGTGATTGACACTTTCATCGTCACCTATCGCGACCAGAGCCAGATGGTTGAGCTCTCGGCTTATGCGCCGACGCCGACGCTTTTCGTGCCCGGAGGGGAAAAGCGCCAGGACTCGGTGGCCCGCGCGCTCGCGGAGCTGCCCGACGACGTGAAATATGTCTTCATCCACGACTGCGCCCGGCCGCTGGTGAGCGTTGAGCAACTGATCGCACTGCATAAAATCGTGCGGCGCGAGGACGCTGTCGTGCTCGCCCACCGGGTGACCGACACCATCAAGGAGCACCGCGGCGAAGGCCGGCTCCGTACTCTCGATCGCCGGCATCTCTGGGCGATGGAAACCCCGCAGGTTTTTTCCCGCAAACTGATCTGCCGCGCCTATGCCCGCGTGGCCGGGAGAAAACTCGTCATCACCGACGACGCTGCGGCCGTCGAGCTGCTCGGACATCCCATCGCCCTGCTGGAAAACCCCCAGCCCAATCCGAAGCTCACAAAGCCGGCGGATCTGGCCTACCTGGAGTTTTTGCTTCAGCCGCCCCCGGCCAGGTCATCGCTGCCGCCCTTTGCCCCCGGCGCCGCTGCATTCCGACCCGGTCAGGACTCTGCGTCTCGTCCATGATGACCTGCCTCGATTGCCGGGATTATTTTTTGCGCACCTCGCGGTGACACACTCCTCATGAAACTCCGCATCGGTCACGGTTATGACATCCACCGCACCGCCGCCGGCCGTAAGCTGGTGCTCGGCGGGGTGAAATTCGAAGCTGATTTCGGCCTCGACGGTCACTCCGATGCCGACGCACTCACCCACGCCATCTGTGACGCCCTGCTCGGCGCGGCGGGCCTGCCGGACATCGGCCATCAATTTCCCAACACCGACCCGGCTTACCGGAACGCCGACTCACAGGTGCTGCTCCAGCGCGTCGTCGCCCTCCTGCGCGAACGCGGCTGGTCGCCGGTCAACCTCGACGCCACCCTCATCGCGGAAAAACCAAAAATCGCACCCCGGCTCGCCGAGATGAAGGCCACTCTCGGGCAGTCCACCGGCATGCCGGCGGACGCGATCGGCTTGAAGGCGACGACGAACGAAGGCGTTGATGACATCGGCCGTGGACTCGCCATCGCTGCGCACGCCGTCTGCTTGATTCAGAAACTGTAGGAGCGGCTTTATGCCGCGATTCACGATGCGCCGTCTCTTTGTTCTCAGTCCTCTGTTATCTGTCTTCTGTCTTTTCTTTGCATCTTGCGCGAAGCGCGAGACCGATGTCGTCCGTGGCATCCGCGAGCAGGTGCTGCATCGCGGGTTGAGCGCCGATCCGGCCGACCTTGATCCACACCTCATCACCGGCCTGCCCGAGATCAATGTCGTCTCGACCCTGTTCGAAGGTCTCGTTGCCGAGGATCAGGTTGACCTTCATCCAGTGCCCGGGGTGGCGGAGAGCTGGGAGGTGTCGTCCGACGGCCTCAGTTACACCTTCCACCTGCGCGCCAATGCCCGCTGGTCCAACGGCGCACCGGTCACCGCGCAGGATTTTTCCGGTTCGATCCGCCGGGTTCTCACGCGGACGCTGGCTGCCGATTACGCGACCATGCTCTTCGTGCTGGTGAATGCCGAGGCCTACCACAAGGGCACGCTCATGGATTTCTCGCAGGTCGGCGTCCAGACTCCGGATGCGCGCACGCTGCGGTTCACCCTCAATCATCCCGCACCGTATTTCCTTTCGCTGCTGACGCACCCGGCGTGGTTCCCGGTTTATCTGCCAGCCCTGGAGAAAGCCGGCTCACCCTATCAGCGCGGCAACAATTGGACCCAGCCCGGCAGTCTCGTGGGCAACGGGCCGTTCGTCCTCACCCAATGGAAACGCGGCGAAGTGATTGTCGTGGAAAAATCCACCACCTACTGGGACGCCGCCACGGTGCGACTCAACGCGATCCATTTTCATCCAGCCGCTGATGTCGAGAGCGAGGAACGTGCCTTCCGCGCCGGCCAGCTGCATCTCACCGAAGCGCTGCCGGTCGGCAAAGTTGAAACCTACAAACGCACGCAGCCGGAAGTGCTTCAGATCGGCGCGTTCCTCGACACCTATTTCTACCGCCTGAACACCACCCGGCCCGGCCTCAGCAATGTCAAGGTTCGGCAGGCGCTCGCGGCGGCCATCGATCGTTCCGCCCTCGTTGAGAAAGTCACCTTGGGCGGCCAGCAACCCGCCCGGTCATTCACCCCGCCGGGCGTCGGCGGCTATGTTCCCCCGGACGTGTTGAAAAGCAATTACGATGAGGCGCGGCGCCTGCTGGCCGAGGCCGGTTATCCCGGCGGTCAGGGCCTGCCGCTCCTGGAGATCATGATCAACAGCTCGGGCAACCACCGCGTGATCGCCGAGGCGATCCAGGAAATGTGGCGGCGCGAACTCGGCGTCGAGGTGCGGGTGAACAACATGGAACAGGCGACGCTGCTGGCCAACCGCCGCACCCTCGACTACCAGATCATGCGGGCGGAATGGGCGGCCGACTATCTCGATCCCAAGACCTTTCTCGATGTCTTTCGCTCCGACTCGAACAACAACCACACCGGCTGGAAAAACTCGAACTACGACACCCTGCTGTTCGAGGCCGACCGGACCGCCGATCCCGCCGCCCGCCATGCGCTGATGCAGCGGGCGGAGACGATCCTGCTGAACGACGCGCCCATCATTCCGATTTATTATTACACCAGCGTGCGTCTCGTGCATCCGTCCGTGCACGGCTGGCATCCCACCCTGCTGGACCGGCATCCCTATAAACATGTCTGGCTGGAAAATTGAGCTGGTAGGGCTGCCGCTCGCCGGCAGGCCACTCGGCACTTCCGGCACGGCGACAAGCGCCGGCCCTACATTATCGTTCCTCTGTCTGCTTTCCTTTGTCCTTTGCCTGTTATTCCTTCCGGCTTGCTCAAAGCGTGCCGCTGCTCCGCCCAGCCAGGTGCTCCGCCTCAGCCAGCGCAACGAACCAGCCACGCTCGACCCGCAGCTCGCCACGCTGCCCGATGAATTTTTCGTCATCCGCGCATTGAGCGAGGGGCTGCTCACCCCCGCACCCGACGGGGGCGCGCCCCAGCCCGCCACGGCGGTGAACTGGGATGTCTCACCCGATGAATGCACCTACACTTTTGAACTCCGCCCCGAGGCCCGTTGGTCCAACGGCGATCCGGTCACCGCCGCCGACTTTGTCTATTCCATCCATCGCCTGCTATCCCCCGCACTGGCTGCGCCCAAGGCCCCGCTGTTCTTCCCTCTGAAAAACGCCGAGGCATTCCATGCCGGACGGGAAAAGGATTTTTCTGCCGTGGGCGTGCGGGCACTCGGCGACCACCGGCTGGAGGTCACCCTTGAGCAGCCGGCGGCGGAATTTCTGGCGATGGTGGCCAGCGGCCCGTGGATTCCGGTGCACCCGGCGACAATCGAGAAATTCGGCCGGATGGACCAACGGCGCACCGACTGGACCAGCCCGGGCAACTTCGTGGGCAATGGACCGTTCACCCTCACCGACTCGGTGCCGAACCAGGTGATCGTTGTCGCACGCAATCAGAAATACTGGGACGCCTCTCACGTAAACCTGCAGGAAATTCGTTTCCTCGCCTATGACAATGGCGACAGTGAGGAGCGGGCGTTTCGGGCCGGGCAGCTGGACGTGACCCTGTCGGTCCCGTTCAGCAAGCTCGCTGCCTACCGCACAGCCCAGCCGCCCGTGCTGCGCACATCGCCACTGCATGAGACCCGCTACCTCGCCCTGAACACCAAGCGGCCACCGCTCAACAACGAATCGGTGCGGCGCGCGCTCGGCCTGGCGTTGAATCGCACGGCCTTGGTGGAAAAAGTGCTGCTGGGCGGCCAGCAACCCGCCTTCACTTTCATTCCGCCCGGCCTCGGCGGCTATCAAGCGCACTGGCGGATCAGTGAGGACGCCGAGGAAGCGCGACGGTTGTTGCGCGAAGCCGGATTTCCCGACGGCCGCGGTTTCCCGAAGATCGAGCTGACGACATGGGTGAACACTCCCGTGCTCGAGGCCATCCAGCAGATGTGGCGGAGCGAGTTGGGCATCGAGGTCACCATCGCCCCGCGCGAGGCGCGCACCCATCTCGCGGCGCTGGTCGCGGGGAATTACGACCTCGCCCTGGTGACGGCCATTCCGGACTACAACGGCATATCCGATCTACTCGCCGACCTCACCAGCGGCAATCCCAGCAACTATCCGCACTGGAGCAGCATGGAGTTCGACCGGCTGGTCACCGAAGCCGGCCGGTCCGGCTCCCCCGCCCTGCGCAACACCGCCTACCAGCGCGCCGAGAAAGTGCTGCTTGATGAAATGCCGCTCATCCCGCTCTATTTTAACGCGAAGAATATCCTGATTCGACCGGCCGTTCAGGGCTGGCAGGAGGATGCGCTTTGGACCAGATTCTACAAAAATGTTAACCTGCATGAAAAATAATCATCTCCATTTTCTGGTCGGCTTGTTGCTGACTTCACTCGGGTTCGCCGCGGACCCGGCTCCGGCCCTGTCCTCCGACTTGTCCACCATAGCCCAACGGGCGATGGCGGAAGCCTCGGCGAAGGAGGGCATTTCCGCCGCGAGCATCCTCGCCCGGACCAAGATCCTCGCTTCCGACGAGTTTGAAGGCCGGGCTCCCGGCTCTGCCGGCGAAGAGAAGACCGTCGCCTACCTGGTCAGCGAGTTCAAGAAACTCGGCCTTCAACCGGGCAACCCCGATGGCACCTACATCCAGAACGTCCCGCTGGTCGGCATCACTTCCAGTCCCACGCTTTCGTTCACCCTCGACGGCCGTACGCTGCCGATGGAAAACATCAATGAGTTCGTCGGTCCCTCCAGCCGTCTGGTGCCGCATGTCGAGGCGAAGGACACCGAGGTTGTCTTTGTCGGCTACGGCGTGGTCGCGCCGGAATACAACTGGGATGACTACAAGGGCGTGGATGTGCGCGGCAAGACGGTCATCATGTTGATCAACGATCCGCCGGTCATCGATCCGGCCACCGGGGAACTCGACCCGAAGGTTTTCGGCGGCAAGGCCATGACGTATTACGGCCGCTGGATGTACAAATACGAAATCGCCGCCGAGAAAGGCGCCGCCGCCTGTCTTATCGTTCACGAAACCGGCCCCGCCGCCTATCCGTTCGCCGTCATCGTCGGCAGCATGAGCCGCGAAAACTTCGAAATCAGCACGCCGGACCGCAACGCCGGCCACGTCGGCATGCAAGGCTGGCTCACCCTCGACGCGGCGCGTAAGCTGTTTAGCGCTGCCGGCAAGAATTACGATGCGCTCAAGGCCGCTGCCGCCCGCCGCGACTTTGCGCCAGTGACTCTCGGCGCCAAGGCCTCGTTCACCATCGAGAACACGCTCCGCAATGTCGCATCCAAGAACGTCATCGCCCTGCTGCCCGGCGCCGACCCGAAGCTGCGCAACGAATATGTGATCTACACCGCGCATTGGGACCACCTCGGCCGCGACACCCGGCTGCAGGGCGACCAGATCTACAATGGCGCGGCGGACAATGCCGCGGGTGTCGCGGTGTTGCTCGAGCTGGCGCAAGCTTACCGGGCGCTTCCGGCCGGGCAGCAGCCCAGGCGCAGCATCTTGTTTCTCTCCATCACCGCTGAGGAGAAGGGTCTGCTCGGCTCGCGCTACTATGCGCATGAGCCGCTTTACCCGCTCACTTCAACCCTCGCCAACATCAACATGGACGGCGCCAACCAGTTCGGCCGCACGAGCGACATGCGCACCATCGGCTTCGGTGCTTCCACGCTCGACGACCTCGGCACCACTGTCGCCGCCGAACAGGGACGCACCATGCTGCCGGACGATCACCCCGAACGCGGTTCCTATTACCGCAGCGACCATTTTGAATTCGCGAAGGTCGGCGTGCCCTCCTACTACCCGAAATCCGGCAAGCTGTTCATCGGCCAGCCCGCCGACTTCGGCGAGAAGCTCATCAACGAGTATATCGCTAATGACTACCACAAGGTCACCGACGAGGTGAAACCCAATTGGACGTTCGAGGGTGCGGCGCAGGACACGGAATTCCTGCTGCAGGTCGGCTTGCGCGTCGCCAACGGCGACACCTGGCCCGAGTGGAAACCCGGCAACGAGTTCAAGGCCCGCCGCGA
>CAZBLQ010000094.1:0-15917 GCA_964492635.1 uncultured Oleiharenicola sp.
GGAGCCGCACCAGCCGATCCCGCCCTTGCACCGGTGAGGAGTATCCACGGCTTCAAGTCGCCCGCCCGCCCGCCACCCGCACATCGCGCCGCGTCTTGAGCGATACTTCGATCGCCACCGCGATCGCTTCCACCATGGTTTCGAGCGGCAAACCCGGCTGCCCCTTCGCCGCCTGCTTCGGCAGGAACGGCACATGGATAAATCCCCCGCGCAGCGCATGCATCAACACGTAAAACACATGATCGCACACAAACGTCCCCGCAGTCTGCGACACCGCCGCGGGAATTTCGTTGGCCCGCAACACCGCCATAATCTGATCGACAGCGTCGCCCAAGACGCCGCCGGCCCGCCGCGCACCACCGGGCCAGTCGACCGGTTGGCCCTGGCCGAGCGCCGTCGCCCTTGCTCTTCAGTTTGCGGGCCAACAGCGCGCTGACCTCTATCGAGAAACAGCCGGCCCGAACCATCCCGTCTATCCGGAACAGATCCTTCGCGGGCTAGTTGAGGCGGGGCGGGGGAGACTGGAGAGGGCGGCGTGCGCCGCCGCCGGAGTGCCGGGGGGATGCATCTCTCGTGCATGGCCGAAAGAAAACCCATCCTCGAACACCAACTCCCCAAAGTTTACGCGGCCCTTGGCGATTTCCCGTTGCGGGGCCAGGTGCTCTTAACTCCGGGGCTCAACCCGGGCTTCCGAGGCGCTGATTCCAAGAGCATGAGAATACGTTGCCGTGAACAGGCTCAGAAAATAAGCCAGATCCCAGGCATCCAACGGCTCATTGCTATTTTCAAAAACGAATGGTGGGCATCGGCGGACTGGCCGATCAGGGAGTCACGGTCTTAATCAATTCCCGGCCGCGGCGCCGGCAGATCGCAAAATCTCGCTTATCGGCCGTATAAACCAACGCATCGGGCAGGAGTTCGCTCAGCCGGACGACACAGGCATCGGCGAATTGCATCTTCTCATACCGCTTCATCAGTGCGCCAAGCGGTTCAGCCTCGCTGGGGAGCAGAGGCTCAACCTGAAGCGTGCCGCGCCGGACCATTTCCATAAGATCAGGTCCCGAACCAGGCACGAGGAACTCCGTTTCCGACAGCACTGCCTCGCAAGTCGTGAGAGAGGTGTGCAGCTCATCGAAGCATTTCTTGGCCCACGCGTGGTGTTGATCGGCCGGGTCAAGAAACCCAACCAGCAGACCGGAGTCGGCGATTGGTTTCATTTCCGATTGCGGCCGTAACCGGCCAGGCTCTTTACGCGAACGCCGGTGTTATGTTTGCCGCACAGGTCCGAGAGCTGACTGCCAAGAGACGGCCCAGTCTCCTTAACTCTGAAGACATAGGTCCGCCCCGCCCGATCATGGACATGGACTTCGCCCCCATTGGCCGCGGTTCGCTTGAGGCGTGAAAAGTTGCGGACGAATTCCCGGGTGGATGTGGTAGTAGCCATGTCATGCACAGATGTCTGACATTGGTTTGGCGTCAAGTCGCTAAATGGGGCATGTCTTCAAAGTCAGCCATCGACCGCAGGCGCAGGGGCATTCACATCTGCGCCCGTGATCGTTAACCCGAAATACGCGACACCGGGGTCCATGCGTTAACCCGAAAAAACGCAGTTCCCGGGTGTTCACAGTGCAATACGGTGCCGGCCGGCCTTGATCTCTTTCGGGTACTCATTGTCCGTTGGTTTCCGAGGTAAGGGGACGGTGAGGAAACTCGCACACATTCCCACACAAACAGTACCATAGGGGGCCTCCGAACCCAATGTGGCATGCTATTCGTGTCGGAGGGCATCGATCGGGTTAAGGCGAGCTGCGCGGCGGGCCGGAGCATAACCGAAGAGAATGCCGACGGCGGCGGAGAACAGGAAGGCGATGACGTTGATCTGAAGGTTGAAGTTGAAGGGCACGTGGATTAGTTGCGCAAGACCGACGCACAGTCCAAGCGCGAGCAGGATGCCGATGAGTCCACCGATGCAGGACAATGTGACCGCCTCGACGAGGAACTGGAGCAGGACCTCACTGCCCAACGCGCCAATGGCCAGACGGATGCCGATTTCGCGCGTGCGCTCCGTGACGGACACGAGCATGATATTCATGATTCCGATGCCGCCGACCAACAATGACACGCCGGCGACGGCCGCGAGAAGCGTGGTCATCAATTGCGTGGTGGAGCCGAGCGCCTCGGCAATCTGACGGGTGTCGAACACCGAGAAATTGCTGTCCTGGTTGCCTTGGAGATTCCGCCTCTGGCGCATCAGGAGCGTGATATCCGCGATGACGGCGTCACCGTTCATGCCCTCCTTCCCGGAAATCACGATCTGGGTGATATCATGCGAGGATGCCTTCCCGACCAAGCGTCGCTGCAGCGTGGAGAGTGGCACAATGATGGTGTCGTCTTGATCGCCCATGCCGGCCTGGCCCTTGCTCTTCAGCAGCCCGATGACCACGCACGAGGCCTTGCCGATGCGAATCTTCGCGCCGAGGGGATTGTCGCCTTCGAAGAGTTCGCGTCGCACCGTGTCGCCGATCACGCAGACGGCGCCACCGGAGCGGAGATCGGCCTGCGTGAAAAGCCGCCCTTCCGCCAAGACCCACTTGTTGATGTCGAAATACACGGGCGTGGTGCCGATGACGGGCGTCGTGCGCGCGGTGTGCAGGTAGATGGTGCTCAGCGCGGCGGAGCGGACAGGGGCGATGGCGGCTACTCCCGCAATTTGTTCGCCGATGATCTCGGCGTCCTGTTCGGAAAAGTTGGGGACGCCGCCGGAAGCGGGCCGGAAGCCGAAGCCGGCGCCAGGCCGGAGCAGCATCAGGTTGCTGCCGAGGTTGGAGATTTGCGCCTTCACGGCGACCGTCGCGCCCTGGCCGAGCGTGACCATCGTGATGATGGCGGCAACGCCGATGAAGACTCCGAGCACGGTGAGAAATGCGCGCGTCAGGTTGCGGGCGATTTCACGGACGGCGATGGCGAAGGCGTTCCAGATCATGGTCAATAGCCGATTCAGGCGCGGCAGATGTCGGACTCGATGAGCCCGTCCTTGATGAGCACCGTGCGCCGGGCGCAGGCCGCGACCTCGTCATTGTGCGTGACGACGAGCACGGTGATGCCGCGGTCCACGTTGAGCCTGGTCAACAGCGCCATGACCTCGCGCGTGGTGACCGAGTCGAGGTTGCCGGTCGGCTCGTCGGCGAAGAGCGTGCTGGGCTCCGTCACGATGGCGCGGGCGATGGCGACGCGCTGCTGTTGGCCGCCGGAGAGTTCGCCCGGCGTGCTGCGGAGCTTCGTGGGCAGGCCGACGGACGTGAGGGCGGCGAGCGCCTGCGTGCGGCGTTCCTTGCGAGGGAGGCCGCGGTAGAGCAAGGGCAGCTCGACATTGTCGAGCGCGCTGGTGCGCGCGAGCAGGTTGAAGCCCTGGAAAATGAAGCCCAGCGCATAGCGGCGCAGCAGGGAGCGCTCGTCGTTGCCTAGCGCCTCCACCGCGATGCCCTGGTAGGAGTAGGTGCCTGTCGTGGCGACATCCAGGCAGCCGAGCACGTTCATCAGCGTGGATTTGCCGGAGCCGCTGGGTCCGATGATCGCGACAAACTCACCCTGATTGATGGTGAGATCGATTCCCTTGAGTGCCTGGAATGCGGCATCTCCGATCCCGTAGGTCTTGGTCAGGCTGCGCACCTCGATGAGTGTCGTCGGGCTGGGCGCACTCATGGGGACGGAGTGTTGGCCCGGAGGATGATCACGAGGCCCTCGGTCAGGCCTGAGCCGGATATTTCCGTGTCCCGGCCGTCGCTCAGACCCAGTTTCACCGGGATGGAGGCGGGCTGCCCGTTGCGGAGAACCCACACATGCGCGTCCGCGACGGCCGGTTTTGCGACGGGGTCCTTGCTCGCTGTGTTTTTCCGGCCGATCATCGGGATCAGGCTTTGCACAAAGGACTTCTTGGCTGCGACGGCCGTGTCAGCCGTCGCCATTGTGGGGACAAAGCGCAGTGCCGCCGTCGGGACGAGGAATACGCCTTTGCTCTCGGCCACGAGGATGTCGGCGGTGGCCGTCATGCCGGGACGCAGGCTCAAGTCATCGTTGCTGACCTCGAGGTCGGCTTCGTAGGTGACGACGTTGTTCGTGACCGCCGAGCCGTAGGAGACGATGGTGACGCTGGCGGTGTAGGCACGATCAGGCCAGGCATCGACCGTGAAGGTGGATTTCTGGCCCTTTGCGACGCGGCCGATGTCGGCCTCGGCGATAGCGACCTCCAGTTTCATGCGCTCCAGTTTCTCGGCGATAATGAAGAGCTGCGGAGCGGTGAAACTGGCGGCGACCGTCTGACCGGGCTCGATGCTGCGCGTCAGCACAATGCCGTCGATGGGGGATTTGACGATGGCCAAGGCCAAGTCGTATTCGTTGATCTGCACCTGGGCCTGCGCCTGGCCCACCGTGGCCTCGGCGCTCTGCAAACTGGCGCGGGCGCGGTCGGCTGTGGCGATGGCGGTATCGAGGTCGAGTTTGGAGGGAACCTTCCCGCCGCTGAGGCGCTGTAGCTCCTGTTGCCGCGCGAGGGTCGCATCGCTTTCCTTCACCGTGGCCTCGGCCAGGGTGACCGCCGCTTGCGCAGCTTTGACGGTGGCGCGGCTGCTCTCCGTTTGCTGGGCGAGCTTGGTGGTGTCGAGTTTGACGAGCGGCTGGCCCTTGGTCACGCGGTCGTTAATATCGACGTAGACCTCGAGCGCGGTGCCGGAGAGTTCGCTGCCGACCGTGACCTGGTTGGTCGGAACGAGATTGCCGGTGGCAGTGATGGTGAGACTGATATCGCCCCGCTGGAGCACTTCCGTGGCGTAGGGCGGCAGCTGATTTCTGACTCGCTCGGCCTTGCGCCACCAGAGCCATCCGCCCACGCCGAGGGCAACGACGACCAGCACGGAAATGACCAGCCATTTCGAATGTTTGCCCGGTCCGCCGGCTTTGATGGCGGCGGCGAGGTCGATAGGTGCGGCGGGAGCCGCGACCGCGGGCGTTGGTGCAGGAGTGTTCATTGGCGGAATGGCGGGTGAGGGATTCATAGCGGGGTCCAGCCGCCGCCGAGGGCTTGGTAGAGTTGCACGTAGGCACTTGCCCGATTGGCGGCAGTCGTGACCGTTTGCTGCTCGAGATCGAGCAGTGTGCGCTGGGCATCGAGGGAGACGAGGAGATCGACCTGGCCGGCCTGGAATTGCAGGGCGGACAGCGTTGCCGCCTCGCGCGCGGCTGCGGTGGCGCGAGTGAGGATGTCCAGCCGCTCGGTATTGCGCTGCACCGCCACGAGGGCGTTCTCCACCTCACCCAAGGCGGCAAGCACCGTGGACGCGTAAGCGTTCAGCGACTGTTGTTCCAATTCGTGCTGGATCGTGATCGTCTGGCTGATGCGACCCGCGTCGAAAATCGGAGCGGTGAGGCCGCCGAGGAAATTCACCACGGTGGAAGCGGGATTGAACAGGCGTCCGGCCGTCAGTGCTTCAACGCCGATTGAACCGGTGAGCGTCAGGGCGGGCAGACGCTGCCGCCGGGCGGCGGCGGTTCGGGCAAACGCGGCCTCCACGCCGCGCTCTGCCGCCCGCACATCGGGGCGCTGGCGGAGCATCTCGGCGGGAATGCCGATGGCGAGGTCCGGCGGGGCGACGGGAACATCGTGAGGTGGGGCCAGCAGCGGATCGAGCGAGCCTGGCGGGCGGCCCGAGAGCAGGGCGAGCTGGTTGCGGGTCTGGGTGATCGTGAGTTGCAACGCCGGGATCGAGGCCCGGGCCAATTCCAGGGTGGCCAGTGATTGCTGGGTCGCGAGGGCGTTGCCGGTGCCGGCCTGTTCCTGCCATTGCGTGAGCTGCACCGTTTCGCGGCGGGTACCGAGACTGTGCTGGACAACGGTGAGCTGGGCTTCCGCCGAGCGGAGACTCACGTAGGCCGAGGCCACGTCGGCCGCGAGCGAGACCTGGGCGCCGTAGTAATTCTCCTCGGTTTGGGCGAGATCGGCTGAGGCGGCGGCGAGCGTCTGCCGCTGGCGGCCGAACAAATCGACCTGCCAGCTCGCGTCGAGTGACGCGGCATACGATACGGTGGTCATGGTGAGGTTTGGGTCGCGGCTCGTGGTGCGCGTGCGACCGCCCGAGACATTGGCGTCGAGGGAGGGAAAAAGACCGGAGCGCTCGATACCGCGCCGGGCGCGGTATTCTGCGATGCGCGAGAGCGCCGAATGCACATCGGGACTGGAGCGCAGCGCGCCCGTGATCAGTTCGTCCAGGATCGGATCGTTAAATCGTTTCCACCAAGTCGGGAGTGCAGCCGTGTCGAGCGGGCCGAGGGCGGGTGCTTCCTGGGACCAGGCCGACGGGACGGTGACCGCGTTTTTCAAGGACTTGCGTGAGCCGGTGCTCGCGCAGGAAGACAGTGCCAGCATGCAGCCAGCGGCCAGGACCAGGCATGCGCCGGGTGATACGTGGCGGGGGTTCATGGCACAAGGACCGCCGCACCTTCGAAGCGGCCGGCGCGGAGGTCAGCGAGGGCTTCGTTGGCCTGCGGAAGCGGATAGTTCGTGGTCTTGGTGACGAGGCCCATCTTCGGGGCCAGGCTCAGGAAATCTAGGCCGTCCTGCCGCGTAAGGTTGGCGACCGAAACCAGTGACCGCTCCTCCCAGAGCAGCGAATAGGGAAAACTCGGAATGTCGCTCATGTGGATGCCCGCACAAACGACGCGACCGCCCTTGCGGACCGCCTGGAGGGCCAGCGGCACGAGTTCACCCGCGGTCGCAAAGATGATCGCGGCGTCGAGCGGCTCCGGCGGCAGGAGGTCGGATCCGCCGGCCCACGCCGCACCGAGGCCCCGCGCGAACGTCTGCATTGCCGCATCGCCCGGTCGCGTGAAGGCAAACACGGATCGCCCCTGCCATTTCGCCACCTGCGCAATGATGTGTGCGGCGGCGCCGAAGCCATAGAGTCCGATTTTTCCCCCTTCGCCCGCGATCACGAGCGAGCGCCAGCCGATCAGGCCGGCGCAGAGCAACGGCGCGAGCGCCACGTCTTCGCCCGCCTCGCCGAGCGGAAACGCAAAGCGGGCATCTGCGATCACCGCCGTCGCGAACCCGCCATCGCGCGTGTAACCGGTGAAAAGCGGTTGGTCGCACAAGTTCTCGCGATGTTCCGCGCAATACGGACAGACGCCGCAGGTATGACCAAGCCACGGAATCCCGACACGTTCGCCCAAGGTCAGTCCTTCGACGCTCGTGCCGATCTCGTCAATTCGGCCGACGATTTCATGACCGGGAATGATTGGCACCTGGGGATCAGGCAGCTCGCCATCGACGACATGCAGGTCCGTACGGCAGACCCCGCATGCGGTCACCTTGACGCGAATCTCTCCCGGACCGGGATGACGGTCGAGCAGTTCGGTCCATTGAAGGGCCGTCTTAAGCTTCTTGAGCACCATCGCATGCATAGTGTCTTACGGCTTCTCGTCCATGTGGGCAGTGACGGTGGCGTTGAAAGGAGCGAACGCCGACCGGCTGACGAGTTGCATTCCGCAGGCTATCGAGGCGGCGGAAAACACCCGGCAAGAGGTCCGGCAGATCCTCCGCAAGGAGCCCCGGGCCAAATTCGGTGGCCGCACCACCGTGCAGCCACAGCCGGATGCGAAGAGAGGAGTGTGGTCATTTTGTTTTTGAGTAAGGTTGGATTAGGAGTTTCGGTCGACTATACGCCGGCCAACCGGACCGGGGATACGGGGTGTTGACCGTATGGTTGCCGTGGCGGGTGCCGTGGAGCTTGGCGGTGAAAAACGAGGTAGGACAACGCCCCATGGCGGCGGCCGGCTTGAGCTGGCATCATCGCCCACCGTTCCAATCAAAAGCTAAACTTCATGAAACGTTTCCCTCTCCGCCTCATCATCGCCAGCCTGGTGCTCGGCTCGTTCGCCACCGTCCGGGCGGCGGTCGAGACCTACGACATCGATCCGGTGCATACTTGGGTCGGCTTCGCGGTCGGCCATTTTTTCACCAAGGTCCCGGGCTTCTTCGGCAAGGTGAAGGGAACCATTGTCGTCGATCGGGCGCAGCTCGCCCAGAGCACCGTCGAGGCGGTGATCGAGGTGGCCAGCATCACCACGAACACGCCAATGCGCGACGATGACCTTCGGTCCGACAATTTCTTCGCGGCGGCAAGATTTCCCGCCATCGCCTTCAAAAGCCGGGAATGGCGGAGCACCGGTGGCGCCACCTATGCCGTCACAGGGGCACTCACGATCAAGGGCGTGACCAAGGAGGTCGTACTCAAGGTCACCTCCCTCGGCTTCGGTCCGGGCATGAAAGGGGCCGCGATCTCCGGGTGGGAAGTTTCCACGACGCTTGACCGGCGCGATTTTGGCATCTCGGCGGACCAAGGCATGATCGGCAACAGCGTCGAGGTCGTCATTCATGTTGAAGCCGACCTGAAAAAGCCGGCGCTGGCCGCCCCGTGAACGCGGCGCCGTTCGGCTATGACCGGCGCGTTTAGCGTGGAGGTTTGGCGGCGACTCGTGTCTCCACCCCGATGAAGCCGCGCTCCACATCCGTGTGAACCAACTGCACGCGCAGCAGTTGCCAGCTTGCAGCCCGGCGGGGTTGTTGACCAACAGAGTAACTTGGATTTTACGCGTCGGCGATTCGATGCGTTATGATCTGCCGTGTCTGACCAACGGGAGCACCGCGCGCTCAGTGATCTGAGTGTGATGGTGCATCCGGGTGCGCGAGGACTCCTTTGGAATATTGGCGCGGATACACGCCTCGGCTTCCAGCCAGTCGTCGCAGTCATGTCCGTTCAACGAACCGCGTTGAACATAGAGATGATTGGCATAACCGCGAATCTCGTCCTCGGACGGGCGCGACGCGGTCGCGGAAGTTTGCTTGGAGGAAGGCGTCGGGTGGGCTGCTGCCACGGACGGCGTGGTGCGAGCGGCAGGCGCCGTGGGCTTTTGTTGTGATGTGACCATGCGCTGAGAATGCACCCAATGTTGCTTCCGCGATATGGGGCCTTCGCCTTCCTCACTGACTGCCACGTTCGGGAGCGGCTTAACTCCCGGGCTTCACCGCGACACGTCCGCCAATTCCGATGAAATCGATGAAGCCGCGTTCCACATCCGTGTGAACCAACTGCACGCGCAGTCGATCGCCGACCTGGAGTTCGGCGGGACCGCGGTCCAGTTTCCCTTCGCTGTGCGGACGGACAATCCCCGGATCACCCATTCTGGCTGTCACTCCGGTTCCGCTGGCGGCATGACGGCCACCGGGCATACCTTTGCCGTGACGCTCACCTGCGCGGCGGACGCGGACGGCCCAGAGCGCATTGCAGCCGTAACGCAACTGATCAGCGGCCCGCTGGTCGCGGGCCTCCCGCGATACATCCAAGGTGATGAAACCACCGTCCGGCGGGCTCGGCCATGCCCTCGCCAACCGGGAAACCCGGGTCCAGTTCCTGCTTTCGGGCCAGATATAGGGAAGCATTCGCTTTCGCTGCCCTCAAGACAGCGAAGCGCGGCTATTCTGGCCCGATCGCCTTTATGGCTGCGGCAGCAAGGCGCACGTCGTTCACGACCCGGATGGTCTGTGGAAAGGGAACGCCGATACCGTCCACCGCGAATTGCTTCGTGGCCTGCTCCAGCAAATCGCACCTGAGAGTGATCGCGGTCAAGGCATCGGCGCACCACACGTCGAGAGTGAGCACCATCCCGGCACTGCCCAATTGGGTCAGGGGGCAGCCGCTGACCGTCTGGGCCTTCGGATGCTTGCCGGCCAGGTCGAGCAGGATGCCGCGGGCCTTATCAATGTCCGCACAATGACCGATGCTGATTGGCACGGAGCAGAGTATCCGCGGATCATCTCCGGTCAGATTGATGGACGTCTGACTGGCCATGAGACTATTGGGCACGACCACCCGCCGGTTGTCGTCGGTCTTAAGCAGCGTGTAACCGAGCGTGAGATTCTCGACGGTGCCGGTTTCCACTCCGGTCGGGGCCAATACCTGCAGCCGGTCGCCGAGCTTGAAAGGCCGATAAAGCAGCAGGGAAATCCCGGCCACGAGGTTACCGAGCGTGTTTTGTGCCGCCAAGCCGACCACGATCGTGATGACACTGATACTCGTCAGGGACGCCGCGCCCAGACTGGAAAGGGCGGGGACGAAGTGCGCGTAGGCGACAACGGCGACAACATAGACGCAATACCGCAATAATTTCGCGAAGAATTTGACGCCCATCCGGTCGAAGTGGTCGTGTTTGTCGCGGGCCAGCGCGCGCTGGGCCATCACCTGCAACAATCGACCCAAGAGCCAAGCGACGACTGCGAAGACGATGCCATAGAGGATGGCACCCTCGATCGTGAACGGGCCGGGAAATCCGTCATTTTTGATTTGCTCGAGAATTTTCACAGGCGGGTAGGTCACAGCTCATGAATCGCTCTGGGCAGGAACGCGGCCCGCAGGGCGTCGAGCACGTCGATGACTTCCTGGGTAATAGTGCCGATTACCGGGCTGAGATGCCCCGTGGCGGCGGCGATCATGCCGATCAGGCTGAGCGCCATGCGGCCGATCGCGCTTTGCAGCGCGATGATCCGCAACAGCGGGCCAATCTTCACGGAGTCGCTCCCATATTAAGATAACCCTTCTGCGGTTCATTGATGCCAGTGTATGTCACGCCTTATCATGGCGGGCCACAGGCATCCACACCATGGGGTGTTCAACCACCGCACCTGCCGATTAGGTTGTCTTGCCCGGGGAAGGCGCCGTGTCGGCCGGTGGTGTTATTTGCTGGAGGCTATGAAAAACCCGGCGCGTGCTGTTGTATTTGAAGAGCTCGGCATAGCGGGCCCACGCAACGACGGTTCGCAGCATGCGCTGGGGACGCTCGCGCGGAAAAGTCTGCGCGAGGCGGTTCAGGACCAAGGTTTCATCGAGCTCATGGTTCGTCGCCGCTTGCAGGGCTTGAGTAATGAAATCGAAGATGAAGAGGCCGCGCAGGGTGACATTGAGCCGTTGTTTCCGGGAGGTGATGTCGGCACCGAGAAACTGCCGGCCTTCTGCCGTCATTTCGACCCGGCCGCCGGGAGTGGTCACCCAGCCCAGCAGCTCGGCGGCTTTCACCACGAGAAGGAGCTGGCTCAATTCCAAATCCACCTGCCGGGTCAGGTCAAAAAGCTCCATCCCCCCCTCGTTCTCCAGTACTTCAAGCAGCCCGATAGCGCTGCTCAGCGAAACATTGGGCAGAGTTTGCAGGGGTGGCGGACTGGCGGCAACGGGCGAGCCATGCGTTGGTTCGGCCGGCAGTGCCGCCTGGGTGATCAGTGCGTGAAGTCCTTGAATGAGCGCCAGAAACCCCGGCGAGTGCTCGTCACGCGGATAGGGCATGGCGTTATCGATGACGGCGCGAATCGTGCCCGGGTGGGTGCCCATCACGACGAGACGCGTCGCCATGAACACCGCCTCGGCGATGCTGTGCGTCACCATCAGGATGGTATTCACCGGCGAGGCTTTGCTCGTGTAGATGTCGATGACTTCATTGCGCAACGTCTCGCTGGTGAGAACGTCCAAGGCGCTGAAGGGTTCGTCCATGCAGAGAATTTCCGGCTGAACCGCCAGCGCGCGGGCCAGTCCGACACGTTGCTTCATGCCGCCGGAAAGCTCCTTGGGATAGGCCTCCTCGGAACCGGTCAGCCCCACCGCCGCGATGACCTGCCGGACGCGCTCCTCATATTCGATGACTGGGAGCGCCAAGTGAGGCAGGCCGACTTCGATGTTTTGCTGGACCGTCAGCCACGGAAAGAGGGCGAAGTTTTGAAACACCAGCGCGGTAGATGGATTCAACCCGACCTGCACTTTACCGCGATAGAGGATCTGCCCCGACGTGGGTGGCTCCAGCCCGATAATGGCGCGGAGAAGGGTGGATTTGCCGCAGCCAGACGGACCAAGGATGGCGACGACTTCGTGCTCGCGGATCTCGAAGTTGATATCGTGCAGAATCTCGACGTTGCCACCGGCCGCGCCTGGGAAGGACTGAAACACTTTACGGATCTCCAACAGCGGCGTGGTCATGGTCAGGAAGCCAGGACGTAGCGGGTTTGCGCGCGGTGACTGAGCGGCCGCCAGACGAGGCGGTTGAAGCCCACGACGGTCACCGCCATGATACCCACGGCGGCGGCGAGGATGTGGAATTCGCCGCGTTCCGTCGCCTCGCTGATCGCCGCACCCAGCCCCGTGGTCAGCAGCGTCTGCCCGCGGAACTTCATGTATTCCGCGACAATACTGGCGTTCCACGCGCCACCCATCGCAGTAATCCAGCCGGTGAGCAGGCTCGGGAAGATTGCGGGCAAAATCAGTTGCTGCCAGCGATGCCGCCACGAAAACCGCGCCAGCCGCGAAACTTCCCAGAGTTCACGCGGAATCGCGCTGCTGCCCGCGATGACGTTAAAAAGTATATACCACTGGGTGCCCAGCAGCAGGAGCACGACCGAACTGATGCCCAAGCCAATGCCGAGTGCCAGCATCACACCTACAACCAGAGGAAAAATCATCGGAGCCGGGAAACTTGCCGCCATTTGAATGAGCGGTTGCAGGACACGCACCCAACGCGGATGGCGGCCGATCATCACGCCGACAGGAATCGTCCAGAGTGAGGCCAGCACCACCGCGATGACCACGCGTAGAAAGGTCGTTGCCGTGCCGGCTAGCAGACGAAGCCACTCCGCGCCCCGGAGCGCCAGCAGCAGCTGGGCATACTTTATGCCGCCATAGAGGAGTCCGCCGGCCATGGTTACCACGAGCAGCCTTTTCGTCCAGTGCCATGGGTTGAACATGTCTCGGGGAGCCGGGGCGACCGCGAGAGGATGATTTGCCCGTTGGAAAATTCGCAGCGACGCAGACCCTGCCCGCCAAATACGTGACCGACGGAGTCGCTCCCATAGCCATGAACCCGGAGCGACAGTGGCATCGTCATCGGTAAATTTGTGCGACCACGCGACGAGGGGACGCCAAACGACCTGATCGACAAATACAATCATGGCGAGCATCGCCAGTACGCCGAGCAATTGGGCGAGCCCATCGCCCCGCTCAATCGCGAGACTCATATACGAACCCAGGCCGGGCAGCCGGAAATCGTGTTCACCCAGCACAAACGCCTCGCTCACCATGAGGAAGAACCAGCCGCCCGCCATCGACATCATGCTGTTCCAAAGCAGCCCGGTCGCGGCGAAGGAGAGATCAAGCCGGAAGAACCGTTCCCACCAGGACATCCGGGACAGAAGAGCGACCGCCACGAGATCCGCCGGGACGGTTTTCAATGACGCATAAAACGAAAACGTCATATTCCACACCTGGCCGGTGAAAATCATCAGCACCGAGGCTATTTCCAAACCGATGTTGTCATGCGGAAAGAGATGGACCAGGCCGAGCACGAACCCGGGCAGGAATCCGAGCACCGGAATGCTTTGCAGAATGTCGAGGACCGGCAACATCACCCGCTCCGCCCCGGAGATTCGTGCCATTGTATAGCCGTAGACCATCGTGAAAATAAAGGATACGCAGTAGGCCATGACTCCACGCGACAAACTGAGCACTGCATAGAGTGGCAGGTAGCGCGCTTCCAAATGAATTTCAGGCACTGGTTGCAGAACACCGCCCCATTCCCTGGCGACCGTGATGACTGCATAGATCAATGCTGCCAACAGGCAGAGAACGGCCAAGTCAATCCAGCTAAACCAGCCGGGGTTCTCGCCGGCTTCATCGGTTCCCAAATGAATTCCGGGCGCGGAACGCGCGATTGTTATCGCGCTGGGTGGCCCGAATCTCACAACACAACTCCCCGCGAATAGACATTGGACGGCGGTTTGTATTGGGGCATCGTCGTCACGACATAGGATGCGTGCCTCGTAATCGTTGCGCAATGGGGTGTTCAGCCAATGCGGTCCTCTGTGGTGTTCCGGCCTGAAGTGGGCATGCCGCCGCGAGCAACGAGACATGGACACACCAATGCCCCGTCCAGGTGCGCGAAAACAACCGCGGTGAACCGGGCAGCAGCTTCGGCCGGCGCGATTGGGGGATGCCATCAATCGCGCCGGCGGCGGACCATCCGCTGTGCGGGCGTCTCGTCTCCATGCTGTTTGGCGAGAAATCTCAGGATCGTAATCGGTTCGTCAGTAACGCAGATGTATCGCTCAAAGTCCCCGGCTTTGAAAAGTTTCTTGAGGACCGCGACGACGGGCAGCGTTTCCGTCCACTGGCGCGTACCGAAGAAGATCATTGGGCTAAAGTCGCCCAGAACCCGGTAGTAGTTTTGGGCCGCATCTTGAAAGATTTCCTGGAGGGTGCCGGCCCGGCCTTCGACGTAAATCACTCCATGGGTCGCGACCGCCAGGAGGCGATCCTCCCTTACGCTGTTTTGAAAATATTTCGCGACTTGCGTTGCCAAAACCGTGGTGGGCTCGTGTCCGTAGAGCCAGGTTGGAATGGCGAGGCTTTCCCCCGGGTTTTTTATCCGGCGACGGATGCGGTAGGCCGGTCTGAGCCATGCGTGAACCTCCCTGACGAGACGCCGGTTAATGGTGCCGTCCCGGGCCACGATGTTCTGCAGGTTGGCCGGGATGGCTGGAACGCGTGCAAGCTCCCGCAAGGCGCGGGTCAGCGCCGCCTGGGTGGCGTGTTGGTGCAAGGCCCCGAGATGGGTCGCCTCCATGGCCCCCGGGCCCCCGCCACTGATGGGGAGAAATCCGCGGCGCGCCAATTGTCGGGCCAGCAAAGCCACCTTGGCGTAGACCGCATGGTTTCGCGGCAAATCATGGCCGCCCATGAAGGCGACGGCGGCCCGGGTCGATGCGGACTTCAGGTAGTCCTGGGTCGCTTCCCGGATTGAGTTGTCGTGAACGGCTTCCATCATGGCCGTGAAATAGTCGGTCGGCTCGTAGCGGCCGGCGGAGACATATTGGAGATAGATTCGAAAATCGGCGGTTTCCGCGTAGCTCTCCGGCCGCGAGTCCACAAACCCGGCAAAGAGCTCCTGAACCGAATAGAGCCGGTCCCTGAGAGGTTGAAAAAGTAGCGGCAACATTGCTAAAAGGCGGTCAAGTGATGGTCAGTCTTCGGTGATCCGGAGCGAAGAGGTCCGGTTGACACGTTGTAGGCATAACAACCGAACCTGATGTCAATCCACGTTTGCTCAGGTTTATACCCCATAGCGCGGGGAAAGCCTTCAGGGCATCCTGAACCAGCGGGGCCTGGAAACTGCGGTCGGCGGCGGTTGGCTTTGCCTTTTCGCGAAGCAACTTACCCGGGTGTAGGCCTACACCCCATAGCGGGCGGTCCAGAATAAGCGCAGGTTCGATTGAACACGATGCCTCAAGGCGGTAAAACCAGAAACACTGACAAGCAGAAACGGCAGGCGACCTGCATTGAAGCCGGCTACGAGAAAAAATGTGTCTGCACCAAAACTGCGGGAGCGCGGGCTTGGGCCACCGTGAACAAGCTCTCCGGTGGCGGCAAACGAAGCGGATCCGGCAGGAAGAATCACAAACAAACATAAAGTCAGCCTATGAAACCCGAATCGAAGATACAGCCGTCGGCCAAGCCGGGCGCCAGCGATATGGCGGCGCCCACTCCCATAGAATCGGAGGTCCTGCTCAAGGACCTCGCCGTACAAAAGGATTTGCATCTGCGCCTGGCCGCAGACTTTGAAAATTTCAAGCGGCGTAGCCGGCAGGAAGCCGAAAGCCGGGCGGCGGCACAAAAGGAGGCGTTCATCGCGGAATTGTTGCCCGTCATCGACAGCCTCGAACGGGCCTTGGCTTCCGGGGCATCACGCGATTCCGCGCAGTTCCAGCAGGGGGTTGAGATCACGCTGAAGCAGCTCCAGCAATTGCTCCGGCAGCACGGGGTCGAGAGCGACGAAATCGT
>CAZBLQ010000095.1:0-15910 GCA_964492635.1 uncultured Oleiharenicola sp.
GCCGGCCCGGTGTTTGTCCCCGGAGCGTCGTCTGTTAGCGACCTCTGGGGCAAATCTGCGCACAACGGTCTCACCGTGCAGAGCGTGAGCAAAAGGCAGAACAAACGACAGGGGCCGGGCGGCTTCATCGCAGGTGAAGATGCCGAGCCGGACAAAAATGAAAATGCGGAAATTGCCCCGGTCCGGCCAGTGCGGACTGGTCATCACGGTGCAGGCTGCCAAACTGGAGCCATGAACCCCCGTTACCTGCTGCCGGTCCTGCTGCTTGGTCTCTCCACGGTACTTCGGGCACAAACCCCTGAGGTCATTCCGCTCTGGCCGGACGGGGCGCCCGGCTCCGAGGTCCGGCGGCACGAACCTGAGCAGGCAAAAGACTGGTGGGTGAAAAATATACATAATCCCTCGGTCACGGTTTTTACCCCGCCCAAGGGAAAGGCCAGCGGGGCGGCGGTGGTCATCTGCCCCGGCGGCGGCCACCGCGAAATCGTCTTTAACGCCGAGGGCGTCGAACCCGCACAGTACCTTGCGAAATTGGGAGTGACGGCCTTTGTCCTGAAATACCGGCTGGCGAGGGAGCCGGGTTCGTCTTATTCCATCGAGAAAGACGCGGCGGCCGACCTTCGGCGCGCGATGCGTCTGGTACGCAGCCGGGCGAGAGAGTGGGGCATTGAGCCCGGACGCCTCGGGGTTCTGGGTTTTTCGGCGGGTGCGGAACTTGCCGCGCTGGTCGCATACAATCCAACGGCCGGAGACCCGAAGGCCACCGATCCGATCGAACAGGTGAGTGCCCGGCCGGATTTCCAGATCAATGTTTACCCCGGGCCCGTCGGTGTTCCCGAAAAACTGCCGGCGGATTCACCGCCCGCATTTTTCCTTTGCGCCAACGATGATGAATCGCATGCGCAACCGGTCATGCAGCTGGTGGAGCAATACCGGACCCTCCATATCCCGGTGGAGGTGCATCTCTATGCCGCGGGCGGACACGGCTTCAACATGGGCGACCGCTCGGATCTGGTTTCCATTCGCAACTGGCCGCAACGCATGGCGGACTGGCTGGTCGACCGCGGCCTGCTGACGCCGGTGGGAGTGAAGAAACCCTGAGTCAATGGCAGGGACGGACCGCTGGGCCGTCCGTCATTCTCGGCGCGCCCAGCGGTCGCGCCCTACCTTCAGTTTTCAGGCGGAGGTGAGATGCCAGTGTCCGCACAACGGGCAGCGATAGGCGGTGCGCTGGCGTTCGACCCCGGCCAGAAGTGCGGCGTCGAGGGCGTCGCCCTGGGTGCGATACCGCCGCTTGCGCGCACACCGGTGCTTCCTCTCTTCCTGCGTGGGCTTCTTCATGGGAACGTTCCCAGCTTGGACGGATTGTGTCCGGCCGGCGAATCTTTAACACCCGGCGGTCCGGTTTCCCCTCGCGTCGGGCGCGCCCGCTCCGCTAGGTCTTTGCCATGACTGCCCTGCCGACAGGTCCAATCAAACCGGAACGTACCCAGCCATGCCCGTGTGGCAGCGGCAAAACCTTTGGGGATTGCTGTGATGCGATCCACAGCGGCCGGCGGCCGGCCGCAACCGCCGAGGAGTTGATGCGCGCCCGGTTCACGGCGCATGTGGTGCATGATTTTGCCTTTCTGCACCGCACGTACCGTCCCACCGCCCATCAGCCGTTTGTCGAGGAGACCGTGGCTCCGACGATGCAGTGGACCAGGCTCGTCATCCACAGTCACGAACCCGGACGGAATCCGGACACGGCCTATGTCGATTTTTCCGCCTATGGCACCGAGGCGGGGGCCGAGCATGTGCTGCATGAAAAGGCGGAGTTCATCCGGGAGGCTGGCGGATGGATTTACACCCGCGCAGTGCGGGAGGGTCCGGCTCCGTTTGTCGCCACAACACCGAAACCCGGGCGGAATGATCCTTGCCCCTGTGGCAGCGGCAAGAAATACAAACAATGCTGCCTGTTGAAGGCGTAGGGGAGGCGCGGAATTGGCGCTGTGACCGGCAGCTGATCATGGGCAAATCCATGCGATTGGTGCCCGGCTTTCCGTCTTGGATTCAGTGGCCTGCCGTTTGGGCCCGTCTGAGCGGTGCCGCCCTGATTGTTCCGGGTACGCGCCCTAATACCAGAGTTTAGACAGGCAATCCGACATCCTTCAGGCTTCCCTGAGACAAAGCGGGGTTGTATTGGTCGTGCTCCGCGGCTGCCCCAGCCTGTAGTCCGGGCTTGAGGAACAGTGCGACTGTTGAAAGGAACCATGAACACAACCCTGAGACAAGTTACCTCCTTTGTCCTGACCTTGGGCCTCAGCACTGCCTTGAGCTTTGCAGCTCAACTTCAGGCCCGCCCGCCGTTTCTCCTCAAGGGTGACAACGAGGGTCGGACCCTGACCCATGCGTCGCCGCTCGATCAGCTTGTGCTCCTGAACGCCACGAGTGCCTCGGTTGAGGTTAAGGACGCAGCCGGAAAGATCTATTTCCACGCCCAAGGCGCGCCGCAGATCAGTTTCATGGTGGGCGGTGCGTTGGGGGAGCAAACGGTAGTGTTCCGCGATGCCGATGGGATGGAAACGGGCCGGGTGAGCTTCAACGTCGATGCCGAAACCGCGATCGACGACGGCGGCAGGTACCGGGATATGTTCGCCCTCTTTCGCCAGGGCATGAACACCGACTCTCCGACCGGGGTGAGCAAAGTTGAATGGAACGGAAAGACGTGGCACTTTTTCGAGCCCTGGGGTCTTGACCACTACCACACGATGAAGGGCATGAAATATTTCAGTCCCGTGGGCGCCGAATTTGTTGACATGATGCGGGAGGTCCAGCGCGAGGATGGCATGATCTGGAGCTTCGTGTTGATCGACGGTGACATTCCATATTTCCTGACCTGCTACGGACCGTTTGGCTATGTACGCCAATACGGTGACCGCTACTTTGTCCGTCAGCCGGTGGAGAATCACCCCGAGTATATCTACGTCAGTTCGGTCTACCAGTGTTGGAAGGCCGCCGGCGACGATGGCTGGATGAAGAGTCACCTCAGCTCGGCCGCCCGGGCCCTCGACTACTGCCTGGATGATCCCGCCCGCTGGAGCCGCCGGTTTCAGCTCCTGAAACGCGTGTACACGATCGACTCATGGGATTTTCAGGTGGACGACGCCTACACGCCCAAGCTCGGTCTGACGAACACCATGCTGGTTGATCCCGATAAATCAAAGTTCGGCGTCTTCTTCGGGGACAACACCCATTACGCCAATGCCTGTGAGGAACTCGCGGAGATGTTCGAGCACGTTCAGGAGACAGGCCCGGCCGCAAAGTACCGCGAGCGCGCAGCAGGCATCCGGCAACGCCTCAATGCCCTGTCTTGGAACGGACGATTCTACACCCATTTCATTGACGAGGATCCGGGCGTGAAGCGGGATCTGGGAGTCGACGAGAAAACGCAGATCGCCCAAGGCAACGCCTATTCCCTCAATCGCGGCATCGGCCCGGAGCGTTCAACGGCAATCCTCCGGACTTATCTGGACCTCAGGAATAATCTGCCACCGGGCTCACCGGGAGAATGGTATGCCATCTACCCGCCGTTCGGCAAGGGCTTCACCCTCCACGATCAGGTCTGGCAATACATGAATGGCGGTGTGGGCGGCCATGTTGCCGGTGAACTGGCCCGGGGCGCTTTTGAAAACGGCTTTGAATCCTACGGCCTGGACATCCTGGAGCGCCTCACGGACCTGGGCAAAAAATATGATAACCGGATTTGGTTCAGCTACACGGGCTCGATTCCGCCGGCCCCGCCGCCACCCAACTTCACGCCCGTCGACCTGTCGGCCGTTGCCAACATGGACATCGAAGACAAGGGAGGTCCCGCTTCCGCTCCCTGGATGTTCATGGGCGAAGCCGGTAACGACATTCGCGGCCTGCCGGTGGGCAAGCAGGTTTTCGCCGGCATTCCCTTTACCGTGACGGATCCCGCCCGGAATCAGCGCCGGGCGGTACTCGCCGTCTCCCGGCAAAAGGGACTGCCGGTTTCGGCCGATCTGCCCATCAATGGCAAGGCCGGTTGCATCTACCTCCTGCACACCTCGACCAAGCCCGGCTCCGAAAAAGTCTGCGGCAGTGTCTCGTTCGTTTATGATGACGGCTCCCGCCATATCCAGTATCTGATCATGGAAAAACAACTGACGTTCTGGTGGTTTTCCCGGCTCAAGACCGAAACATCGGGCATCGCGTGGCACGGCCCAAGTCCGGTCGCTGCCGACGTCGGTCTCTCCTGGTGCGCCATTGACAATCCTTTTCCCGACCGGCTGATCCGCTCCATTAGTTTCCACGCGCCGGAGGATGATGGGATTTACACCCTGGCCGGGCTGACCCTGGCGGACCGGACCCATTACATTCCACCCAATCCCGTGTCCTTCGGCGGTCCGGACAACTGGGCTGCGGCCACCGCGATGGCGGCCATGATCGAGGGCCTTGCCGGCGTGAAAGATTCACCGCTGAGCGAAGCCTATTCGCACCCCCGGCTCTCGCCGCGTTGGGATCTCACGGCGGCCGGATCGGTGAAGACCACGGTGCGCTACGCGGCGTCCAAGGGTTATGTCGCCTACAATTACGACCATCATAAGGACACCCGGGAGATTGCGCTCACGATCGCGGGCAGCGGCGAAAGATTCGAGTGTCACCTCCTGCTTCCGGTGCAGGTGGCCACGGCCAAAGCGGTGGAGGCTGACGGAAAGCCGATCTCTTACCAATTGAGCACGGTGGGAACGGCGCATTATGTGGATTTAACGCTCGCCAACGCCGGCCCACAGACATTGCGAATCCACTATTGAACATTCTCTGCAGCAAGCCGCGGGTTTCCCGGGCTGGACCGAAGCGGGGCGAAGTGGGAGTTGCGCTGCGGATAAATCCGGTTTCAATCCGGTCCCATCAATCCCCCATTATTATGAAACGCACCGCTACCGCTGTCTGGCAAGGTTCACTGAAGGAAGGCAAGGGCACGCTCGCCGCTCCCGGCGGTGCGTTGCACAACACGGAATATTCATTCGGCTCCCGCTTCGCTTCGGGCGCGGGTACCAATCCCGAGGAGCTGATCGCCGCAGCGCATGCGGGCTGCTTTGCCATGGCACTCTCCGGTGTGCTGGGTGAGGCCGGCTTCAAGCCGGAACGTCTCGAAGCCACCGCCGAGGTGAGCCTGGAGAATGTCCCACCGGCCGGCTGGACCATCACGGCGTCGCACCTCGTGCTGACGGCGAAGATCCCGGGCATCGACGCAGCAAAATTCGACGAGCTTGCGGCCAAGGCGAAGGCCGGCTGCCCGATCTCGCGGTTGCTCAATACCAAGATCACCCTCACGGCGAAGCTCGCCTGAGTTCGGGAAACGGGGATCGCACGGTCCGGCTGCGCCTGGCCTCCGTCAAGCGTGTTGCGCCGTGGCGCGACAAGCCGGCGAGGAGCGAAGGTAATCCGACATCCCCTCGATTTTTGACTTTGGCGCGGCCGCGCCGGTAGGGCTGGACCGCTGGGCCAGCCGCGAATTTCCTGACGGCGCGCCCAGCGGTCGCGCCCTACCCGTCAAAGCACACTCGAAAGTCCAAAGGCAAAGGGACGTTGGTATAAGAGGCCTAAAACCTGCCGTCCGGGCGGGGCGCTTTTTTTGCGTCCCGGGCGTGACAAATGCCGGATATTTTTTATGAGAGAGGGCTCATTTTTAGAAACATGAACACCGATCTTGACGAACTCAAAGGCTTGGTGGCGGCTCTCAAGGCTGACCAGCAGGCCCAAAAAGACAAAGAGAAGCGCGACGCCTGGACGAAGTATGTCTCGCTCTCGATGATCTGCCTCGCGGTCCTCGCGGCGATTGCCACCCAGCGCGGCGCCGGCTACTCGTCCGCCACCATGAAACTGTTGAACGAGGCGACGTTCAATCAGGCCGAGGCCTCCGACCAGTGGGCCTTCTACCAGGCCAAGGGCATCAAAGAGGGCCTCTATGAACTGGAACGCGAGCGGTTGATGACCGGCGGCGGGGCGATCGAGCCCAAGGTGCTGGCGGGGCTCACGGCGAAAGTGGACCGTTATGAGACGGAGAAGAAGGACATCATGAAAGAGGCCAAGGGATTTGAAGCGAAACGTGACAGCGCGCGCAATCTCTCCACCTATTTTGCCGACTCGGGACGGGAGATGGGCCTTGCCACTACGCTCTTTCAAATCGCCATTGCCTTGGGCGGTGTGTGTCTCGTCGTGAAAAAACGCTGGCTGTGGTATGCCTCAATGGGCATCGGCGCCATCGCGGTTATGCAAATGCTCAGGGTCCTTCTGCTGAAGTAAGCGGGCGGACATCTCCGAGACCGGGCAATGCACCCTCCAATCTTTGTGCCGCGGCTTACGTTCTGAACACGCGAACTTCCTTGCTGAGTACTCGTACTCCGCAAGTGGGGACGTCTCCCCTGAAGGTGGGGACCGCCTCCCGGTAACTGGGGACCTCGCCCCGGAAGGCGGGGACGACTCCCCACCAATTGAGGAGCCTTGCTCAGCAAGTGGGGAGCTCTCCACTTTAAGTGGGGACCACTCCATTGTAAGAAGGGACAGCTCCCCACTGAGTGAGGACGACTGCTCAGAGACTGTTTTTGCGTGCCCTTCAACCGGGGTCTCTCCTCCCAGTACTCTGCAGGACAAGAAACTCAAACCCCAGCGCGAGAAGCATGCCGATGAACTCATTTAACGGCCGCGTCCGCCCCGGCGACACCTCCGGCACCTACGTGCGCTAATGTAGTACCTTTCCATGCCGCTTTCATTACCCACTCTCACCGCGACGCGTTGGATCGGCTTTAAAGGTTCGGGTCGTACGCGACCGGCACTGGTCGGATAGGCAAGCGATCAGGTCGCGTAGATTGGGGCCGGTTAAAGCGGTTTAACAAAGCCGCCGGATTCTGTCCTGGATCCGGTTCGTGGAGTTAGACGAATGAGGTGGGAAAGGGAGCCCGCGAGGCCCGGTCACACTCTGACTCCTGATACTGTTCCCAATTCCAAAGCCTGGCCTCCTCGGTTTCTTCCTCTGAAAAACTTACGCCTTCGATCTGATTCCATGCGCTTACCGCGGCGTTGGGTTGTGGGCTTGCGCCAGCCGGCTGATTTTGGGCAACCGAGTGGAACCCCGACTCATTTTCGTAGCCGTCCTTTGCGCGTGCGATTGCCACAACGAGCGCGACCAGCGCAAGCATTCCGAGAAGCAGGCATCCGGCTATCAGGTAGGTGGTCATTGTTGGCGTGAAAGGACTGGGCTCATCATAGACGATAGAGGGACCTGAGACTCATGCTCGTTTGCCCAATGGTGCGCATTTCTTGGCCAGTTGCTTATACCAACGTTCCCTCGATTTTGACTTTGGCGCAGCCGCGCCGGTAGGGCTGGACCGCTGGGCCAGCCGCGAATGTCCTGACGGCGCGCCCAGCGGTCGCGCCCTACCCGTCAAAGCACACTCGAAAGTCCAAAGGCAAAGGGACGTTGGTATAAGAGGCCTAAAACCTGCCGTCCGGGCGGGGCGCTTTTTTTGCGTCCCGGGCGTGACAAATGCCGGATATTTTTTATGAGAGAGGGCTCATTTTTAGAAACATGAACACCGATCTTGACGAACTCAAAGGCTTGGTGGCGGCTCTCAAGGCTGACCAGCAGGCCCAAAAAGACAAAGAGAAGCGCGACGCCTGGACGAAGTATGTCTCGCTCTCGATGATCTGCCTCGCGGTCCTCGCGGCGATTGCCACCCAGCGCGGCGCCGGCTACTCGTCCGCCACCATGAAACTGTTGAACGAGGCGACGTTCAATCAGGCCGAGGCCTCCGACCAGTGGGCCTTCTACCAGGCCAAGGGCATCAAAGAGGGCCTCTATGAACTGGAACGCGAGCGGTTGATGACCGGCGGCGGGGCGATCGAGCCCAAGGTGCTGGCGGGGCTCACGGCGAAAGTGGACCGTTATGAGACGGAGAAGAAGGACATCATGAAAGAGGCCAAGGGATTTGAAGCGAAACGTGACAGCGCGCGCAATCTCTCCACCTATTTTGCCGACTCGGGACGGGAGATGGGCCTTGCCACTACGCTCTTTCAAATCGCCATTGCCTTGGGCGGTGTGTGTCTCGTCGTGAAAAAACGCTGGCTGTGGTATGCCTCAATGGGCATCGGCGCCATCGCGGTTATGCAAATGCTCAGGGTCCTTCTGCTGAAGTAAGCGGGCGGACATCTCCGAGACCGGGCAATGCACCCTCCAATCTTTGTGCCGCGGCTTACGTTCTGAACACGCGAACTTCCTTGCTGAGTACTCGTACTCCGCAAGTGGGGACGTCTCCCCTGAAGGTGGGGACCGCCTCCCGGTAACTGGGGACCTCGCCCCGGAAGGCGGGGACGACTCCCCACCAATTGAGGAGCCTTGCTCAGCAAGTGGGGAGCTCTCCACTTTAAGTGGGGACCACTCCATTGTAAGAAGGGACAGCTCCCCACTGAGTGAGGACGACTGCTCAGAGACTGTTTTTGCGTGCCCTTCAACCGGGGTCTCTCCTCCCAGTACTCTGCAGGACAAGAAACTCAAACCCCAGCGCGAGAAGCATGCCGATGAACTCATTTAACGGCCGCGTCCGCCCCGGCGACACCTCCGGCACCTACGTGCGCTAATGTAGTACCTTTCCATGCCGCTTTCATTACCCACTCTCACCGCGACGCGTTGGATCGGCTTTAAAGGTTCGGGTCGTACGCGACCGGCACTGGTCGGATAGGCAAGCGATCAGGTCGCGTAGATTGGGGCCGGTTAAAGCGGTTTAACAAAGCCGCCGGATTCTGTCCTGGATCCGGTTCGTGGAGTTAGACGAATGAGGTGGGAAAGGGAGCCCGCGAGGCCCGGTCACACTCTGACTCCTGATACTGTTCCCAATTCCAAAGCCTGGCCTCCTCGGTTTCTTCCTCTGAAAAACTTACGCCTTCGATCTGATTCCATGCGCTTACCGCGGCGTTGGGTTGTGGGCTTGCGCCAGCCGGCTGATTTTGGGCAACCGAGTGGAACCCCGACTCATTTTCGTAGCCGTCCTTTGCGCGTGCGATTGCCACAACGAGCGCGACCAGCGCAAGCATTCCGAGAAGCAGGCATCCGGCTATCAGGTAGGTGGTCATTGTTGGCGTGAAAGGACTGGGCTCATCATAGACGATAGAGGGACCTGAGACTCATGCTCGTTTGCCCAATGGTGCGCATTTCTTGGCCAGTTGCTTATACCAACGTTCCCTCGATTTTGACTTTGGCGCAGCCGCGCCGGTAGGGCTGGACCGCTGGGCCAGCCGCGAATGTCCTGACGGCGCGCCCAGCGGTCGCACCCTACCCGTCAAAGCACACTCGAAAGTCCAAATGCAAAGGGACATTGGTATTACTCGGGGAAAACTGCGGTGAGTTCGACTTTGATCACGTGGCCGGGTTCGTAAAGACGGTCGACCTGCACCCAAGTGCCGGCGGGGAAATTCTTTCCGTAGCTTCGACTTGGCTGGAGACAGACGATCGGTCCCGCAGATTGGCGGTTACGATGCCGGTGTCTCGCGGGCGTCGCCACACCAAGAGATGTGGAGGGCCGCTGCTTGTCGGTGAGCCGTTCTGCCAGGCAATTTGGCGCGCTGGCCGGCACCGGACCTGCAAGCTACTGCATGATTTCGTACTGGCTAATAGGTCGCCAACTGCACCCGGAGGACTTGCGGAGCCGACCCGAAGTTCAGTCCCCAATCGGTCTCATCGCCGTTCCAGATTCGGGTGGGACGGAAAACTCCGCCGTCATAGCTGCCTTCCTCCACTCGCAGGAACTCCCGCTGGGCACCGGCAGCAGCCTCGGCGATCTTGAAGTCCACGCGGCACATGTAACCCGTGACCAGAAACTCGTTTTCGCCGAGGGGCGCGACCAGCATGCGTCCCACCGGCTCCGGGTTGCCTTTTGGATTCCTACCGTAACCGCCCGTCGGCGGGCCGAAGGTTACGACCGCCTGCCAGCGCCCCAACGGGAGCGTCTGCTGGTGTTCGTCCTTCTCTTCCACGGCTGCACGCAGACGCCCTTCAAAAGCCAGTTGCGCAATCTCGCGCATCATCGGGTTAAGCACGCGGCAGTTGATGGCGATGGGATTCAATGTTGGGTCGCCGGGCGTTGCTTCGAAAGTCCGGTGCGGGCTGTCGATCCCGAAAGGCGACCAGCCGATGGCGCCACGAGCCAGCGCCGCATAGCAATAACGGGTGCCGGTCGGAGACCCGATTGTCTCTGGAATGAAGAGCGCGTTGTCCGGCCGGTTGTAGAGCTCCATCACTTTCAGGTAGTGCGCGCTGTCATCCATGTAGATGTCGGGTGCGAGCACATCCACGGCCGGCGCGGCGGCCTTCCAGATATCGAGCACATTGTCCGTCGGCCCGCCGCTCTCATAGGAGCTGGCCGCCGGCTGGGTGAGCGGGTCGCGCAACGCGGCGTTGCAGTAGAGCGGCAGCGGATACTCCGCCTTGCCCGCGGCCGCCACCTGCCCGATGTAGTGCGCCACGGACCAGGCTTGGAAAAACTCGTCGGCATCCCGGCCGAACACCGCCGCCCAGTCGCCGCCGGCACGACTTTCCTTGCCCAGCGCCTTGAGCAATTCCCCCGGGACGGGAGCCGTGAAAAGTTTCTGCGCGGCGGGAGAATAGTCGCGGACCGTGTCCCAGGAGCCCGGCTCGTTTTCAACCTGCACCATGATCACTGTATGCTGGGGGTCGGCCTCCTTGAGGTGGTGCATGAAGGCGCCAAAGGCCCGGCTGTCGGCCTCGAGCAGCGCCGGCGCATGGGGTGACGGCGAGTCGATCCGGCGACCGGTCTTGCCGATGATGCGCGGACAAAGTTCGGGCTGCCGCTTCAGCCACATCGGCAGATAGTGCGAGCTGCCGTTTTTCCACGTGGCGAACCAGAGGAACACGAGCCGCACCTTGTGGTCGCGGGCACCTCCGAGGATTTGATCCACCAGCGAATAATCGAACTTGCCCTGCTCCGGCTCGAATTGCTCCCAATAAACCGGGATCTCGAGCGTGTTGACCTGGGCGGCTTCGACCGCTGACCAGACCTTGGGCAGCGTCGATGGCCAGGCGCTGGAATTATTGCTCTGCGCACCCAGGATCAGGAAGGGAGCGCCATCCACGATCAGCGCGTGACGTCCGTCCTTCTGTATGAGATGCGGCAGGGCGGATTCATTGGTCTGGGCGGTGAGACCGCCGGCCAGAACCACGGTTGCGATGCACACGATGCCATATCGCGCCCAAAGGGGGATTCTTTTCATGGTATGTGACCAATTAAAGCAGGCCGGCCGCGAAGACCATATAAAACAAACCTGGATCACCTGACCCGGCCAGAAAGGAATCGATCCCGTCAGCCAGTGTCGCCGGCTCGATCACCTCCTTCCGGATGCAACCGCTTCATCTTTTCCCGCTTGTCGTCTTCGGTTGGGCGCTCGCCGTTCCAAACCCGATCGGCCGGGAGGAGATTCGCGCGACCCTTTTCAAGTGCAACTTGAAGCAGTTTGGCAAATTCGCCTTGCGAATGGCGCATTTGTGACGATTGCTGGAGTCAGTTCAGTCAGTGTTCAGATGCACGGTTGGGATCGTGATTTGAGTCCGTCAGCAAGACTGCGAAATGACTGCGTGAGTGAATTCGGCCGGGTAGTAACAAGGTCTGGAATCGTCAGGGCAGCTTCAGGTTCGAGGACAGTGGGGCATCGCCCCGCCTGCATGAGTCTCGGATAGCGTCGGGAACGCCGGTCGCGCGGGTGCGGCCGGCGCAGCGTACTTCAACCGTGGGGTCGGGTCAGGGCACAGTCCAACCATCAACCAACGCGGGCAACCGATCGGAGGAACAGCCATGAAAATCTCTCAACTTCTGCACCAACGCGAGGCGCTGCTGCGGCAGTCGCGTCTCGCCAATCTCGCCTATGCCTACTCGCAGCTGGCCAGCCTGGTCACGCGGATCGCCGGCGCCCGGCTGCACGGGAAGGTCTGCCTGCAGCCCGCCGACCCGGGGACGGAGCAGTACTGTCCCTTGCTCACGGCCCTTGAGGGCAGCCAGGCGGTGATCGAGGAACACTTCACCGACGAGAACATCAGCGAACTCGCCGACCTGATATTCTTTCTCTCGGGCGGGGAAGACGCGGATGCAACCTTCCGGCTGGAGGACATGGCGGCGAGATTCCTGACTCCGCTGCAACGCAAACTGGAGCAGGCCGGGGTGGAATTCGAGCAACCGGAAGTACTCCGGCTCGCCGAACCAAACCACGGAGGTCCGGATCGGAAGTAACGGCAGGAGCCGGCTGGCACGTGATTCAGTGCTTCTGGCTGAATGGTGGAACCCGGCCTCCGCACGGGTTCGTGAGATGCCCGGACAAGAAAACCCGTCCGGAGGCCGGGTTCCACCTGTGCCAACAGCATGATCTCGGGAAAACACCTTAGGCCCGCACGGCCCAGCGGAGTTTGGCCGCAGAACTGCGCGGATTGGCCCGCCGTTCCTCCGGGCCTGCCCGAACGATTTTTTCGTTGGTCGCGGTATAAACCTTTGTGCGAACGCCTTCGCGAAAGGCACGCTTGACGCGGCGGTCCTCGCCGGAATGAAAAGTGAGGATCACCACGCGTCCGCCGGATTTCAGGCAGGCGGGTAGCTGGCGCAGGAACAGGTCGAGTGCGCCGAACTCGTCGTTCACCGCGATGCGGAGCGCCTGAAACACGCGGCGCACGCAGTCATCGTCGGTCTCCGGGTCGTGGCGGGGCTGGTGCTGGTGCAGGGTGGCCCGGATCGCATCGGCGAGTTGACGTGTCCGGGTGAATGGGGTCAGGGCCCGGCGGGCTGTGAGCTCACGGGCGAGCAACTCGGCGTGAGGTTCGTCGGAATTTTCGGCGAGCGCGGCCGCCAGCCTGACGGCGGATACCCGGGCGAGCCAGTCGGCCGCGGACGGCGAGCGTTGCGGGTTCAGGCGCAGGTCGAGCGGACCGTCGGTCTTGAAAGTGAAACCGCGCGCCGGGTCGTCGAGTTGCATCGAGGAAACGCCGAGATCGGCGAGGATGGCATCGGCGCCGCCGAGCCCGAGTTCAGCCAACACCTTGGGCAAGCCGGCGAAGTTGGAGCGGACCGCGGTGAAAACATCCTCACCCCAGCCGGCGGAGCGCAGGCTGGCGGTGGTTTTGGGATGTTCGACCGGATCGACATCCAGCCCGATGAGCCGGCCGCCCGGGGCGAGGAGCGCCAGCAATTCCCGGGCGTGGCCGCCGAAGCCGAGCGTGCAATCCACGGCCAGCTCGCCGGGCTGGAGTGCGAGCACCTCGAGGATTTCGGTCACCATGATGGGCCGGTGGCTGCCGGCGGGCGTCTTGCCCGAGGCGAGCACCTTGGCCACGTCGGCGGTGTAACGTCCGGGGTTGAGCTCCTTGTATTTTTCTTCGAAGCGCCGGGGATGCCTGCCGGAATAGCGCGGACGCCGGTGGTGCGGGGTGGGCGCGCCCGCCGCGGACGGAGTGGAATCAGGATCAGAGTCAGACATCGGGGGACGGTTTATCACCGATGGCCTTCGGTGAAATGAATACTGACCAATGACCGTTGAACAATCTCAGCTCTTTCAGGGTTTTCGTTCGTTGCCCCAGAGCGTGGCGCCGTTGCCATTTTGTTTCCGCCAGGCATCGCGCCAAAGATGGATGTCGGACGGCGTGATCTCCGGCATGGGCTTCCGCTCCGCCTTGGCAAACGACCGCGGCAACGGGCTGGCACTGTCCTGGTACCAGTAGGCGACCGAGGCCAGGTCAAGCGTCAGGTTGTTGTTGTGGCCGTGCTCGATGGTGAAGCGGCAGGATTTTTCGAAATGCACCGGGTCCGCGATGTGAAAACGATAGAGGTGGGTGCGCCCGAGCCAGCCGGTGCCGTTGTTCACCCGGGCATAGCCGAAATAGGGATGTTGAAACAGTTCCTTGGGCGACCACGAGGTGTTGAAATAGTCCTCGGTCCCCGTGCCGTTCAAGGTCGGGTGGGGGTCGCCATCGATGAACACCATCTCGTCACCCTCGCCATACCACATCGTACTCGGGCAGTTGACGTAATAGTTGACGCCCACGAAGTGCCCCTTGCCCTTGATGTCGGCGAAGACGTAGTTCCCTTTGCCGTCGGGGTTGTTGCCGGTCGGGCCGAGCAGGCCCCACTCGTTCTCGCCGCCGGGCAGCGCCGGGGTGACCTCATGGTTGTACCAGGCGTGGAAACGGCCGAGTTCCTTGGGGAGGCTCGGCAATTCCTCGTAGTCGATGTTGAAGTACAGGGCGTCGATCTTCTGGCCGCTCTGGTTTTCGATCTCAATCCTCGCCCCGGTGGCAAACGGCATGGCGAAATAACTGACATAGGACTTGCCCCAGCCCGGCGTCACCGCCAGCGGCGCGCTGACAAAGTTGTACACCTCGCCCCAGCCATTGCCGAAGAAGGGCCCGATCGGCGCCTCGACCGAGGGGAAAGTATTTCCGTCCCAGTACATCCGGATGATGACATCGTTGCGGTTCAGGTTTTCCGCCCCGGGTGCGAGCGTGATCCACATGTGGGTGATGATGCCGGGGCCTTTCACGTCCATGATGTTCACTTTGGCGCCATCGGAGATTCCGGACATGTTGTCCCCGTTGCCGCCGGTCCGGTCGTAACTGCCGACGCGCTTTGATTTCACGTCCGGGCGGATCCTGGCCAGCCCGGCAAATTCATTCACGGCGTCTTGGGCGCAAAGCGCCGTTGAGACCGTCAGGGCAAGAAGACTGAATAGAAACGATTTTGTTCTCATGGGGATCGGGGTGATGACCCGGATGAAAACCGGAAACTTCCCGCAAGACAAGCCACGCGGCAAGTGCCCGGGGCGTGCTCCGAGGCTCTTGCTGCCCGCCACCGGTGATTGGCTCCCGGCGCAACCCGCGTCCTTGCATTAGGGAACCTCAGCCTCACCCCGCGGCCCGTTAATATGTGACCGGCCAATGACAATCATTGCTGTGCAACCGCGTCGGGTGGGCGGTAGGATGGGCGACGATTTTCCCCATGCCCCCCCGGCGCACCATTATCATTTTTGCGCTCGGCGTTCTGCTTGCGCTCGCCGTTCCGCCGGTCGCCTTGCCGGCGGCCGAGCCGGTGAAACCGCCGCAATCAGCCCGGCCGAAACGCATCTATAACATCACGCGGCTGACCGGGCCCGCGCCGGTGATCGACGGCCGCCTGGATGACGCCTGCTGGACCGGACCCGGCGAGTGGAGCGGGGGATACACGCAACTGACGCCGAAATACGAGGCCGCCGCCTCCCAGGCGACGGAAATCAAGATTCTCTACGACGACCGCAATATCTACGTCGCAATGCGCGCGTATGACGAACCCATCGCCCGGCGCTCGCGGCAGGCGGGCGGCCGCGACGCGTTTGCCGGCGATGTCATGGGCGTCAATTTCGACAGCTATCATGACCAGCGCTCAGGCTTTGAGTTCGATCTGACCGGGAGCGGCCAGAAGATCGACCTGCGCCTGTACAATGATTCCTGGGACACCACCTGGAACGCCGTCTGGGAGGGCAAGGTGGCGCACGAGGCCGGATGCTGGACGGCGGAGTTTCTCATCCCGCTCAGCCAGTTGCGTTACGATTCGCGCAACTCCGTGTGGGGCCTGCATTCGTGGCGCTGGATCGACCGGCTGAAGGAGGAATCCGACTGGAACCTGCTCGCCAACGACGACTCCGGTAATGTGAAATCATTCGGCGAACTGCACGGCCTGACCGGACTCCGGGCGGCGCGGCGCTTCGAACTGGTGCCGTACAGCTCTGCCCGCGTGGAAACCGGGGCGGGGGGTGAAACGAAAACCCAGATCCGGGCCGGGCTCGACGCCAAGCTCGGCCTCACGAGCAACATCACCCTCGACGC
>CAZBLQ010000096.1:0-9234 GCA_964492635.1 uncultured Oleiharenicola sp.
GCGAGGGTCCCGACCCGTCCCGCCGGCCGGGCCGTGCCGAAAAAATCCTCCACGGGCTCGCCCGCAAGCACAGGCAGTCCGGCGTTGAAGACATCGTTTTGGTCCGGCCCGAAGGCGATTCTCAACGGAGGCAGTTCGGCCGTGGCAATGGACATGAGCAGGGTTGATTGATCGTGGCGGTCAGACCGAGGAGCTTGACGGGGCCGGTCTTGGTGTAAAGCAACCAGCTCTATCGATGCACCATGGGCAAACGGGGTGCAAGTCATTCCCGGGCGGCACGGGCGGCGGCGGCTTCATGACCGGATCGAAGCCTGCCGCAAAGCCCCACAAAAATATCCAGACCAAAGGGAACACGCGGCGGCAAGCGGACACATACTCTCCGGCGAGCATGGTTGACGCATCGCCACCACTCGGGGAACTTGGCTGGCGCTACCCCAATCCGCTCCCGCACACCACCCAACTCATGCATTCTCTCATAAAGATCGTCTTGCTCGCACCCGTTCTCGGAGTCGCCTCAATGAGCGCGGCCGAGCCGGCTCCAGCCCAACCTTGGGAGTCGAGCACCTGGACGGTTGAATCCGGTTTGCTGTGGGAAATCGGCACGGGCACGCCCATCGCCTACCGGCTCGTGCCGACCCAGTTGTCCTGGCGATCGCCCGAGGCGTTCGGCTGGACTTTCTCGGATGGATCAAGGCTTCTGTTTCGTCACCGTCTGGCCCTGATCGGCACCTGGATAGAGCACGGGCCGGAAACGCACTATCTCGGTTTCTCGGGGTCGCCTTCCCTCGAGTTGTGGAACAAGTCCGGCACCTGGTCGCTGTACACCGGTTCCGGCGGTGGCGCCGGCTTCATCGATTCACAAGGCGTCAAGGGCGGTCAGGGCCAGGATTTTACTTTGAACTGGTTCATCCGTGGCGGTATCGAGCACGTCACCTCCCGCAACGCTCATCTGACCGCCGGGATAATGTATCAGCACATGTCCAACGGCGGGCAGACCAAGCCCAATCCAGGTATCGACGCGCTGGGCTTTACGCTCGGCTACGCGGTGAAGTTTTGAGCCGAGCCGGAGGCTTGGGATTGAAACTGTAGGGCTGGATCGCTGATCCAGCCGTCGCGCTTATCGGCGGGATCAGCGATCCCGCCCTGCTACACCAAACCAGTCACGCTGTCGCTCGCATTGCTTTATGAAAGCCCATGGCTGTCCACCGCAGGCTTGAGCGCAAGGCCGCGGCCGGCTAGACCCGTCGCGTGTGGTTATTGATTCTCGTCAATCTGGCCGGAAAAATCGCGGCGATCGGCGTGGGCCTCTCGGCGCCTGCGGCGGCGCTGGCGCTGTGGTTCGGGCCGGACGCGCTGCTGGGCTGGCATCTGTTTGTGCCGTCGGCGCAGGGTCTGGTGCGCGTACACCGGCGCTTTGCGACCGCCCGGCGCGAGGTGTGGCTGACGATTGACGACGGCCCCGACCCGGAGGACACGCCGCGCATCCTCGAGCTGCTGGCGGCACACAGGGCGCGGGCGACTTTTTTTGTGATCGGCGAAAAAGCCGCCGCCCATCCCGGACTGGTTCGGGCCATGACCGCCGCCGGGCATGAAGTGGGACACCATACGCAGACGCATCCGCTGGCGTCTTTCTGGTGCGCCTCGCCCGCGCGGGTGGCCCGCGAACTGGATGAGGGTCTGGCGGTTTTGCGCGCGGCGGGAGTGAGCCCGGTGCGGTTTCGCGCACCGGCCGGTTTGAAGAATCTCTGGCTGGGGCACGCACTGGCGGCGCGCGGTCTCACCTGCGTGGGCTGGAGCGCCCGCGGGTTGGAGCGCCGGCACGGGGATGTGGAAGTCGTGGCCGATCGCGTGATGCGCAACTTGGCCCCCGGGGCAATCCTGCTGTTGCATGAGGGACCGAGCGTGCCGGCGGCAATCCGGGTGCATGCCATCCGCCGGGTGCTCGAACGTTTGCAGGAGCAAGGCTATCAGTGCGTCGTGCCGACGACTGAGTGACAGCCATCCTTGTTAACCTAGATTATAGAGATGAACGCCATGAGCTACTGAACTGGAAGCCCTAGCTTCTGCTGGATTTCATGCTTCGCCCACTCTTTCAAAAGGTCGAACGTCCATGAAGCTCCAGGTTTAATAACATGCTCCCTGGCCTTCTTCCAAATTGTGTCGTCGCGCATCGTATCGAGAAAATCGTGACCGCCCCACGTCATACGCGAGACGAAATAGCCTTCGGGTACACCATCGGGGTTATTGTGGGTGACGCCGATGAGCAAGCCAGCTTCGATCATCAATGCCACGTGGTAAGCTCTTTGTTGGGTCGAGTAATCCGCGCTCGAACGCACTTTTGCTTCCTGGTCGCCTTCAAGCGCCTGTAGAATCAGGCGCACTAGTTCCATGTCGCGCTTCATGTGATTTATTTGCCTAATAATTTTATCCACCGGAAACCAAAACCGGAACGGGGGTGGCGAGTCATGGCGGAAGAAAAGGCCGCAGGATGTTTGGGTTCAAGCCCTGATGTCGGCTGCAACCAAACCGAAGCTTCTGATTTTTAACCACAGATTACTCGGATATCACGGATTTCGAAATCCAATTCTAAATCGAAGGATTGTGACCTGATCCGTGTCATCCGTGAAATCCGTGGTCAATTTCGTTTGAATTGTTCAGCCTGAGATTCGCAGCCAGCGCAGGTGTCCGGCTGCAACAATCGCTCCGAGCACGGCTCCGGCGAGGACGTCGAGCACGACATGCTGGCGGATGGCGATGGTGGAATAGAGGATGCCCACGCACCAGAACCAGTTGAGTGCGCGAACCACACGCCCGGCGCCCATCTCGCGCAGCAGTCGCTCGAACCAGACGGCCGTGAACACCGCGAAAGCCACGTGCAGGGAAGGGCAGGCATTACCCGAAGTGTCGACCGATTTGAGAATCGAGAAGCTGGGATGCTGCGACCAGTCGATCTCCCTCAGGGCCACGGCGGTCGGCCAGAAAAGAAAAATCCCCAGCCCGATCACGCTGAGCACCACCGCGGCCAGACCGTAAGACACGAGTTCGCGACGGTTGATCACCAGCGCGGGCGCCAGCGACACATAGAGCCACAGTGAAAGGTAGAGCGGCAGGGCCTCCGGTTGGAAACCGACCAGCCGGTCAATCGCGGTGAGCGGCACCAGGGTGATGGGGAATAACGGGTGATTCAGCAGCCAGAAATAAATGACAAAGAACACGGTCATGCCGAGGGTCGTCCCGATCATCTTGTACGGCCAGAACGTGAGGATGCGGGAGCCGGCCTGGCGGAATAAGCCGGCATGGGAGGGGCGGGAATCCGGCTTGTCCATGAGCTGCACCCAGTAGGCGGGAGCAGGGCGCATACGGCAAGCGCGCAAGCAGGTCCTGAACCGCGGGCGTGCAAGGTGAAACATGGTGGCGGACTGAAGCTTGGGCGTGGCTCGATCTGTCATGGCGAGGAGTGATAGCGACGAAGCAATCCATTTGGCTCTAGCTGGCTCGCCACACCCGGCGGCGCCGGGCTCGCGATGACAAGACAAACCGTCCCGAACCGGCCACGGCCAAGGTTTGACGCTGGGCGGAATCTGGCTTCGCTTGACCCTCCATGCCGAAGAAGGCCACCAGCCGCAAAACGCCCGTGAAGAAAGTGCGCCCGCTAGCCGGCACGGTTTTCATCACGCGCCAGGTGCATTTCAACTCGGCGCACCGGCTCTACAATCCGGTAAGGAGCCTGGCGTGGAACCGGAAGCAATATGGCCTCTGCACCAACCCGCACTGGCACGGCCACAACTACGTGCTCGAAGTCACCGTGCGGGGCTCGCCCGACCCGGTGACCGGCTACGTCATTGATCTGGGCGAACTGAAGCGCATCCTCCACCGGGCGGTCGCGGACCAGTGCGACCACCGCAACTTGAACGACGAGGTGCCTTTCCTGAAGCACATCATCCCCTCGACGGAGAACCTGGTGATCGCTTTCTGGCACCAGATTGAACCCCACCTCAAGGCGGGCCGCCTCCATTGTGTCCGCCTTTACGAAACCCCGCGCAACTTCGCCGAATTTTTCGGCCCCGACCGCGCCTGACCCTTATCCGCGGTTAACGTCACCCGCGGCCACGCCAACCAAAAACGACCCGCCATCATGAAACAAATGTATCTCCACCGCTCGAGCTGCGGCCAGTTGCCCCCGATCAAGCGCGGCTACGACAAGAAATTCCGGGCCAGCGCCGCCTACCGCGCCTCGATGCCCGACATGATGGAGGTGGCGCACGAGGCCATCCACGGCGCCCACGTGCCGATCCAGCAGGTCGGCATCCACAATTTCAAACTGCCGCTCAAATACCGCACGAAGGCCGGCAAGATCCTGACGCTAGAAACCAGCGTCACCGGGACCGTGTCGCTCGAGGCCGAGTTGAAGGGCATCAACATGAGCCGCATCATGCGTTCGTTCTACGAGCACAAGGACGGCGTCACCACCGGCGAGTGGATGGGAAAAATCCTGAAAAGCTACCTGCGCAACGTCGACACCAAGGATGCGCGGCTGAAGATCGCGTTTTCCTACCCGATGATGCAGCCGAGCCTGCGCAGCGGGCTGGAGGGCTGGCAGTTTTATCAGGTGGCCTTCGAGGGGGTGATGACGCGCGACGGCCGTTACCGCCGCTTCATCCATTTCGATTTCGTCTACTCCTCGGCCTGCCCCTGCTCGGCCGAACTGACCGAACACGCCCGGGACAAGCGTCGCGCCTATGGCGTGCCGCACTCGCAGCGCAGCAAGGCGCGCGTGACCATCGAGGAGGCCGAGGGCCGGAAAATCTGGATCGAGGACGTGCACGCCCTCTGCCTTAAGGCGCTCCAGACCGAGACGCAGGTGATGGTAAAGCGCGAGGACGAACAGGCCTTCGCCGAGCTCAACGGCGCCTACCTCAAGTTTGTCGAGGATGCCGCCCGGCTGCTCTACAAGGTGTTCGACGCCGAGAAGCGCATCCGGGATTTCCGCATCGCCTGCTCGCATCTTGAGTCACTGCACTCCCACGACGCGGTCAGCGTGATCTGCAAGGGCGTGAAGGGCGGCTTCACCGCCGACTTCATGGACTTCGGCTCGCTGCTGTGCTGAGGAAGAGATCTCGGAAGCACGAAAGGACGGAACCACGGAATCATCAATGGCCAATCCCTGTTCGGCGTTTTCGCCCTTCCGCGTTTCCGCGATAATTTCATGAAACCCGTCATCCTCATCACCGGCGCGTCGCAGGGCATTGGCGCGGCCATTGCGAAGGTTTTTGCGGCGGAGCTGCCCGGCGCCCGGCTCGCCTTGGTGGCGCGCAGCGAGAAAAACCTTCGCACCGCCGCGCGGGCTTGCATCAGGCTCGGCGCCGAGGTGGAGATATTTCCCTGTGACGTCAGCGATGAGGCCGCGGTGGCGGCCATGGCCAGGAAAGTGACCGGGCACTTTGGTCCCGTGGATGTGCTCATCAACAACGCCGGCAAATTTTTCGGCGCACCGTTCCTGAAGATGAAGGCAGCGGACTTCGACGCGCAGATTGCCGCCAATCTCCGCAGTGTGTTCCTGGTTTCGCAGGCCCTTGTGCCGGCGATGGTGAAACGCGGCCGCGGCGACGTGTTCAACATGAGCTCGATCGCCGGCCTGCAGGCGTATCCCAACGGCGCGGCGTATTGTGCCGCGAAGTTTGGCGTCACCGGGCTGACGAAGGTCATGCGGGCCGAGTTGAAGGACAAGGGCGTGCGCGTCTGCTGCATTCACCCCGGCGCCACCTGGACCCCCTCCTGGTCGGGCAGCGGCGTGAAGCGGGAGCGCATCATGCCGGCAGAAGACATCGCCCGAGCCATTCTGGACATTCACCGGCTCAGCCGCCGCACCGTCGTCGAGGAGATCGTGCTCCGGCCGCAGCTGGGTGACGTTTGACCTACGGCAGTTCTGCTTTCAGGTGCAGCCATCTTGATACTTGGGCCAAGCTTCGGTGCATTTGTATAGAGTGGAGGCGGGGCTAGTAGCCCCGCGAGGCATTGACATCGCAACCAGCAGCCCGCGGGACTGCTAGTCCCGCCTCCAGCCAAGCTGAACCAAGCGGATCCAAAGCGAATCAACTGGGACGATCTCTCAGGCGCCCCAGACGTCGCGGGCGAACCGGAGGAAGTTGCCGCCAAGGATTTTTTCAATCCGGGTACCCGGATGCCCGCGCTCGGCGAGCAGCCGGGCCAGCTGCCGAAATTGATCGACGCCGCGCAAATCAATGACGAAAGGCAGGGTGTCGGGGCCCTCACCGGGGGCGCTGATCCCGGCCTGCCGGCGGGCGGCGACTTCCTTGGCTAACTGCTCGCGGTAGTGTCCGAGGTTGTCGATGGGCGTTACCGAGCCGTCGGTGCCGATGCCGACATGGTCCTCCCCGCAGATATTCAGGGCGTGCTCGATATGGCGCACGACGTCGGCCGCCCGGGCCTGGCCGGCCGGGTGTAGGAACGGCATGAAATAAATGCCGATGAAACCGCCGCGCTCCGCCACGAGCCGGAGCTCGGCGTCCGTCTTGTTGCGGGGCAGATCCATCACGGCGCGGCAGCCGGTGTGGTTGATTGAAACAGGCTGGGTGGAGAGGCGCGCGGCCTCGAGGCAGGTGTTCTCGCCGCTGTGGGACAGGTCGACCATGATGCGCCGCGCGTTGAGCCGGGCGACGACCTCGCGGCCAAGGGGCGTGAGGCCGTGGTTCTCAACCACGGCGGCCCCGTCGCCAAGCTGGTTGCGGGGATTGTAGGTGAGCTGGATGACACGTACGCCGAGGTCGGCGAAGATGTCGATGCGGGAGGAATCCGACCCGACCTGCGCGGCGTTTTGAAAACCGTAGATTACGCCGATGCGGTGCTCGATGCGGGCGCGGAGAATGTCGGTGGTCGTGTAGACCTTGAGCAGTCGGGGATTCTCCCGGACAATCCGGTCCCACATGCCGATTTCGCGGATGGTGTGTTCGAACGGCTCCATGGAACCCGCGACGTAACCGAGCGTCACGTTGACCGCGGTGAGGCCGGAAGCCAGGGAGTCCGCGATGGCGCGTTCGTCCACCTCGGTGGCCCGGGTCGCGGCAACGGGCTGACCGGCGGCCGGGGTCTCCTGTTCGAGGTTGGGGTTCGAAAGACCGCCCAGCGCGTTGATGATAAGTGGATCGCCGTTGAGCGCGGGGATTTGGGTGGGAGAATCAGTTGAGGCGGCGAGGGCGGAGGCGGCGGCCAGATATCCGGTCATCGACAGGAATTGCCGGCGATCAAGTGTGGTGGGTGGATAAACGTCTTTCATGGGAAGGTCAAAAATCCTCGGCCAGGACCCGGGCATCGGGTTGCTGATAATCCGAGCGCGGATAAGCGCGGCCGCGTTTGACGGTGAGCAAGACTTCGCGCAACGCCGTGATATCTGCGAGCGGATCGCGGGAAACGATCACGAGGTTCGCGAGTTTGCCGGGAGCGAGCGTGCCCATCTGGTCCCCGGTCTGGAGCGCACGGGCGGCGATGGAGGTTGCCGAGCGGATGACGTCGGCCGGACTCATGCCGGTTTCGCGAACAAGCGTTTCCATTTCTGTTTGCAGGCCGGGGTACGCGTCAACGGCCGGGGGAACAAAATCAGTGCCGGCGGCGATGGCGACGCCCGCCTTGTAGGCTGCCGCCGTGACCTGCGCACCGATCGGTCCGCGGCTGGGTGCATCCGGCTTTTTGTGCAGGTCCGACTCGAAGAACGTGTGCACCGTGGCGTCGAGGATCACGCCCCGCCGGCGCATGTCCGCAAACAGCGCCGGCAGCACGGTGGCGTCATTCTGGAATTGCTGCGCATTGACGGGAAACCGCGCGCCGTAGGCGTCAGGCCGCCGGGCATTCGTCTGGTAAGCCAGCATGTAGGCATGGGAGACGGAATCGACGCCCGCGGCGATGCCTTCAGCTGGGGTCGTGGGGAAGATCATGGCGTGGCTCCAGACCGGGAACCCCTGATGGTGGGCCTCGGCGATGATCCGGCGCACTTCCGTCACGGGAAGATCGGCATAGATCTTGATCCCGGAGGCGCCGGTGCCGCGGGCCAGGGCGACGGCGGTGGGCATATCGGTTTGCGCCGTAATTGCCTGCAACCACGGTACTTTCCCCGGAACGGCTCCCTGCGCTGCCTGGTGCGTGCGCGGGTCCGTGAAAAACCCGGGGCCGGCCATGAGGGCGGAGAAGAAGATTTCCGGTGCGGGGATTTCCGACAAGCGGGCGGCGCGCGACAGCTCGGCCAGGAACCGGCCGTCGCCGGCCATGTCGCGCACGGCAGTGATGCCGCCATAGAGCATGCGGTGCAATTGCGCCTCAGCGGCCCGCCGGTTGGGCGTGGTGCCGAGGTGCTGGTGCGTGTCGATGAGGCCGGGCAGGGCGAATCTTCCCGACAGATCGACCAAGGTGGCGTCGGGTACGGGCTCCTTGGCCAGTGCGGCCATCGGCAGCACGGATTTGATGCGCTCGCCCTCAACTACAATTGCCATGTCAGGCGCGGCGGGCGCTTCGGTGCCGTCGATGACGGTGAGGTTCGTGTAAACGGTCACCGTCTTGTCGCCCGGAGTCGCCGCGACCGACAAAGTGAGCCCAGCTCCAAGCAGGAAAATCGAACCAAGCGCGCAGGGTATCAGCTTGTGCATGGGACGAGAAAGCCGGTGAGACTTCGCCCCGTCAACGCGACTTTCGCGGGCTGCGCCCCCAACCGGTGGATGGGTAGAAGGCTGCTTGAAACCATCCTGCACTGCGGACACATAGGTGGTGCATGTCGCAAGCGCGTCAGATCATTCTGGTGGTTGAGGACGAGGCATCGATCGCCGAGACCATCGTCTATGCCCTGAAAACGGAAGGATTTGAGCCGCTCTGGAAAATCACGGGACGGGACGCTTTGGCAGTCCTCCGGGAGCAACCGATCGCCCTGGTCGTGCTCGATGTCGGGTTGCCCGACATGAGCGGGTTCGATGTCTGCCGCGAAATCCAGCGGCGGGACAAAGTGCCGGTGATTTTTCTCACGGCGCGCAGTGGCGAGGTGGATAAGATTGTCGGGCTCGAACTTGGGGCGGACGATTACCTGGCCAAACCCTTCAGCCCGCGCGAGCTGACTTCCCGGGTGCGTGCGGTGTTGCGGCGCAGCAAGGGTGCCATCACTGCGGTCGCTGTGCCCGCGGTCTGGAGGCACGACGAGGGACGCTGTCAGATCAGCTACCGGGGGAAAACGCTCGA
>CAZBLQ010000096.1:9334-15725 GCA_964492635.1 uncultured Oleiharenicola sp.
TGGTGTTGCGCGATGTGCGGTTGCGCTACGTGGAATCGATGCGGCGCACGCTGGGCGACACGGCGGCCTATCTGGCGGCGTTTGCCGCGCCGGTCTCCCCGGATGAAAACTGGCCACAGAAACTCGAGGCGCTGCCTTCGCACGTCGATGTGCTGCGGGTGTTCGCTTGCGACCGGGAGGGTCGGGTGCTCTTTGATTCGGCGAGGCGGGACAAGGACCAGCAGTATGTCTGGACCATGACCGGAGGCGGCCGGGCGGCTTCGGAGAATTACACCGTGGTCAACGTCGCCGAAGTGGGCAACGAACTGCGGGTGGTGGCGCCGGTCCGGCGGCTGGGCGAATTGGTGGGCTGGGTTGGCGTCGGGCGGCCACTGGCGTCCGTCGCCGAGGGCGTGCGCGCGGCGCGCTGGCGCCTGATGGGATATGCGGGAGCGATCGGTCTGGTGATGCTCGTGGCCGGCTGGTGGATCGCCGCGCGGCTGGCGCACTCGCTCGAACGGCTGACGGTGTACGCGCGGAACGTCCGCGACGGCCGCCCGGCCGCGCCGCCCCGGTCGCGGGCCCGGGAAATCGCGGAACTCAGCCAGGCCTTTGAGGAAATGCGCGATTCGCTGGAGGGCCGGCAGCATGTCGAGCGCTACACGCAGGCGCTGGCGCACGAGGTCAAGGCGCCGTTGGCGGCCATCCGGGGTGCGGCTGAGCTGCTGGGAGAGGAAATGCCGGAGGAGCAACGCCGGAAATTTCATGAGAACATTCGCAACGAGGCGGCGCGAATCCAGCAGATTGTCGAGCGGCTGCTCGAGTTGTCTTCGCTTGAGGCGCGCAAGGTGCTCCGCCAGACGGAACCGGTCGATCTGGCCGGTTTGATGGCCGAGGCGGCCGAGGTGCTGCGCCCGGCTTACGCGGGTGCGCGGGTGACGCTGACTGTCGGCGTGGCCCGGGGCCGGTTGCAGGGTGAGCGGGTGCTGCTCCGCGAGGCGCTGGTGAACCTGCTGCAGAACGCGCTCGAGTTCTCGCCCGCCGGCGGTGAGGTGACATTCACGGCTGCAACGGAGAACGACCGCGTGATTCTGGCAGTGGAAGACCGCGGTCCCGGTGTGCCGGATTATGCGCTGCCAAGGGTGTTTGAGCGGTTCTATTCCCTTCCCCGACCGGGCACGGCGCGAAAAAGCACGGGGCTTGGTCTGGCCCTGGTGCGGGAGATCGCCCATCTCCATGGCGGCGATGCCACCCTGACGAATCGTCCGGAGGGCGGAGCGCGGGCGGTCTTGTGGGTGCCGGTCTTCGGTGGGTAACCACTGGTTGACACTGCTATCCCACTAATTGGGAAAAGAGGGGAGAGATGGACCCGAGCACAAGTAACCTATTAGGTTACTTGTGCTCGGTCTGGTTTCGTCGGGATTTCATGCGTGGGCCATTGGGGTGGAATGGTGGTTAATTTTTTTCCGCGCGATTTCACCGTCGCTTCACACGGGCTTCACATTGCCCGGGCAGGATGAGGTCATGAACTCCGCACCTCCTGTCCTCTGGTTCAAACGCTGGGGCTGGTTTTACCGCCCCATTCACTGGCTCGGCTACGTCACCGCCCTGGCTGCGGTGGCGTTCCTCGCACAGGTCTTCGTGGTGCTCGATGAGCACTCGCACTCCGCGACCGACACGCTCTATCACTTTTATTGCTACGCCGCGCCAACCTTCCTCGGCCTGATGTGGATCGGTTCACGCACGAGCGACGAGACCGGAGGTGGCCGATGAACTCCGAGCCCCCGGTCATTCCCACGCCGGCCAAGCGCCGGCTTTCTGTCTTTCTTAAAACGGGCGGCATCTGCCTGCTCATCGCGCTCCTGCTCATCCCGCTGTCAATGACCAACAGCGTGCTGGGCGAGCGCCAGGGCTTCCAAGAGCAGGCCACTCGGGAGATCGCCGCCATTTGGGGGCAGCGGCAACTCGTGACCGGGCCCGTGCTCGCGGTGCCCTACACTTACAAAACGCAGGCCATCCACGCCCGCATTGTGGGCGGCAGGAAGACAGACGTGGAGGAAACGGAGCAGGTGCCGGCCACGGCCTATTTTTTGCCCGAGACCCTGACGGTGGCCGGGCCGGTGGAACCCGAGATACGCCACCGTGGCATCTACGATGCGGTGGTTTACAGCACAAAGCTGAAACTGACCGGATATTTTCAACCGGATTTCGCCGCCGCGGGTATCGTCGCGGAGGAGATTGCCTGGGAAAAAGCCCAGGTGTTATTTGGCGTGGCCGACTTGCGGGGCATCCGCGCAGTCTCGCCAGTTGCGCTCAACGGCGGGCGGGCGTTTGCGTTTGAGGCGGCGGAGGCCCCCGGTTGTGATGGCCTGTCGCTGGCGGCGAAGATCGATGGGGCGGCCGCGGGTGCAAAACTGGAATTCGCCTTTGAGGCGGCGCTGCAGGGTAGTGAGCGGCTGGATATCGTGCCGGCGGGCAAGGCCACGCAGGTAAGCCTGAGCTCGCCGTGGGCCGATCCATCGTTTGGCGGCGCGTATCTGCCGGTGAAACGCACGGTGGGGGCGGGTGGTTTTACCGCCGAGTGGATGACCTCGCATTTCAGCCGCGGTTTTGGCCAGAGTTGGACCAGCCGCTCCACGGACAGCCGGGAAATGATGAAGAAACTCAGTGCCGCCAGTTTTGGCGTGGCTTTCACCCAGCCGGTGGACGGCTACCGGCTGGTCGAACGGGCGCAGAAATACGGCATCCTGTTCTTTGTCCTGGTTTTTGCGGTGTTCTTCCTGTTCGAGATTACTGCGGCGCTGCGCATCCATCCGTTGCAATATGCGATGGTCGGCGCGGCCCTGTGCTTGTTCTACCTCGCGTATCTGGCGCTGGCGGAATTCTGGCCCACCGGCTGGGCGTATGCCGCGGCCGCGGCATCGTGCACCGCGCTGGTTTCGTGCTATGCGTGGAGCTTTCTGAAAACCGGCCGGAGGACACTGGTGATCGGCGGGGGGCTGGGTGCGACCTACGGTTATCTTTATTTCGTGTTGAAGTCGCAGGACTACGCACTGGTGGCCGGCACCGCCGCACTTTTTGCCGCGCTCGCGCTCGTGATGTTCTGCACGAGGAAAATCAACTGGTATTCACTCGAAATGAATGCCCCGGTCGCTCAAGCGGCCGGCAGCAGGTAATGGGTTCAGCCCTTGGGGTCGGGTGGCAATGCTCTCCAAAAGCAACTGCTGCCCGGTCCCGGGTGGCTTTATCCCGCATCCATTCGACGGGTCAAATGGCGACGAGATGAAAGTGGCAGCACAGCAAGAAACCCGATGGGACAGGCGGTATTCAGGATCGCTTCAGGCGGGCAGCAGGCGAAAGACGGTGACTTCCGGACGGACGTTGAAGCGCACGCGCAGCAGGTGGCCCACGCCGCGGTTGATATACAGTTTGCGATCGCCGGACAGGGAAAACTCTCCGGCCGTGTAGCGGCGATTGCGGACCGGCAGCAGCGGGGGAGGCAGGAACGGCGGTTTGCATTGCCCGCCATGAGTGTGGCCGGCGAGAATCCAGCCTTGATAACATTCCCAGCCGGCCAGATCACAGGCGTCGGGATTGTGGCAGAGCATAAGGGATGGTTGCAGCGGATCGAGCCCGTGACAGGCCTTGGACACCGAAAAACGCCAGGCCCAGAGATCATCGGTGCCGATCAGCTCCAGGCCGGCGATATGCACGCGGGCGTTGCGCAGGACCACGGCACCCGCTTCGTGCAGGATGCGTTCGACCTTGGTGGCCACGACTGCGTCGGACCAGTTCCGGCCATAATCGTGGTTGCCGAGGATGGCGGCGGTGCCGAGCCGCCCCCGGGGAAAATGCTCCAGCACGCGGCGGGCCTGTTCGATGGTCCCGGCATTGCGATACGTGATCAGGTCTCCGGTGTGCACCACGAAGTCGGGCTGGGTTGCAGCGACCCGTTGAAAAGCCTCGATGATGTAATCTTCATCGACTTGTGGCCCGATATGGAGGTCGCTCAACTGGACCAGCCGTTTGCCGGTGAGGGATGGGGGCAGGTTGGCGATCGGGAGATCGCGGTAAACAAATTCCAGCCAGTGCGGCTCGATGCGCCATGTATAGAAGGCGGTCAGGACGGGTGCGGCCAGCAGGGTGGTGATGAATCGCCGGCGGGAATAGCGGTGCGAGAGGGTCGGCTTTATCGGTTGGTCGGGCATTGAGGGTGGGTAATGTCCCGTGAGGGTCAGACCAATCCGGTGGCGGCTCGTCGACCGGCGATCATAGGCTCTATCTGCCTCGGATCCAACCGGCTGTCAACCAGCCGGCACAACCGCGTGCCATCCCGGGTGGCGGTTCGTTGCACCATCGCTCCAGGTTAGGCCGGTTTGGGCTCAAGGCCGCGCAGATGTGTCCGATAGTAGGCGAGAGTATAAGTTACATCGCCTGCCCGAACGAACGGGTGGGCGTGCAGTTTCCCTTTCCAGCCATGAAAAAACAACGGTGCCATTTTCGCTTCGCAAACCCGCTGCGTGCGGGTCTTGTCATTGCGGCTTTTGCCTTGGCGGGAAGTTTCCTGGCCCCGCGAGCTGCCGCGAAGGTTCATCTGAAAATTTCCGCCTGCGCCGAGGTCACCGACGCCTTTGAAAACTGGACAGCGGCGACACCTTGGGAGCAGATCAAGAATTTCCGGAACGGGAACGCCAGCCGTCCGGTGGTTGACCTGCTGCTCGAACTGCAGGCGCTCAAGGCGGGCGGTCTCGATTTTGATTTCGAGCTGGTGCGGAAGCTGACTTACGAGCTGGCCAAAATCGAGGTGATCGAGGGCCGGGCCGAGCTGACCGCCGAGACCATCTGGAACGATGAGATCGCCCGGAACGCCAACGCCCTGCTGAAAACGGACGAGATCATCCGCACAGGCGAATTTGTGAAGGGGATCTACGTGCTCCCGACCAACGCCCGGCTGTTGAAAATCAACTCGCTGGACGAACTCCATGACAGCGTTGTCGCGGTGGTCGCGACGTGGGCGCTCGACGTCAAGACCATGGACGAAATGAAGCTCAAGGGCGTCGTCAAGGCGATCCGCCCGGAACTAGTGTTTTCGATGATTCAGAAGCAACAGGCCGATTTTACCCTGTCCGAGTTTTCAGCGAGCCCCGACATGGGCATCGTCAGCGGCGGGACCAAGTTGGTGCCGGTGCCGAACTGCAAAGTGGCCATCCTGGGCAGCCGGTCCTGGGTGGTGTCCAAGGCCTCGCCGCAGGCGGACGAGATTCTCAGAGCACTTTCCAACGGCGTCAAAATTCTGCGGGAGAATGGCACCATTGAACTCGCCTATCAGGAGTCGGGGTTTTTCAATCCGCGCGTCGCCGACTGGAAGCGGCTGTTTTGATGGTGCGGCTCAAGGCCGGGTGGATGGCGGTGGCATCATAGAGCCACCAAGCATCACAGAGCTGACGAGACAGCTTCTCGAAGTTTCGCCAACTCCGAACAAAGCGGCGCCGGGCACGGTTCACTGAAATTGGGTGTGCAGCTTGTCTCCGGGCCGGGCCTTGATGCTCTGCAAAGGCTTCGGGATCGACCCCATAGGCTTCATTTCGCAAATATGGCCCATATCCCAATGCCTATGCACGTAACGCCGAAGAAGAGGGAACAATGTTTGACCGCTTCGATGCTACGATAACGGCAGACCCACATAAAAAGCATTCTCACGGGATACGCACGGTTGATCCGCCATTTCTCCCATCGCTTCTCCCGATAAAAATCTTGATGACCGCCAGCAAACCAAAGCAAGTAGAGCCCCGGGAGTATCAGCATCAGGCCAATCAACAAGTTGTCGGAGTTCGGAATCATTATCTTCAGAAGCGGCGGGGTTCGGCGACCCCGCCCTACAGTAAGGACTGCTGGTCGCCGGTCGCGGCTTTCAGACCGATGGCGTGGTAGCCTTTGGCCGTGAGGACGCGGCCTTGCGCCGTACGGGCGAGGTAACCTTCTTGAATCAGGAAAGGTTCGTGAACTTCCTCGAGTGTCTCGGCTTCCTCGCCGACGGCGATGGCGATCGTGCCGAGGCCGACGGGACCGCCTTGGTAATTCTCTGCCATTAGCCGCAACACGCGCTTGTCCATCTCGTCGAGACCAGCGGCGTCTATCTCCAAAAGCTCCAGCGCGGCGGCGGCAACGGGTTGCGTGATTTTGCCCTGGGCTTTCTCCGACGCGTAGTCGCGGCAGAAATTAATGAGATTGTTGGCGATGCGCGGCGTGCCGCGGGCACGGGTGGCGATTTCCTGCGCGCCACCGTCATCGAGCCCGACCTTGAGCAGGTCGCAACTGCGGCGGACGATGCCTTCGAGCGTGGCGTGGTCGTAATAGTCGAGCCGGGTGTTGAGCGTGAAGCGGCTGCGGAGCGGTGCGGTGAGCAGGCCGG
>CAZBLQ010000097.1:0-15646 GCA_964492635.1 uncultured Oleiharenicola sp.
GGCCGGTCATCGGCTCCATCGGCGTCTCGATGGCCTTTTCCTCAGTGGCGAGATCGCGGGTGGCCTCGAGCGCAAGCAGCAGCGAGATCTGGTAGCTCAGCGTGCGGAAAAGCGCGGGCTTGGTGGTCTTGTCACGCAGGTGGGTCAGCACATGCGCGCCGAGCGGGTGGGAGAGAAGGTGGAGAGACATGGGAGGGAAACTGCAAAGGCCAATAGCCAAACGCCAAGGAAAGCCCAACAGCAAAAATTTCTACAGGAGAAAACAGAGTGAACAGAGGAGGTGCCCGCGAATGACACGAATCGGCGCAAATCGGCCTCGAACTGGAAGAGGTCGGGCCCGCTTGGTCTGATTTTCGCGTTTATCGGCGGGATTCGCGGGAAGATCCCAATGCCTCGGTTGGGCTCAGTTTTCTCCGTTTCCTCCTGTGAAAATTCAGGGTCGCAGCATCAGGGTGTGCTGCGCCGGGCCCGGCAGCAGCGGCGTCGGCTCGCCCTTGACCCACGCCTCGTGGCCGGAGCGGTAATAGAGCGAGAGCGGGTGACCGCTCTGGCCGCCGGGCATGTGGAAGATTGCCTCATTTTCATGGCCGGGTGACACCACCAGCCGTTCGCTCGCGCCAAAGGCCCGGCCTTGCACGCGTGGCATGTCGTTGTCACCGGGCAGCGGTTCAACGGGCATGTCGAGCAACCGCGCCAGCGTTCCCGGCAGAAAGCTACTGAACGGATGCTGCATCCGCAGGGTGTTGCGCGCGCCCCAGGTAAAGTGCTTGAGCGGCACGCCCTCCTTGTCGGCATCGGCGATCACGTCGTCCGCGGCGGCGAGCAGCAGCGACTCCCATGACTTGTGCGCCGGGTTGAGCATCCGCAGAGGCTTTTCCTGCACGAGCCGCCACAACGCGTCCTCGTAGTGAAACTGGCTGTAGCTGAACCGTTCGTCATTGTCCGTTGCCTTTTCAAAAAACGGCGCCAGCACCCGGTCGGCCAGCTTCAGACGGTAGCTGCGAACCACCCTGTAGGCCGCCGAATCCGTACTCGCCCGGCCATTCCATTGCCGCACCGCGTCGCGCAAGTCCGCACGGGCGCTTTTCTTCGCCACGGCTTCGTCCGTCAGCACGTCGAGCAGGAATTTCTGCCAGCGTCCCAGGTAGACCGCGCGATCGTCGAGCTGAATGGACAGCAGATCGGTCGGCATTGCTTTTTTCCCGGAAGCGATGAGCTGCCTCAAATCGTCACGGATCTGGCCGCCACGGGCACCCCCGCCGTAGCCGCTGTCGCCGATCTTCGCCAGTGCCGCGCCCCCGACCAGTCGCTGGTTGGCCGTCCAGAGGATCCCGTCGGCGGGATTGGCGATGACAGGTATCTCGTCCGGCTTCAGCCAGCCGTCCCAATGACGGTCGCCAAAGGCCCACGAGACGGGCACCCGGCCGTCGTAACCGACCCGCCGGGGTATGGTGCCGGTGGGCGTCCAGGCGATGGCGCCGCTGGCGTCGGCCACCAGCAGGTTCTGGTTGGGCATGCCGGTGCGGTGGGCGATGTGCACAGCGTCAGTTGCCGTGGTGGCGGTTTCCAGTTCGATCAGGTTCAAGTTGGTGGATTCGACCTCGTGGGCGTTCCAGCGCAACGCGAGGTAGCGACCATCCTCCGGTCCGGATAATATCGGACCCCACTCGGTCCAGCGCGCGGTGAACGGCACCGGCTGCTGTCCTTTCACTTTGATGGGATCGGAGCGGTCCTCGATTTGCACCCAGCCATGCGCCGTGCGGTAATGGATTTGCGCGATGGATTCGGCCTCCACCAGCACGACATCACTGGTGTCGATGTAGGCATTGGTGAAACCCCACGCGATGTGCCCGTTGCTGCCGATGATCATCAGGGGCGTGCCGGGGAGCGTCACGCCGGCCACACGGTGCGCGGCACCCGCGGCATCCTGCCAGTTAAACACGGCCCGATACCAGATGAGTGGCACGTTGAGGCCCAGATGCATGTCGTTCGCGAGCAAGGCTGCGCCGCTGGCAGTATGGGCTCCGTCGACGGCAAAACTGTTCGAACCCGGCAGAGATGATTCAGAGGACGGAGCACAGAGAACAAAGGACGGCGCAGGGTCTGGAAGGACGGAGGGCGTGGTGCCTGGGTGCGGACCGTTGGGGGCAAGCGCCCCGACCTTTTCCTCCTCCGGCGGGATCAGCCGCAACGGCGGAAGCGGCGCGGGCGCAAAGGTGCTGCCGTCGAGGGCGGCGTCCCACGAATCACCCCGGGGTGCGAAGAAATTCAAACCGGCCAGCCCGAGGGTCGATTGCACGGCACGCAGGTTTTGCTCCAGCCGGCCGGTCGCATCCTGCAGGTCGAACCACATGGCATAGGAAACCAGGATGCTGTCCTCCACGCGCCAAGGTTGCGGCGGGGTGCGCAGCACGAGGTATTCCCACGGAATTTTCGGCAACGCGCCAAGGCCGGCGTTCACGCCGGCGGTGTAGGCCTCGAGGATCGCACGTTGGTCTGCAGGAAGCGCGGCCACGACTTTCTCCGCCGTGTGGCGGAAACCATGCAGCCGGTGGGCCCGGTCAATGGGCAGGGCCACCGCGCCGAAAATCTCGGCCAGCTCGCCCGCGCCGCTGCGACGCAACAGGTCCATTTGGAAAAAACGGTCCTGGGCGTGGACAAAACCCGTCGCCCGGGCCACGTCATTGCGCGTGACCCCGGTGATCGTCGGCACGCCGAGGGCATCGCGCTCCACCTTCACCTGTGCGTCGAGGCCGACGAGGGCGCGCCCGCCGTCGAGTTGCGGCAGGCTGCCGCGCATCTGCCACCAACCCCAGACCGCTGCCGCCACAACGATCACGAGCAGCACACTCAGCACTGACAGCGTGTAGGAAAAACGCTTTTGCAGCGGGCTCATCACGCGCTACTTTGACCAGGCCTGCGTCCCGACCGGGTCGCGGCCCTCGTCGTATTCATTGAGGTCGAAGAAGGTCTCGATGGGTTTGCCTTCAAGCCTGTATTCCTTGATGCGCCGCTGGAGCAGCAGTGCGGCTTCATCCCGCCAGCCGCGTTTCATCATGAAATTATTCCACAGGAGGCACTCGTCGTCGGTGTGCATGCCACCGCGTTCATGACACCAGGCGAGGATTTCCTCGTCGGTGCCGCCGGCAAGCGTACGCGCCTTCAGCTCGGCGTAAGCCACGCGCAAAAAGCCGCAGCAGCGGGCATCGAAGCCGATGCCGAGGTTGGCGTGATAGTCGGCGGGAAGCCGGCCGGCGGCATGCAGCCGGATTTTGTCGACCATGCGGCCGAAGTAGAAGAGGCGGCCGGTCTTGTCGTAACTACTGCGGAGTCCGGGAACAGAGGGCATTTCGATTTTCGATTGAAGATTTTGGATTGGGCGAAGAACGGCACACCGGGTGCTGGCAGTGCCGCTGGGTGGATGAACTAACAGGACCACCAATCGAAAATCGAGAATCTAAAATCCAAAATAAAATAACCCGTCACTCCCGAACATAGTAAGCGAGCGTGGCCAGCAGCCCGAGCAGGAACGTCGGGAAATTGATCCACAGCTGGTGAAATGGCACCGGATAATGGTGCACGGCCCAGATGACCGCCACGTGCTTCACCGCAATCAGTCCCCAGCACAGCAGGATGAGTTTTTCCACCCGCGGGTTGCGCGGCACGGGCCGGCGCACATTCACCTCCGCCACAAAGGCGTGGCCGCCTCCCTCGGGCGCCCGGCGGGCCTTAAAATGGAACAGGTTGGCAAACATCTGGCCGAAACCCTACCCGGTTTTGGCCAAAAGAAAAGCGGCTTGACGGGGGAGCGGCCCGCCCCTTCAAGCCCAGACTGCTTCCGTCGGCTGCGACCTCGAGTTCCTAGTGGATAAGAGCAAAGACGGCTGAGGACTGTGGCAATCGCCCGCCGCAATCGGGATCCGGAATAAATTCCGGCCGTTCCGGTTGGCGTTACTGGTTCAAGGTTCCGAATGCATGCGGGCGGCTTCGCGGAGTTTGTCCTTCTTGCTTTTGCGTCTCCCTTTGACGCCGCCCGTCGGGGGCGGCCCCGGTATAATGGTATCGACGGGCTCGAAGCCGGCCATCTGTTCGCGGGGCAGGTTGAGCCGGTGGCGTTTTTCGATCAGCCGGAAGTGAGCATCAGTACCGGCGCTGATGAAACTGACGGCAACACCGCGTTCGCCGGCGCGACCCGTCCGGCCGATGCGGTGCGTGTAGTCCACGGCGGAGCGCGGAAGGTCGAAGTTCACCACGACGGGCATTTGCGCGATGTCGATGCCGCGGGCGGCGACATCGGTGGCAAGCAGCACCTGCACTTTTGAGGCCTTGAAATCGGCCAGTGCCCGGGTGCGGGCGCCCTGGCTGAGTTCGCCGTGGAGCGCGGCGGCGGCGAGGCCGGCTTTGCGCAGTTTTTCCGCGACGTGTTCGGTGGCGTATTTGGTGGCGACAAAAACCAGGACGCGAGTCCATCCATTTGTTTGAACCAGGTGACGCAGCAACTGGGTGCGCCGCGGGGGATCAACCTCGATGGCCCGTTGCAGGATGTCCGGCGTCGTGGCGGACGCAGCCCGTATATCGACGCGAACCGGATCACGCAACAGGTTTTCGGCGAAGGCCCGCACCGCCGGCGGGAAAGTGGCGGAGAAAAGGAGATTCTGCCGGCGGGCCGGAAGGAGGGCAAGGATGCGGGCGAGCTCATCGGCGAAACCCAGTGCGAACAAACGGTCGGCCTCGTCGAGCACCAGCGTCGCCACCGCGGAGAGTGAAACCGCATTGTGGTCGACGAGGTCCAGCAACCGTCCCGGCGTGGCCACGATGACATCGGCGCCGCCGCCGAGCGCCATCATCTGCGGATTGATGGAGACGCCGCCATAAACGACCAGGATCTTGACGGGCTCGGGCAGCCAGCGCCCATAGACCCAGAAGGATTCCCCGATTTGCGCGGCCAGTTCGCGGGTGGGCGCAAGAATCAAAGCGCGGACAAAGCGGCCCCGTTCCCGGCGACGGGCGGACAGCAGCTGCAAAATCGGCAGGGCAAAGGCGGCCGTCTTGCCCGAGCCGGTCTGGGCGGACGCCCAAACATCGGCCCCGCGCAAAACCGCGGGAATAGCCTCCACCTGAACCGGGGTGGGCACCGAGTAGTTCCGCGCGGTGACGGCCCGTTGGAGCGGTTCGGAAAGTCCGAGGAGAGAAAAAGACATGGGCGAATCGCAGGCACCGCCCTCAGCCCAACTCAACGATGATGGTGTGGCCGTCGATCTTCACGACATCGCCGGCCACGAGTTTCTTGCGCTTCTGCGTCTCGACCGTGCCGTTGAGGAGCACACGGCCTTCGCTGATCAGTTGTTTCGCCTCGCCCCCGCTTTCACTCAACCCCCCGAATTTGATGAACTGGCAGAGCTCGATGGGGACTTCCCGCACCACAACCTGGCGCGGGCTGGAGGAATTGGTCTTTTGCGCGGGAATGCTGCGTTTTGTCATGGCTGCGATTTGAAGCTATTTTGAACCACAAAGACACCAAGGCACAGGGAAAAGTTCATAGATCGTGCGTTGGATCTCAATGCCTCTGTGGTTTGCCGGTTTTTTCCGTTTCCATGCTCACCAGCCGGATCCCCTCGGGATCGATGTAGATGTGGCGTTCGCGAAAGAGCGCGCCGATGGCCTGCTTGAAGGCTTTTTTGCTCACGCCGAAAAAATTCCGGATTTCCTCCGGCGGGCTGTCGTCGTGATAAGGCAAACGGCCGCCTTTCGCCGTCAAGGCCGCAAGGATCTGATCCGTGAGCGGGGCGATGCGACGGTAGCCGGCGCGACCCGGGGCGAGGTCGAGCTTGCCGTCGGGCCGAACCGAGCGGACGTAGCCTTCGACCAACTGGCCGACTGCAAGCGGGCCCGGCACATCGGTGTGGTAAAGCAGGCCGCGGTGGGCGTCGTTCACGATCATGTTGTAGCCGAGCGGGCTTTTACCCATCACCAGCAGTTTGACGGAGTCGCCCGCGTGGTAAACGTCCACCGGGGTCAGTTCCAGCCGGTGGTTGAGCCGGGCGCTGGCGATAAGGCGGTCGGTCTTGACGTCGAGCACCACCTGCACGACCACCCGGTCGCCGGGATTCAGCGGTCCGGACATTTCACGGATGGGCAGCAGGAGATCTTTGTCCAGGCCCCAGTCGAGAAAGACGCCAATGCGGGGATTGACGCTGACGACACGCAGACAGGCGAACTCCCCCACGGCAGCGAGCGGCTTCTGCGTCGTGGCAACGAGCCGGTCCTCGGAATCCCGGTAGACAAACACGCTGATTTTTCCGCCGGGGGTTGCGCCGGGCGGAATGAAGCGACCGGGCAGCAGGATTTCGCCGTGGGGACCGCCGTCGAGATAAAATCCCGGCGGGGCACCGCGGACGATAGACAGCAGGCTGCGTTTGCCAATAAGTGACACTCGCAGAAAACGTGGACCTAACCGCCGTCCATTGGGAGGCAAATTAATCTGTTCCGGGATAAGAGACACGAAGGAGCCGGGCAGCCAGGGAGCGGACGCAGCCGGCGCGGTCGCTCGGTCAAACGCGAAATTGATTAGGAAAGAAAATTACATAAAGTAGGAAATATATTAAAAGTAAGAATATATGTTGCAATATGACTGAGGGTGAATAGTTCGGCTTGCATGAAAGTCGCCGCAAAGTCAGACACCGTATGGTTCACCACCAAGGGCCAGGTGGTGATTCCGTTGTGGATGCGTAAGGAATTTCATATCGAAGAGGGCTCACGAGCCGTGGTGGTCATCACGGATGAAGGGATATTGCTGAAGCCGGTCACCAAGCGGGCCATTGCGCGTTTGCATGGCATCCTGAAGCGCAAACCCGGCGGCAAATCGTTTACGGAAGAGTGGGCGGAGCACAAAAAAGAAGAAAAAGCCCTGGAGGAGGAAAATTATGCCCGTCACAGTGCTTGATTCTCATGCGCTGGTCGCATTTTTGCGGGAAGAGCCAGGCTCGGAAATGGTCCGGCAGATTCTGGAGAAAGCGGCCGAGAGGGATGCACCGGTGCACATGACCGAAGTGAACTACGCCGAGGCGCAATATATCATCCGCCGCAAAGAGGGCGATGACGCTTGGAAGGCAATTGCGAACGAGTTGCCCGTAATGCCGATCGAGTTTCATCCGGCGGACCGGCGCCTGGCCAACTTGGCGGCGGAATACAAAGCAAAATATAAACTCAGCCTGGCCGATGCGTTCGCCGCCGCACTGGCCAAGGAAAAAAAGGCCGAGCTGGTTACAGGCGACGCGGAGTTCAAGGCACTGGAAAAAGAGATCAAGATTCAGTGGCTAAAGTAGTCGGCATTCAAAAAAAAGAGTCCAATGAACAACACGGAGAAGGGTGAATTCTGTTTGAGTCTAAAGCGCGCGGATAGTGAAGCTGAAGTGGTCAGCTTACCAAGGCTGGATTTTGGGATAACAAACGCTTGTGGCGTCTATATGGTGATCGGGAAAATAATTTTAGTACCATCGGAAACCAGCAAAATCGGCCAGACGCGGCGCTTGTTGAAAAGCTAGTCAATTCCGTGGAGGCACGTCTGATGCATGAATGTTTTGCTCGAGGAGTTAATCCAGAGGCCGCCGCCGCCCCTCAATCGATTCGTGAAGCCGTTGCGCGTTACGTTGAGGAGAATGGATCAGGTGAAAGCATTTATGGCGGACAAATGCGCGCCTGGGATAACAAGACGCGCCTCGAAGTTGCACGCGGAATCACATTAACTGCGACGGGTGCGAAAGGTTTAGACGGAGACCCGTGCCTTACAATCACAGATCAAGGAGAGGGGCAGACTCCGCGAAAATTTCCGGACACGTTATTGTCACTCGAAAAATCCAACAAACTGCGGATACCTTCCGTTCAAGGTTAGTTTAACATGGGTGAGACGGGGGTCCTAGAGTTTTGTGGCAAACAAAACTTACAGCTTATTCTGAGCAGGCGAAGCCCGCGGATCCTAAATGGCAATTACGATCATCCGACAGATGAAGAATGGGGATTCACCGTAGTGCGTCGCGAGAATCCTCCAGTGAATCAAAAAGTTCTTCGTACACTCAATCCCCGAAACTGATGCCCAGGTCGCGGGCGGTGCAGACAATATCGCAGTCCGGCGGCACGGTGCGCAGCCGGCCGATGGCTTCCTTGATGGGAATCGCACTCGTGTGCGGGGGCCGGTTTGCGACCATGAAACCGTATTTCTCCTCCGCAATGAGCCGCACGGCGCCGGCGCCAAAACGGGTGCACAGCAACCGGTCGAACGTCGTCGGGGCGCCGCCGCGTTGCAGATGGCCGAGTACGCAAACGCGCGTCTCCTTGCCGGTGCGCTTGGCAATCTCGCTGGCCACGACGGCGGCGATGCCTCCCAGCCGGGCTTCGCGAATGGCTCCGGTGTCGCCCAAGGTGACAAAGTCACGCCCGGCTTCGCGCGCCCCCTCGGCCACGACCACCAGCGTGAACCGTTTGCCCTGGGCTTCCCGGTCGGTGACGACGCGGCACACGGACTCGTAGGAAAAAGGTATTTCGGGGATCAGGATCACATCGGCACCACCCGCAATGCCGGAATGGGCGGCGATCCAGCCGGCGTAGCGACCCATGACCTCGCACACCATGACACGCTCGTGGCTCTGCGCCGTGGTGCGCAGGCGGTCGAGTGCATCGGTGGCCAGGGAAACCGCACTATCAAACCCGAAGGTGACGACCGTGCCTTCGATGTCGTTGTCGATGGTCTTGGGCACGCCGACGACCGGGATGCCGGCCTCGAAGCATTGCTGGGCGATGGTTAGCGAGCCATCGCCGCCCACCACCACCAGCGCGCGCAGACCGAGAGACTCCATGCCGGTCCGGGCGTCGGCGAGCACGGCGGGATCAATCTGCCGGGTTTCCCCATGGCCGGATTTGCCGGAGAAACGGCCTTTGTTTGAAGCACCGAGTACCGTGCCGCCAAGATAAAGTAGTCCGTCCATCTCGTGGTAATCGAGGGCGCGGGTGCGGGTCGGCAGCAGCAGACCGTCGAAGCCGCCCAGCACGCCCAGGGTCTCCCAGCCGCGCTTGGTGGCGGACTTGACGACGGCGCGAATGACCGCGTTCAGGCCCGGGCAGTCGCCGCCGCCGGTAAGAATACCAATACGGGTTTTCATGACCGGAGTTTGCCGGCGCCCGTGGCGACTGTCTAGAGCAGCCACTCCGCATATTTTGTGATGAAACGCGCGCCAAGTGCGCCAGTTGAAGAGAGGGCCGGAAGAGATTAGCGTGGATTAGAGGGCAAACTTTCCGAGAATCCCCGGGATGAGTCGCGAAATGTGCTACCGCTGTTTCTGGCCACAGCAGTTGTGCTGGTGCCCTTCGCTGCGGCCCATCGAGACACGGACGCGGTTTGTGTTCCTGATGCACCCGAAGGAATTCAAGGAGGAGAAAGCTGGCACCGGCCGTCTGACGCACCTGTGCCTCCCGAACAGCGAGCTGCACATGGGTAAAGGCTTCGATGACCACGAGACGGTCCAGGCACTCCTCAATGACGCGAAAAATTTCTGCGTGCTGCTTTATCCGGGGGTCCAGGCGATCAATCTCTCCGAGAACGCCCGGTTCTCCGCTTTCAGCGCGCAACTTCAGCAACGCCGTTTGGTGGTCTTCCTGCTGGATGCCACGTGGAGCGGGGCGCGGAAGATGTTGCGACTGAGCCCGAGCCTGCAACGGCTGCCGCGCATCATGTTCACTCCGTCGGCACCAAGCCGTTACATCATCAAACAGCAACCGCAGGCGGGCTGCCTTTCCACGCTGGAAGCCGTGCACGAGCTGCTCACGGTGCTGGAGCGCGGCGGGCTCGACCGCTACCCGCAACCGGAACAGTTGCTCGGGATTTTCCAGCGCATGCAGGATTTCCAGATCAAGTGTGCGGCCGACCCGTCCCGGCCGGGCTACCGGCGCAAGCCCTATGGTGTTCCCGGAGAGCGCAGCCGCCCGCAAGGCCGGAGTGGTACGCGGCGCATGAAATACCTGAGAAAACCAGCCGGGAATTGATATGCACCAAGAACGGGCAAAAGCAGCGAAGAGGGTGCGGCCTTGGTCCGTGGCCGAACCCAGCAGGGTGGTTCAACCCGGTTCTTTCACGAAGCAATAGGAGCGGTAAGAAAGTTCACCGCTGACAAGGGCGTTGTAGATGCGCGAGCCCTGAATGCCGGCGAAGTCACGGCCGAGCGAGTGCAGGAACTTGGGCAGGTGCCGGACAATCAAGTCCTGTGAACGCCGGGAATTCAGATCCATGCCGCGCCGCACCTCGGCATTGATGACCCGCGAGTGCAGCATTTTCAGCGGCGCGGACGCGAAGGCCTGCTCCCAGTCGGTAAAATCACCACTGACCACTCCGTCGCTGAAACGGAAATCGGCGTAAAGGAAATGTCCGCCGGGCCGGAGCACGCGCGCGACCTCCGCGAGAAAACGCGAAAAGTCCGGATAACAGTGCGAAGCCTCGACGTTGATGACGGCATCGAAGGTGTGGTCGGCAAACATCAGGTTCTGCGCGTCACCCTCAAGGAAATCGAGTCCATCGAAGGGATGGCGTTGCTGGCAGAAAGCGATGCCGGTGCGGTTGAGATCAATGCCAGTGTAGTGGGCCGGCTGTAATGTGCGGGTCAGATAGGACGCGCCGCCGCCATGCCCGCAACTGACCTCGAGAACCTTTTTGCCGCGCAGTTCCACCTGGGTCGCGACGTGATGATAGAGCTGGATGCAGGCGCGATTGGGCTCGTCCGCCGGCGAAAGCGGCAGGCCCAGCGGCGGGTCCGTCTCAAAGGCGTAGTTGAGAAACAAGACTTCCTCGCCGCGGAGCCGCCGGGTCAGGAAGGGATACCACAATTTCCAAATCGCCTTGCGAACGGGCCCGTAGGAAAAAAGGCGGTCGATGAGGGGCATGGGGCAGAGGACAAAAAACAGAGGACAGAGGTCGGAAGGGAACCATTAATTTACACCAAAGATCCACTAATTGACTGAGGGCAATGGACTGACTGATAGGGACGGACCGCCGGGCCGTCCGTACTGCGCGGCGCGCCCTACCTTCAAGCGACAAGCCATTAGTGCACCATTAGTGTGTATTAGTGGTTAAACCCGCTTACGGCAGCTTCGCCTGGATGAGTTTGCTGGCGGCGCCGAAGTCGATCAGCGCGGCCTCCGGCCGTTGCTTGAGCGCGCCGATGACCTTGCCCATTTCCTTTTTCGAAGTGGCGCCCGTCGCGGCGATAACCTCCCCGATGAGCGCTTCAAGTTTCGCGGCGTCGAGGCCGGCGGGAAGGTATTTTTCCAGGATGGCAATCTCGGCCGTGTTGGCGGCGACGAGGTCGGCGCGACCGCCTTTGGCAATCTCGGCCCGGGCATCGGTGAGATTTTTCACCGCCTTGCGGAAAGTCGCGAGAGCGAGGGCCTCGTCGATGGATTTGTTCGCATCGATGGCGGCCCGCTGGATGGCGGCGTCCATGGTGCGGAGCGCGGTTGCCGTGGTGGTGTCGCGGGCCTTCATGGCGGTAATGATATCGGCGCGAAGTTTTTCGTAGATGGTGGGCATGGGAAAAGAAATAGGGAGCAGGGAGCGAGGAGGAAAGGGCAAGAGGACCGCTTGGAAGATGGTGCAGATCGGGAAAGTGACAAGTGACGAGTTGGAGCGGACGCGGCTGGGGGATTGCAGCCGGCCGCAAACGCGTTTCATTCGCGGGCATGGCCCCGCTCGACTCCCATCCGAAAGACCCGCTGCACGGGGTGACGCTGGAGGCGTTGCTGACCGAGCTGGCGGGTCATTATGGCTGGGCCGAGCTGGGCCGGCGCGTCGATGTCCGCTGCTTCAAGTACGACCCCAGCATCAAATCGAGTCTGCAATTTCTGCGCAAGACACCGTGGGCGCGGAAAAAAGTGGAGGAGCTGTATCTGCGCCACAAATCCGGTGGCTGAAGCCGGAGGCACCGTCAGGCCCGGCGGCGGCGGAAGGTCACCAGGCCAATCATGCCTGCACCTGTGGCAAGCAACCCCCAGGTGGAGGGCTCAGGGACGGCAGTAAAGTTCAGGTAGAGGTGATTCGAATCGGCCGTGAGGGTCAGATTGGGAAAGTAAGCCAGATTGTTTTCGAATTGGGAGGTATTGAAGGAGAAATTCGCGGCGTTGAAGCCGGTGATTGTCCCGCCCGTGGTGAGAATGGTGAAGGTGTAAGGCTGGCCGATGACGAGGTTGGCGAAGCCCAGATGGTCGGTCGCATCGAAGGTAAGCATATCGAGGGTGAAGCCGCCGGTGGAAATGGTGGTGAGATCCAGGTTGCCGTTGATGAACAACTGCGAGCGGCCGTCGACCCGGCTGACATCCTGCAGGCTCCAGAAATATTGGCCACCGTTGGCGAAAATTGCATTGGTGCCGAAGGTCAGCGTGCCAGGGAGATTTTGTTTACTGATGGCATAGAGGCCCGGGATAACCGCCTGGTTGGCGCCGATGGTGATGCTCGTGAGATTGGACGGCGTGAACGTACCGAAGCCCATGAGGGCGCCAGAAGTGAAAGTCAGCGGATTGGTGAAGGTGATCCCGTCGTTGAGCGCGACCGCCCCATGGCTGGCGTTCAACGTGACCATCCCGGGGCCAAGGGCGTTGTTGTTGCCGAGACCAACGGCGCCATAGTTGGTGATGGTCGTGCCCCCGGCGTAGTTGTTGTTGCCAGAAAGATAGAGGGCATTGCCACTGCCACTGGCGGTAATGACCAGAGAGGCGTTGATGAGCACCTCGTTGCCGATAGTGCCGCCGAAGCTGGAGTCGTTATTCAGGTTGGAGAGGTCGAACGTCAACACAGTGCCGGTGGAGTTCAGCAGTATGCTGCCGTTGTCGCCATTGATACCATAAAGGATCGGGTTGGTGGTCGAGCTGCTGACAACCAGACTCGAGCTGGTATTGTTAAACCGCACCGTGCCCGTGCCAGCGGCGTTGTTGTTGTTGAGATAGAGACTGGTGCTTTGAACGAAATTGATGTCGCCGGCAAAGCCGGAGTTATTTCCGCTGAGGGTAAGCGGAGCGGTCAAATTGATGGACGCCCCCGCGGGTCCTGTGATTGCACCAGCTAGTTCGATAAGATTGCTGCCAGTGATAAACAGCGAAGCCGGCGAATGGTTGAGCGCGGGCGTCTGAAAACCAATGGGGTTGGGCAAAGTGATGGACGAAGCGCCGGCCTGCAGACCGGCTGTGACATCCTGGGGCAGGGTAAGGGCCCCAATGCCAAGCGCGCCAGAATTCCCGACCTGGACGGTGATTCCGGTGCCGACCGAATTGATGGTGGTACCGCCGGTGTAGGTGTTCGCGCCGTTGAGAATGACGGTGCCATTGGAGTAGGCTTCGGCCGTGCTGGGCGTGCCAAGGGAGAGAGCCAGAGGTGAAGCCCCATTGGCGAGGGTACTATTGACCGTCAGCGTCCCGCCATTGCCGGCGGTAAGACGCAGAGTATTGTCGGCCGTCGGCGTGAGCACGCCGCTGAGGATGGCGGAAGAAGAGGTGCCGAGATAGACGCCGTTGTTGAAGCCGGTGAGGTCAATATTGCCGGTGATCGTAGCGGTCGTACTGCTATGAAAATTAGTGTCGAAACCGATGATGCCCCAGGTGTTGGTTTTATTGAACAGGGCGAGAAAGCTGGCGGGGGTCATGCTCGAGACGAGGTCGCTGTAGCCGATGTAGCTGGCCCCATTGGTCGTGGGGGTGCCGGCGGCGGTAAGCTGGCCGCTGATAGGCAGCGAGTAGAAGGCATCAAAGATGATAAAGCCATTGTTCGCCACGGTGCCGCCGGTATAGCTGTTCGTCCCTTGCAGGAACAGTTTCAGCGGTGAAACCTGGTTGGTGTTGTTTCCATCCGTGAGCTGGACGCTCGAAGGGGTCGATACATCGGCGAGATTGCTCTGCACATCAAGATAGCCGCCGCCATTGCCGAACTGGTAGTTGTTGCCCTTTGGCGTGATGCTGCCCTGCAAAATCGCGCTGGTGGCGGTGCCAATCCGGATGCTGGGGTTGGTGAAACCACTGAGGTTGATGTTGTCGGTCAGAACAGTGGTGGAGGAGCTGCCCGGCAGCGTGTCCACCCCGACGGCCCCCGTGGAGGTTGTATTCAAGTGACTGAGGAAGGTGGCGAAATTCCCAGGGGTGGTATCCGCGATGCCCGCATAGCCGCCATTGTTGACCATGGTGGTGCCGCTGGCCGGGATGGCGTTGTTATTGCCGAACACCAGCGACCCATTGACAATCGTGCCGCCGGTGTAGGTGTTAGTACCGCTGGTAGGGTTGAGGATCAAGACGCCCTGGCCGCCTACCGTAAGGCTGTGTGAGACCGTTTGTCCGATATTGCCGGTGAAGACGATCGGATTGCGCGAGCCAGGTCCCGGTGTAGTGAATATACCAGAATTGTCGGGGGTAGCAACGCCGTGCTGGCTGATCTGCGCAACAAAGGTGGTGTTGTTGCTGAGAGTGACCGGACCGCTGAGAGTCAATGGAGCGTCCCAGCTTTTGAAGTAGACGGGATCGTTGGGCGTGACCGTGCTGAATGTGAACGCATTGGTAACCGTCAGGTTGTTGTGGGCGATGAATTGGGCGCTGCTGAATACGTTGACCGCGCCTGTGCCGAAGGGTGAGCTGTTCCAGAAGGCCGTGACGACAGTACTGCCGGTGACGCCACTGATGGACGTCGTGCCGGTGTAGGTGTTGCCGGCGCCGGTATTGTTGAAGATGAACGCACCGTTGGTGTTGGCGGCATTGCTGCTGACCAAGCCGAGCGCGGTGCTGCCCGTGATCTGTCCCGGAATGACAATCGAGCTGTTGCCGGCGTCGAAGGCCAGCGTGCTTACACCGGCCAGATTAATATTTGGGTCCAATTGCAACCGCCCGTAACCGGTGCCGGTGCTGATGATACCGGTGCCGATTGTCAGGGTGAGCGGTGCGGCGGCACTTATTTTATACGTGTCATTCGAGGTGCCCGTGGCTAGTAAGATGGAATTCAGACTAAAGTTTCCCGACAGCGGGATGCTCTCATTAATGGCTTTGGGTAGATAGAAAATCGCGGTGCCATCATTCGGAGGCGTTACCTGACCTTGCCAACCCGTGCCAATGCCGGTCCAAATAAAAAACGTCTGGGCCGGCGCCGAAGAGAGCAATACGCAGAAAAACAACGCACCAAGACCGTGGATGTAGGCACGCTTCATTTGAGAATAATTATGACTGCCCAAGGCACCGGCACAATGCCAAATCCCTGCAATTAGGGTTTACCAGCGGGGCAACAGCGTCTGCTCCATGGCGAATTATTGTCACGAGCGACCGACCTCACGTGGTCTTTCATACTAATGCGCAGGTGATGACGGTTTTGCATCACTCCAACCAGACGTCTGTTGATGTGCGTGGATTTCCCTTCGGGACTCCAGCGCATCCTCTGATTGAATAAAGAACACCCGCGAAAGCAGCGGAGTCAGGGCAGCGATTGCAGCCGGATGCGACGGTATTCCATCTGACCCCGGTCACCCTCGAGTCCAATCGGGCCAGTAGGCGGGACAGGCATGGCGTTCTCAAGGAGCTCTCCGTTGCAGGTGCAGTGCGCCAGACCGTCCTTCACCGTCACGACGATTTCGTTCCAGTCCTG
>CAZBLQ010000098.1:0-2117 GCA_964492635.1 uncultured Oleiharenicola sp.
TCATTCCCTTTTACGGCTACGCCCGGCAGGATCGCAAGGACCAGCCCCGCGTGCCCATCACGGCCAAGCTTGTGGCCAACCTCCTGATGTCGGCCGGGGCGAACCGCGTGCTGGCGATGGACCTGCACAGCCAGCAGATCCAGGGCTTCTTCGACATTCCCGTTGATCACCTTTTTGCCTCGCCGGTCTTCTTCCAATACCTTGCGACCAAGCGCTACAACAAGCTCGTGGTTTTCTCCCCGGATGTCGGGGGCATGAAGATGGCCTCGGCTTACGCCGACATTCTGGGCGCCTCGCTCGGCCTCGTGGCCAAGAAACGCACCAGCTCCACGACGGTCGAGGCGATCAGCGTCGTCGGCGAGGTGGAGGGTTGCGATGTCCTGTTGGTGGACGACATCACGGAAACCGCGGGAACACTGACGGCGGCCGCCAAAATTCTCCGGGATCACGGGGCGACGAGCATCCGGGCGGCGGTCAGCCACTGTGTACTGAACGAAATGGCCTACGAGCGGCTCAAACTGGGCCTGATCGACGAATTGATCACCACGAACTCCGTGCCGATCGACCCCCGCGGGCTGCCCATCACCGTCTTGAGCATCGCCCCGCTGCTGGGTGAGGCCATTCTGCGGATCAATACCAACGAAAGCGTGACCAGCCTGTTCAAAATCAAGGGTTTCTAGCCCGGTGCTGGAACCGCGCCGGCCGGTTACTGTCAATCGCCGCACCTTTCCCTATGAAAACCAAGTCGGTGGCCCTGCTCCTCGCTCTTATTGCCTCGCTCGCCGGGTTGAGCACCAGTCTCTTCGCGGCTGAGAAAGCCGCCGCCAAAACCGCCACGCCCGTTAAAAAACCGGTGCTCAAGATTGATGGTTCGGCGGTGGGCGACCTGAAGTCGGCTGTCGTGACCAGTTATGCCGATGTTCTCGACAACATCCGCCCCGCGGTGGTTTCGGTTTACTCAAGCAAGGTCGTGCGCCAGCAGATCCCGGAGTTTCTCCGCCAATATGGTCTGCAAGGCGGCGAGCAGAAACAGCGCGGCCTCGGCTCCGGTGTCATTATCTCTACCGACGGGTTTATTATCACCAACAACCATGTCGTCGAGGAGGCGGATGAATTGAAGGTGCTGCTCAATGATCAGCGGGAATTCATTGCCAAGGTTATTGGCACCGATCCCAAGACCGACGTCGCGATCATCAAAATCGAGGCCGAGAATCTCCCCGCCGCCACCCTCGCCGACAGTGCCAAACTCCGCGTCGGCGACATCGTTTTCGCCATCGGCAATCCCCTCGACATCGGCCAGACCGTCACGATGGGCATCGTCTCCGCCACCGGCCGGCATGTGGGCATCCTTGACGAGGTGGGCGGTTACGAGGACTTCATCCAGACCGACGCCGCCATCAACATGGGGAATTCCGGCGGCGCATTGATTGACGCCCGCGGCCGTCTCATCGGCATCAACTCCGCCATCATCTCCACCTCGCAAGGCAACATCGGTATCGGCTTCGCCATTCCGATCAATCTCGCGAGCAGCATCATGAACAGCCTGATTGAAACCGGCACCGTGACGCGTGGTTACCTGGGGATCACGACCGACGCCTTGAATCCGGACATGAACGAATCCTTCGGCCTCAAGGGCGATGTCAAGGGCGTGATCATCACGGATCTTCCCGCCGACGGACCCGCGGCCAAAGCCGGATTGAAGCGCGAGGACATCATCACGGCAATCAATGACAAGCCGGTGACCTCGCGCGACGATCTCAAGCTCATCATTGCGCAGACTGCGCCCGGCACCAAGATAAGCGTGAAATTCATTCGCGACGGCAAGCCGCAGGCGGTCGACGTCCAGCTGGGAAAGCGTCAGGATGAAAATGCCGTCGACGGAGAGTGGATCCCCGGGGTGTCCATTTCCGCGCTGACCGCCGATTTGCGCAAAGAGCAGCACATTGACGACCGGGTGGACGGCATCGTCATTACCGACGTGGCCGGCAATTCAACCTACCGGGAAACCTTTGCGCCAGGCTATGTGATCGTTCAGGTGAATCGCACACCTGTGTCCGACTTGGCCACCGCCAAGCAGGCACTGCATGACGGCCGCAACATTGCCCTGATCTACTACC
>CAZBLQ010000098.1:2217-8611 GCA_964492635.1 uncultured Oleiharenicola sp.
TGCGAAGCGGCCTTTTACCGGTCGCTCGGACTGCCGTTGATTTCGTTCGTCCCGGGCAGTGTCGTGGGCTGGCCGCGGGTCAGTGTCAGTTGCCAGTACCGCGCTCCGCTCCGTTTCAACGACACCGCCGAGGTGAAGCTGTTCGTTAAGAAACTTGGCAACCGTTCAGTCACCTATGTGTTTCTGTTCCGCAAGGGCACCGAGCTGGTCGCTCAGGGCGAGGTGACGGCGGTGTGCGTCACGGCCGATGCCAAGGGCGGCATGATGGCCCAGCCGATTCCGGCGGACGTGCGTTCTAGAATCGAGGAAGCGCCCAAAACGGCATGGGCATTTAGCGCAGGTGCCTAAGCAGAGTATGGCGGCTGCGACTCACCCTTGGCAGCGAGGGCGAAAATCTTCACCGCTTCGGTCTTGCCTTTCACTTTCACTTCCCCGAGTTCGCGGGCGGGCGGCGGGTTCTTCATCGCGCGGAGCGTGGCATCGCTGACAATGATGGGCGTGGCATAGGCGGGATCCTTCGTCAGGCTCTCCAGCCGCGAGGCCAGATTCACCCCGTCGCCGATGACAGTGTAGTTGAGCCGCGTCTTGGAGCCCATGTTGCCCGCCACGACGCGGGCGGTGTTGATCCCGATGCCAAAGGCAAGAACCGGCCGGCCCTCGGCGACGAGTTCCCGGTTGAGCGTGTCGAGGGCCTGCGCCATCTCGCGAGCGGCGGCGATGGCCTTGCCCGGTGCGCCGGGGTCGGTGACCGGCGCGCCGAAGAGCGCCATGATCGCGTCGCCGATGTATTTGTCGATCACCCCACCGTGTTTCTCGATGATGGTGCTCATGCGATCGAGGTAACGGTTGAGCAGGGCCAGCATCTCCGTGGGCGCCATCTTCTCGCTCATCGTTGTGAAATCCCGCAAGTCACTGAAAAGAATGGTCACCTCGCGTTCCTCACCACCGAGCTGCACGCCGGAATGCAGCAACTGCGTGGCGATTTCCGGCGAGACGACCTTGCCAAGCAGGTCGCGAACCTTATCGCGCTCGGCGAGCCCGGCGGTCATCTGGTTGAAGGCGGTGGCGAGCTGACCGAGTTCATCCTCGCGTGGTAGCTCGATGCGTTGGGTGTAGTCGCCAGTCGCGACATGCTTGGTGTACGCAGCCAGTTGCTGCACCGGCTGGCTGACGCCACGCGCAATCCAGAGCGCCACGAGGGTGGCAGTGGCGAGCGCGGCCAGCGAGATTTGCAGAACGACCTTCTTGAGTTCCTGGGCCGGAGCCAGCTCGGCCGTCAGGGAACGTTGCAAGGTGATCCGGGCCGGGTCGTCACCGAGCAGGGGCAACGGTTGAAAAAGGGTGACGAAGGGTTCGTTCGCGAGGGTGATGGTCTGGATGCCATTCATCGGGCCAGTGGAAGCAGAACCCAACAGGGCGATGGTTTCCGCCATGCCTTGGTCAAGCGTGGTGGCCAGGACACGTCGCGGCGGCTCGTTCGGGTCGGAGGTGAAGGTCACCTCCAGTCGGGTGGTCTCCTTGATCGACTGGGCGAACGCCTTGTCGATGGGGAAGGCCAGACCGAACCAGGCGGATACATTGGGATAAGGCGCATAGAGCGGGACCACGACCAGCACGTGCAATTTGCCACCCAGATAGGCAAAGTCACTGGCCTGTTCCATGTCCGATTCGGTAGCCTTGCGGATCAGATATTTGAAGGGGCCTACATTCTCGACCCCGAGCACCTCGTCAGTCATGGCCAGCAGGTCACCTTCGGGGGAAAAGATGGTGATGACCTGCACTTTTACCCGTTCGACGTAGCTGACCAGATTCGAGCGCAGGGTTTTCTTGTCCACCGGGTCCTGCATCAGCAACTGGCGGGTCGCATAGTCGTTGCTCATCACCTTGGCGCTGCCCGCCAGATAGTCGATCCGGTCCTTGATCGTCCGCCGGAAAATACGCGCACCGATCTGCAGGTTCTGCTCGATGTGTTCGCGGGCATTGTGCTCATTGGCCTGGGAAATGAGGAAATAGACCGCCACCTGCACCACGGCGATCAATCCGGCGAGCAGCAGCAAGAGCTGGCTGCTAAAACGGCGGAAGCGGAAGACGCGGAAAGCCACGGAATCAGCGATAGCCGCCGGACTTGGATTCAGGGCCGCGATGGATGCGGCGGTCCGGCTTGAGGGTGAGGGTGAATTCCCGCCGGAGGGCGCCGCCTTCAACAAGTGTGATCTCCTCGCTCAACGCGGCCGCCAGCCGCGGATGCCAGAGTTCGAGCCGGTAGCGGCCGGCGGGTGCCCGGACCGTGGCCGCGCCCAGTCCATCACTCTTCGCGAAATACGGCGTCGGCACCACCACGAGATAGGCGAGCATCCAGTCGTGGATGTTGCAGCCCAGGGTGACGAGGCCGGGCACATCGAAGACAATGCTTTCGGCCGCCCCCGGATTGTAGAGCGGGAGTTCGAATTTTTTCGCCTTGGAGAGCGAGTAAACATGGTGCTGCACCGTGTCCTTGTTGGGAAAAACCACGCGCGAGCCGGCCTGCACGACCGTCACGTAGGTGGTGTATTCCTGGTTTTGCTGCGCGATTTCGCCCGTGGCGGTGGGCAGGGGCGGCGGGACCGGAGCATCAAGCGGAATCAACGACACGACCGCATCGGCGACGGGTTCGCCCTTGGCATTCCTGACCGCGAGGGAAAGTTCGCCCGCGGTGACGCCGGCAGTGGACACAGCGAGGCCAAGCAGCAGAAACAGCGGCGCGCGGAACATGAGGCGATTAAAAGCGGTGCACGATGCTAAGCGACCAAAATTCGGAATTGTAGCTCACATGGGCGCGGTTCACGACCTTCACGGATTCGTAACGGAGCGGAAGAGAGGTGTTCGCGCCCAAGGCAAAGCTCGCGCTGGCCCACCAGATGTCCGCGCGGCAATCGATGCGGTAGGCAATCCAGTCGGTTTCGAATGCGGTGGAATGCTCATACGGCACGGTGTTGTAGTAATTTGCGACTGTCCGGCCAAATCCGCCCGAGAGGGCTTGCCCCCAAATGTCCTGATTGGCGTTGGCAGTCAGTTCGCCCCACAGGCGGCTGCCACCGGCGCTGAGCTGCCAGCCCTCGGCGACATCCCAGTTGGTCTCAAGCGAAAGCCGGCGGTTGCGAATATCGAATGGATGGTCCCGGGCATAGTCTTCCTGCCACTCTCCGCTGGCCGCCATCCGCCAGGTTTCGGTCAGCCGCTTGCTCAGGCCGACACGACCCTCGAGTTTCCAATGGCTCCGTCCGTGCTCGTGCAGCTCATCGCGGCTCGCGGCGCTACTGAATGTGAGCACGGGAGCGAAGGGCCCGAGCCCGAATTTCCAGCGCAAATCGGCCCGGGGGCCGAGGTGGACGCTGTCGAGGCCGGGAAACGCGGGCACCTGCTCCAAACCGGCTTCTGCGTTTACCAGCATGGTCCAGTTGGGTGCCAGTTGCCGGTGCCATTCCGCAGTGACCGAGCCGTCGTAAACGGCTCCGTTTTCGCGGTCGGGAGCGTAGGAAGTCCGGCTCAGGTTCTCCGCCCACGTGTAGGAAGCCTCTGCATGCCAGTCTTGGGCACCCGCCTCAAGTGCCGGAATTATTACTGCGCAAAGTGTGAGCAGGGACCGGGTCAGGCTCATAGTAGCGGGAGTAAAACTTTCCACAGGGTCTCCGCAACCTTCACATGACCCTCAACCGTCGGATGCATGCCGTCGCCTTGGTTGAGTTCCGGCCGGCCGCCGACCCCATCGAGCAGGAACGGAATAAGGCCAACCCCGCATTTCTGCGCCACCGCCGGATAGACGGACGCAAACGCCTTAGTATAGTCGGGACCGAGGTTTGTGGGAACTTTCATGCCGGCGAGCACTATCTTTACGTGCGGATTGTGCGCCCGGACGCGGCTGATCATCATTTCCAGGTTGGCGCGCGTCAACTCGGGCGCGAGCCCGCGCAAACCATCGTTGGCCCCCAGTTCGATGACAAAAATGTCGATGGGTTGCCGTAAAATCCAGTCCAGCCGGCGCAAACCGCCTGCGGTGGTCTCGCCGCTCAGGCCGGCATTCACGACGCGCCAGGGAAGTCCGGCGGCGGTGATCTTTTTCTGGATCACCGCCGGGTAGGCATCGTCGGGATCAAGGCCGAGGCCGGCGGTGAGGCTGTCGCCAAAGAAGACCACGGTCTTGGTCTCCGCCGCCCAGATCTGGCCCGCGAATGACGCGAATAACACCAATAAAACCAAGACCCAGACACCGCGGCTTTGACTTTTGCTCTTTGTGCCGGAATGACTTTCGTTTGCGTCCATTTGCGTGATTAACGGGCAACCCACATGAGTGTCCAAACCATCCTAAAAGTCGAGCACCTGACCAAGACCTATGCCACGGCCGCCGGCCCGCTGACGGTCCTGCACGACGTGACCTTTGCCCTCGAGGCCGGTGCGACTTGCGCCATCGTCGGCCCCTCCGGCAGCGGCAAGACCACGTTGCTGGGCCTGTGCGCCGGGCTCGACCAGCCTTCGCAGGGCAGCGTGCAGCTGGACGGCCGCGAGATCGGCGGCCTTTCCGAGGACCAGCGGGCGCAGGTGCGCAACGAGAGCGTCGGTTTCGTGTTCCAGAATTTCCAGCTCATCCCGACCCTGACCGCATTGGAAAACGTGCTCGTCCCCCTCGAACTGCGTGGCGCCGGGGTCAAGACCAACGTCGCCGCGGAACTGCTGCAACGGGTGGGCCTGGGCGACCGGCTCGACCATTATCCCGCGCAACTTTCCGGCGGCGAACAGCAACGGGTGTCGCTGGCCCGGGCCTTCATCAACCGCCCGCGCATCCTGTTCTGCGACGAGCCGACCGGCAACCTCGATGGTGACACGGCCCACGCGATGGTGGACCTCATCTTCGGTCTCAACCGGGAGCGCGGCACGACACTGGTGCTGGTGACGCATGACCTCGAACTGGCCCGCCGGACGGCGCGCATTCTGCGGCTGCGCAGCGGCGCGGTCGTCGCCGACGAGAAACTCTAGGTCACCAAACCAAAAACAAACCAAGGGCCCACGGAACACACTGAACACACAGAAGGGCACCCCCTATGAATAAGCTGATTAATGAAAAGGAAACCTACTCAATACTTGGAGCCTGCTTTGAAGTTTATAAGGAGAAAGGCTGCGGATTTCTCGAAGCAGTTTACCAAGAATGCCTGGAGATTGAGTTTGCGCTGTGCGAAATACCCGTGCGGCCGTTGGTGACGCTGCCGTTAGTCTATAAAGGTCGCAAACTGAGGAAAACCTACGAAGTGGATTTCATTTGTTTCGACCAGATTCTGGTGGAATTGAAAGCGGTTTCAGCCCTGACGGACGAGCATCGTGCGCAGGTCCAAAACTACCTGCATGCAACGGGTCTGAAAGTCGCATTGCTGGTGAACTTCGGTCATTATCCCAAGGTTGAGCACGAACGCTATGTGTTTTGATTCTTCCGTGTCTTCTGTGTGTTCCGTGGGCCATTGCCGATGAACTTCATCCTTCAAATGGCCTGGCGGGACACGCGCGCGAGCCGGCGGCGCCTGCTGCTGTTCTCCCTCGCCATCGTGCTGGGGGTGGCGGCGCTCGTCGCCGTGGGGTCGCTGCGCGACAACCTGCGCTCGGCCATCGAGGACCAGACCAAAGCCCTGCTGGGGGCCGATCTGGTCGTGACCTCCCGGGCCCGGCTGGACGGTGAAGCGGCGAAATTTGTCAGCGACCTGGGGGGCGAACAGGCGCACGAAATATCCTTCAACTCCATGTTGGTAATACCGGGTGCCCAAGGCCAGACGCGGCTGGTACAGGTGCGGGCACTCGAAGGCGGATTTCCTTTCTACGGAAATTTTGTCACCACTCCGGCTGGCTTGCGGGCCCGACTTGCCACCGGGTTTACCGCCATCCTCGAAGACACCCTGATGGTGCAATTTGCCTTGAAGCCCGGGGACAAAGTGAAGCTCGGCAGCGCGGAGTTCACCCTGGCGGGGAGCCTGAACGAAGTCCCCGGCGAGTCGGCGGCGGTGGCCACTCTGGCGCCACGCGTGTTCATCCCGCTCGCCGCCGTGAGCGACACGGGCCTCCTGAAAGCGGGCAGCCTCTCGCGGCACCGGGTGTATTTCAAATTTCCCAAGGATTTTGACGTGGAGAAACTCGTGGGTGACATGCGTGCCCGGTTTCGCGAGTTGCGGCTCGGCTTCGATACGGTGGAAGAGCGCAAGCGCGATCTCGGCCAGTCCATCCGGAACGTGAATTCGTTTCTCAGCCTCGTCGGGTTCGCCTCGCTCTTCCTCGGTGCCATCGGCGTGGCCAGCGCCATCCAGGCCCATATCCGCCAGAAGGTGCCGACGATTGCCGTGTTGCGCTGCCTCGGTGCGTCGGCCCGCACCAGCTTTTC
>CAZBLQ010000098.1:8711-13954 GCA_964492635.1 uncultured Oleiharenicola sp.
GTCGGGGTGATTTTCGGATTCGCCATCTGGCAGACCGGCCGCTGGCAATGGGGCGTGGGTTTTGGTACGGCCTTGCTGCTGGCTTTCGGGGTGCTGGCGGGTCTGGCCAGGATCATTTCTTGGCTCGCGAAGAGATTCACACCGCGCGGCTGGCCGTTCGCGTGGCGGCAGGGCGTGGCCAACCTCCACCGGCCCAACAACCGCACCTTGCTCCTGCTGGTGTCGCTGGGCCTGGGCACGTTCCTGATGATGACGCTTTATCTCTCGCGCGACACGCTGCTCGGGCAGTTGAGCGTGGTGGGCGGGGGGGAACGGCCGAACCTCATGTTGTTCGACATCCAGGACGACCAGGTTGGCCCGCTGACCAGTTTACTGCGGGAAAACGGCGCACCAGTACTCCAGCAAGCAGCGATCGTGACGATGCGCATCGCTTCAATCAAAGGCAGGGAAGTCAGCGAGCTGCTGAAGAACGCTCCGTCGCACGTGCCGGCGTGGACGCTGCGGCGCGAATACCGCTCAACTTTCCGGGGTGAGTTGAGCGACACCGAGAAGGTGGTGGCGGGCAAATTTGCGGGGCGAGCCGCGATCGGGGCCGAGCGGGTGCCCATCTCGCTCGAAGAGGGGCTCGCGCGGGATTTGCAGGTCAAGCTGGAGGACGAGATTGTCTTCGATGTGCAGGGAGTGCCGGTGAAAACCGTGGTGGGCAGCCTGCGGCAGGTGGACTGGCGCCGGATGCAGCCGAATTTTTTCGTGGTCTTTCCGGAGGGCGTGCTGGAAGGCGCGCCAAAATTCCATGTGATGGCGGTGCGGGTGGCGTCGGCGGAGCAGTCGGCCCGCGTGCAGCAGGCGGTCGTGCGCGAGAATCCCAACGTGTCGGCCATCGATCTGGCGCTCATCATGCAGACGATCGACCGGGTTTACTCCAAGGCGTCGTTTGTCGTGGAATTTCTCGCGCTGTTCACGGTGGTGACGGGCGTGATCGTGCTGGCGGGGGCCGTCCTGATCGGCCGGCCGCAACGCGTGAGCGAAAGTGTGCTGCTGCGCACCCTCGGGGCAACCAAGGCCCAGGTGAACCGCATCATGCTGGCGGAATACCTCGCGCTCGGCACCCTCGGCGCGGCGGTGGGCGCGGTGCTGGCGGTCGGCGCGAACTGGGCGCTGGCCTATTTTGTCTTCGACGTGAAGTGGGTGGCGCCCTCGGCCGTGGTGCTTCTGGGCGGCTGGGCCGCCGTCAGTGCGATGACCGTGATCACGGGCTTGCTGTCAAACCGCGGCCTCTGTGACCATCCACCGCTCGAAGTATTGCGCCAGGAAACATGACCGCCCGCCTGCTCACCTTTCATTACACGCTCCGGGACGCCGCCGGCCGCCTGATCGACACTTCGCGCGGCGCGCAGCCGATGCCGTTCCTCGAGGGGGCGGGGCAGATCATCGAGGGATTGGAGGAACATTTGCGGCAGATGGCCGTTGGTGAAAAACGCAACGTGGTCGTGCCGCCGGAGCGGGCTTACGGATTGCGCGAGGCCGCCCTGGTGCAGAAGGTGCCCCGCGGCCGGCTGCCGGTCGAGGGAGTGAAAGTGGGCGATCAGTTTCAGACCGGTCCGGACCGCCACGCACCCGTGGTGACGGTGGTGGCGATCGAGGGCGAAGAGATCCTGCTCGATGCCAACCATCCGCTGGCGGAACAGGTGCTGCACTTTGAAGTGGAACTGGTGACAACCCGGCCCGCCACGGACGAGGAGATAAAGGCCGCGGTTGAAGTTACCCGCGAATGACGCGAATTGACTCGGATACATTGGGCCGGAGATTATCCAAGAGAACGGCGAGGTCGTCGTGGCTTCATCATTTGCGTTTATTCGCGTGATTCGCGGGCGACTCTCCCCTAGGTTTTCACCATGAAAGTTCTCGGCATCGACATCGGCGGGTCGGCCTTCAAGGGCGCACCCGTGGACACCAGGACGGGAAAACTGCTGGCGGAAAGGCACCGGATCGAGGTGGCCGCGCCGTGCCCGACCGGGCAGGGGCTGGCGGCGGCCCGCGAGATTGCCCGCCACTTCAAGTGGAGCGGACCCGTCGGCATCGGCTTTCCGGGCATCATTCTCGGCGACCAGATTGGTGCGGTGGGCAACCTGGGCCGCAACTGGGAGAACAAGAATGGCGCCGCGCTCTTTGGCCGCGCGACCGGCTGCAAGGCAAGGTTGTTCAACGATGCCGATGCCGCGGGACTGGCGGAAATGAAATTCGGGGCCGGACGCGGCCAGCAGGGCTCGGTGCTCATGCTGACGTTTGGCACGGGCATCGGCTCCGCTTTGTTTTACCGGGGCCAGCTTTTCCCAAACGCCGAACTGGGGTGGGTGCCCTGGCGCGGGAAGCCGTTCGAGCGGTTTGCCTCGGCGGCGGTGCGCAAACGGCGCGGTCTGTCCTGGTTTGAATGGGCCGGACGGGTGAATGTCTACCTCGGCGTGATGGAACGGCTTTTTTCCCCTGAATTGATCATCATCGGCGGCGGTGTGAGCAAAAAATCCGAAAAATGGTTCAAGTACATCAAGACCCGCAGCCGGGTGGTGCCGGCCAGAATGAACAACGAGGCGGGCATCGTCGGCGCGGCCCTGGCTTGGGAGCATGCCGGCCGGTGAGGGGCGGCAGGGCGGACGTCCTGCTGCGGCCGATTTGTCCCGGAGTGCATCCGGTTGCCACTCATCCGGGCCCGGCGGCCGTTCATCACAACTGGCTGCAACTTGCGGGCAAAATCGCGTGTTATGCCCCCATGCCGAGTTCACACCGCTTGACCGCCCGTTTCATCCGCAACGTCGGGCGTTTCATCGCAGGAAGCTCCCGCTTCGTCGCTCTGGCGTTTCCCTCCGCCCCCGGCCCCGTTTCACTGCCCCCGTTCGTAGTTATCAGTTGTGTTGCAGAGGGGTCCGCGGGGACCCCTCTGTGTTTTGGGACCCTCTGACCCGGGTGGTGAGTTAAGCGCTGGCCAAGCCCCGATCTTTTCTATCAAGCTACCCGACCAACTGATTAACATGTCCGTACCTACGAACCAACCAGCCCCGGCAATCTCCGCCGTCCCCCTCAAGAAAAAGAAATCCCGGCGCACGCTCATCATCGTGCTCATCTCCCTGGTCGTGGTCGCCGGCATCGGCGTCGCCATCGCGGCCAAGCGGCAGAAGGAACCACCTCTCCAGGTCTCCTTTGAAAAGGCCGTGATCAAAACCATCACGCACCTCGTGACCGCGACCGGCAAGGTCCAGCCCGAGATCGAGGTCAAGATTTCGCCCGAGGTCGCCGGGGAGATCATCGCTCTGCCCGTCAAGGAGGGCGGGTTGGTGAAAAAGGACGACGTGATCGTCAAAATCAAGCCCGACTTCTACGCGGCCCAGGTCGCGCAGCAGGAAGCGGCGCTCGTCGGCATCAAGGCCGTGTCCGTCCAGAGCAAGGCCCAGTTGCTCAAGGCCCAGGACGATTTCAAGCGCAGTGAGGATCTTTTCGCCAAGAAACTCATTTCCGACTCCGATTATTCAGCGGCCAAGACCGCACTCGATGTGGCGCAGGCCAACTTCGACAACTCCCTGGCGCAGATCCGGAGCACGGAGGGCTTTCTCAGCCAGTCGCGCGACCTCCTCAGCAAGACGACCATGTATGCCCCGATGGACGGCACGATCAGCGCCTTGAACAGCGAGGTGGGGGAGCGCGTGGTTGGCACCGGGCAGTTCGCCGGTACCGAGGTCATGCGCATCGCCGACCTCTCCAGCATGGAAGTGCGGGTCAAGGTCAATGAAAACGACATCGTCAATGTCAAGCTGGGCGATCACACCGTCGTCACGGTGGACGCGATGCCCGGCCGCAAATTCGATGGCGCGGTCCGCGAGATCAGCAGCTCGGCCCTCACCACGGGCGCCACCGGCAGCGGCTCGGCCTCGCTCGCCGCGTCCGCTTCCGACGAGGTCACCAATTTTCTGGTCAAGATCCGCATTACCGACCGCGAGGGCGCGCTCCGCCCCGGGATGAGCGCCACGGTTGACATCGAAACGCAGACCGTCGCCAACGTCGTCGCCATTCCCGTGCAGAGCGTCACGGTGCGGGCCGAGGGCGGCAAGACTTCCGCCGAAATGCAGGAGCAGAAAGCCAAGGAGGCCAAGGAGCGTTCCGGCAACGATCTCGAGGTCACCACGGAACGTCAGAATGCCCGCCGGGAGCGCGACCAGTTGCGCCGGGTCGTCTTTGTCCATCATGCCGACAAGGTGACCATGGTTCCGGTCGAAACCGGCATCGCGGACAACACCTCCATCGAGGTTAAGAGCGGAGTAAAGGCCGGCGACGAGGTCGTCTCCGGCAGCTATGCGGCGATCAGCCGCACGCTCAAGGACGGCAGCAAGGTCATGCTGGAAAAACCCAAGAAAGAGGAAACCAAGTGATCCAGCCATTGTGGGCGGGGTGCATTCACCTCGCGTGGCCTGCGGACGAGCGCGTCCGTTTCACCTCCCGAACAACCTGACATGAGTTCCTCCCCTTCACCCGCCGCCACCTCCGCGCCGCGTCTTTGCCGCCCGCCGGGCGCGCTCGTCATCGAGATCGAGGACGTCACCAAGCTCTACAAAATGGGCGAGGAGACGGTCCACGCCCTGCTCGGTGTCTCCATCAAGGTCCACCGCAACGAATACCTCGCGGTCATGGGCCCGTCCGGTTCCGGCAAGTCCACGTTGATGAACATGCTCGGCTGCCTCGACACTCCCACCAGCGGCAAGTATCTCTTCAGCGGGAGGAATGTCTCCACCATGAGCGATGACGAACTTGCCGACATCCGCAACCGCGAGATCGGCTTCGTTTTCCAGACGTTCAACCTGCTCCCGCGTTCCTCCTCGCTGGCCAATGTCGAGCTCCCGCTTATTTACGCCGGCATCTCACCCGGCGAGCGCCGGGCCCGGGCCCAGCAGACGCTGACCGACGTCGGCCTGGGCGACCGCATGAGCCACAAGCCCAACGAACTCTCCGGCGGCCAGCGACAGCGCGTCGCCATCGCCCGCGCGCTCGTCAACAAGCCTTCCATCATCCTGGCCGACGAACCGACCGGCAATCTCGACTCGAAGACCGGCGAGGAGATCATGCAGTTGCTCGAGGACCTCTATGCCCAGGGCAACACCATCATCGTGGTCACCCACGAGGAGGACATCGCCCGCCATGCCCGCCGGATCGTGCGCCTGCGCGACGGCCTGATTGAATCAGACGTGAGCCAGGCCTGA
>CAZBLQ010000098.1:14054-15463 GCA_964492635.1 uncultured Oleiharenicola sp.
CGCATCGCCTGGACCCAGATCCGGGCGAACAAGACCCGCTCGGTGCTCACCGCCCTGGGCGTCATCATCGGCATCGTGGCGGTCACGCTCATGGGCACGGCCATCCGCGGCATCGACACCGGATTCCAGAACAGCCTCGCCATGCTGGGCGACGATGTCTTCTACGTCCAGAAGTGGCCGTGGGGCAACGTCGAGGACTGGTGGAATTACGCCAACCGCCCAGTGATCAGGACGCGCAGTGCCGACGAACTCAACCGCATCATTGCCAGCACGCCCAATTCGCTGCTCGAGGTCGCCGTGCCGGTGGCCGGCCGCGGCAGCACCATCAAGGTGGGGGATGCGCGGGTCAGCGGCGTCTATACCATCGGCACGACTGCGGACTATGCCCGGATATCCGGCGCCGAATACCGGGAGGGCCGGCTGTTCAACGACGCCGAATCCTACGCAGCCACCCCGGTCTGCGTGCTCGGTTGCGATGTGGCCGACGCCCTGTTTCCCACCCGCTCGTCGCTCGACGAGACCGTCTATGTCGACGGCCATCCCTTCCGGGTCGTCGGGGTGCTTGCCAAGCAGGGGGAGTTTCTCGGCTTGTTCAGCCTTGATAACCAGGCGCTGCTGCCGCTGACCGCCTTTGCGAAATATTTCAGCACCCGGAACAACGCCGACCTCCGGGTCAAGGTGCGGGACAAGACCCGGATGAACGATGCCCGGGAGGAACTCATCGGGGCGATGCGCCGGGCGCGCGGCCAGTTGCCGGGCGAACGCGACAATTTCTCCGTAAATGAGCAGGAGGCGATCAAGGCCCAGCTCGATCCGGTGAAGAAGGGTATCGCCTTCGTCGGCCTCTTCATCACCGGCCTTTCGCTCTTTGTCGGCGCCATCGGCATCATGAACATCACTTTTGTGAGCGTGAAGGAACGCACCAAGGAGATCGGCACCCGCAAGGCCCTTGGGGCCCGCCGCCGCAGCATCCTGCTGCAGTTTCTGATCGAGGCGGTCTCCATCTGCCTGATCGGCGGCACGGTCGGCATGATTGTGGCCTACGGGCTCTTTGAGGGCATCCGGAGTGCGGCCCCGAATTTTCCCGTCGAATTCTCGCCCGATCTCGTGCTGATCAGCATGCTGGTGTCGATCATCACCGGCATCGTGTCGGGCTTCGCCCCGGCCTGGGGGGCCTCGCGCCTCGACCCGGTCGTGGCCCTGCGCTATGAGTGAGAAACCACGGATAACACGGATGAACACGGATCATACAACCGCCGCTTGTCATTCTGAGCGCAGCGAAGAATCCACTCCGCACTCCGCACTCCGCACTTCACACTCCCCATGATTCTCACCGAAGTCTTCAAGATGGCGATGGCCTCGCTGGGCGTGAACAAGCTTCGCTCCGCCCTCACCATGTGCGGCATCAC
>CAZBLQ010000099.1:0-5151 GCA_964492635.1 uncultured Oleiharenicola sp.
GAAAACTTCACCTATCCTGCCGTCATGGAGGCGCAGGGCAGCGTGCTGACCAACAAATACGCCGAAGGCTACCCCGCCAAACGCTGGTATGCCGGCTGCGAGCAGGTCGACAAGGCCGAGGTCCTCGCCATCGAGCGTGCCAAGCGGCTCTTCAATGCCGAGCACGCCAACGTACAGCCGCACTCCGGTTCCCAGGCCAACTTCGCCGTCTACACCGCCGTGCTCCAGCCCGGAGACAAAATCCTCGGCATGACGCTGAGCCACGGCGGCCACCTCACCCACGGCAATCCGGCCAACTTCTCCGGCAAGCTCTACAATTTCTGCCAATACGGCGTCCGCGAGGACAACGGACTTATTGACTACGATGAACTCGCCGCGGTCGCCGTGCGCGAGCAACCCAAGATGATCACGGTCGGCGCCTCCGCCTACTCGCGCATCATCGACTTCGCCCGCATGGGCGAGATCGCCCGCTCGGTCGGCGCGCTGCTTTTTGCCGATATCGCACATATCGCCGGCCTCGTCGCCACCGGCCACCACCCCTCGCCTTTCCCGCACGCCGATTTCGTCACCACCACCACCCACAAGACCCTGCGCGGGCCGCGCGGCGGCCTGACCATGTGCAAGGCGGCGCACGCGAAGGCCATCGACTCCGCCGTTTTCCCCGGCGGCCAAGGCGGCCCGCTCATGCACACCATCGCCGCCAAGGCCGTGTGCTTCGGCGAATGTCTCAAGCCCGAGTTCAAGGATTACTCCGCCCAAGTCATCAAGAATGCGCAGGCGCTGGCCGCCGGCATGACCCGGCGCGGTTACAAGATCGTCTCCGGTGGCACCGACAATCATCTGATGCTCGTCGACCTCCGCGCCAAGTTTCCCGAACTAACCGGCAAGGTCGCGCAGGAGAAACTCGATCTCGCCCACATTACCTGCAACCGAAACACGGTGCCGTTCGAGACGCGTTCACCTTTCCAGGCCTCCGGCATCCGCCTTGGTTCGCCCGCCATGACGACGCGGGGCATGAAAGAAGCGGAGATGGACGAAATCGCCGGCTTGATCGACAGCGTGCTTGTCGCCATCGGCACCGAACAGGAAGCCGCCGTCCTCGCGACCACCAAGGAGAAGGTCATCAAGCTGACCTCCCGCTTTCCCCTTCCATACAAACTGTAACCGGGGGTCGCCCTTAAACCGCCCGGCCTACTTCACCGCGGCAAGCACGATTCCCGGAGAGAGCAGTTCCGGCAGCACCAGGGGATCGGGGTGGCCGGGGGCATAGACCAGATTGAATGGCACCGCGGAACGATGCCACCGGCTGAGTTCGGCAGTGATGAGCGGATCCCGGTTGGTCCAATCCCCGCGCAGCAAGACTACGTTTTGTTTCGCCAGCGCGGCCAGCACGGCGTCGGAATGGAACACCGCCGCCTTGTTGGTCTGGCACGTGGCACACCAGCGCGCGGTGAAGTCCACGTAAACATACCGGCCGGCCGCCCTAGCGGCTGCAACAGCCTCCGGGCTCCATTTCTGCCAGGCGACCGCGTACTGCCCGGCGGCCGGGGCCGCCCTGACATCCTTGGGCCAGCCAAGCCAGAGACCCGCCAGGAACAGTGCGGCACCGGCGGTGCGGCCAAACACTTGGCGGGCAAACTTGCCGTGAACCTGGCCAAACCGCCCGTAAACCCACACGGCCATGGCGACCAGCACGAAGCCAAACGCGATCAGCAGCAGCGCATTGTCGTCGTCGCGGGTCTGCCCAGCCAGCACCCAAAGGAGCCAGCCGACTGTGGCATAGAGCGGGAAGGCCATAAATTGCTTGAACGTCTCCATCCAGGCGCCGGGACGCGGCAGCAGTTTGATCGCCTGCGGAAATATCGAGAGCAGCAGGTAAGGGGTGGCGAGGCCGACCGCAATGGCGGTGAAGACCAGCAACGATTGGAAGGGCGAGAGCGCGAGCGCCGCCCCGAGGGCGGGCGCGAGAAACGGTGCGCTGCAGGGAGTCGCGACCAGTGTCGCCAGAGCTCCGGTAAAAAACGAACCTGAGAATCCATTCTTCATCTGCAGGCTGGCCCCAGCACCCGTTGCCGCGAGACCGACTTCAAATAGGCCGCTCATGTTGAGGGCGAAAATGAGCAGGAAGACCGCCATGCCAAAAACGAATGCCGGCGACTGCAGTTGGAAACCCCAGCCGAGTTGTGATCCACCCGCGCGCAAAACCAGGAGCGCACCAGCCAGGGCCCAGAATGAAACCAGCACGCCAGTAGCAAACACCAGCCCGTGCAGGGTGATCCTTCTGCGGTCGTTGCCGGACTGGTTGACGAACCCAAGGACTTTTATCCCAAGAACGGGGAAAACACACGGCATAAGATTCAAAATCAGACCGCCGACAAACGCGAGGAGAAGGGTTGCGAGCAAGGAGTTGGGAGCAGAGCGGGAGGAGCCGGAAGCAGAACCGGCCTGCGGCAGCCCCGTTGCGGCCGCCCCGTTGCCCGTTGCTACGAGCTCGGGATTCGTCCCAGCCGTCGCTTGGCGAAGCTGGCCGCCCGGGGTTTGTCCTGGGTTCTCGCTTCCTGTTGCTCCCTGTTGGGAGCCCGGGACCAGTCGCGCAGCCTTCGCTGCGGCTGGTGCGCGAAACCCAGGCAAAAACGGCGCATCGATTTCGAGGCCCGCATATTCCGAGGCCGGCTCCCAACCGTTGCCCGAAGCGAGCACGCCAGTGAGCCGGGTCGCATTTTTGTCTGCGGTGGCATCGAGTGGCATTTCGATCACCCAGCCGTCGTTGTCCGAGCGGACGTTGGGCACCTGCGCATAGTCCGTGAAGCCGTCCGCGGCGAAGAAATGCAAATTGGTCGGCTCATAATGTGTGCCGGTTTTGGGAGTGAGCCGCAAAGTAGCAGTGGTGGCGGTACGTGATGCCGACACAGTCCAGGTGGTGTTGGCCTTGGGCAGCCGGGCGCGGGCATCAGCGATGATCCCGGCCCAGTGGACGTCGGGCTTTGTCTCGCCGGTCGAGGTGACGGGCAGGGTGAGTTCCAAGCTGGCATTGCCAGGCATGCATACGTCTTTGCACATGAGCCATCCGGCGACAGCCTGCAGCTTGATCTCCCTGCCTGGTTTGAGCGTGGCGGGCGGGGTGAGTTCCACGAGCAGGTAGACTTCGCCACCATATCCATTGCCGATGATTTTTCCCTCTGAATCCTGCAAGACACGGGGCGTCGGCCACTGGATATCGCCGGCGGTGAAACCCTCGGGCAGCGTCCAGGTCAGCGAGGTGGCGTAACCGGTGCCGGGGGCGATCCAATAACTGTGCCAATGCGGGTCGTGCTGCATCCGCAGCGCAACGGTGAACGGCTTGCCGGGCAGGATGCTTGAGGCTTCGGTGACGAGCTCGACTTCAACCGCACCGTCCCTGACCGGGGCGGCAGTTACCAGCAGCGGCAGGGCCAACAGGATAATGGTGGTGCCTAGAAACGAAGGATGGCGGATAATCATGTGTGTGTCGGGTTAAAAACCGGGAGCTCTTTTCCGGACTTCAAGAAAAGAAGGCGCGTCCTTCGCTCAGTTCTTTCTTGAGCGGCACCGCAGCAGGCAACCTGCGCCGAGGAGGAAAACGAACCATCCTTCAATCACTCCTCCCCCGGCTCCAGCGGAAGTGGCCGTGATTGCATTGCTCGGACCGGAACTGCTGGTGCCGCCACTCGGCGCCGCGGGGGATGGGCTGGTGCTCTCACTGCTGCTCGAGCCCGCCGACAGGGACAATGTGATTACTGAGCCAGTCAGCGTGACTTTCCGAATCACCGCGTTGCCTGTATCTGCCACGTAAAGATTGCCATCCGTTCCCAAGGTCAATCCCTCGGGTTGGTCAAACCAGGCGTAGCCGCCGGTCCCATCCATCAAGCCGGGAATGCCCGCCAAGCCGGCGATGGTCGCGACGACACCGGTCGCCGATATTTTGCGAACGATCGAGTTTCCCGTGTCGGCCAGATAGAGATCACCTGAACTGCCCATGGCCAAGCCACCCGGGTTGTTGAAGCGGGCGCTGCTGCCGGTGCCGTCCAGCGATCCCTGGACTCCAGCCAGTCCTGCCAGAGTGGTGACGACACCCGCGGGGGTAATCTTGCGAATGGTATTGTTGGCGGCATCGGCGACATAGACGTTGCCTGAGCTGTCAACCACAACGCCCGCCGGATTGTTGAAGCGGGCACTGGAACCGATGCCGTCGGCCGAGCCCGCCATTCCGGCACTGCCGGCAAATGTGGTGACCGCGCCATTCGTGGTGATCTTGCGGATGGTATGATTCAGCGAATCGGCCACGAACAACACTCCACTGGCGTCCCGGGCGATGCCGATGGGCGACCAGAACCTGGCGGCGGAGCCAGTGCCGTCCGCCGGGCCACTGCTGCCGGGCGACCCAGCCAAGGTGGTCACGCTGCCGGAAGCCGTGATGTTGCGGATGAGATCGTTAGCCGTATCGGAAACACTGAGCGAGCCGTCTGCAGCCACGGCGAGGGCACCGGGCTGGTTGAAACGGGCGGCGGAACCGGCACCATCGGCACGGCCGGACTGGCCCGCCGATCCGGCGACCAAGGTCACTTGACCGGCAGAGGAAATTTTCTGAATCGTTTGGGCCGATGCATCACTGACATAGAGGTTGCCCGAACTGTCGGTGCCCACCGAAGTAGGAAACGGGAAATAAGCCTGAGCCACATTCAGGGTCGTCGCCGAGGTGGGGGTTGCGCTGCTGGAAAGTATCAAGCGATACAGGTAGCCGTTCATGGTCGCGGTTACGTGGAGAATCTCCAGCGTGGTGCTGGTGGTTCCGCTGTAGGTGGCGCTGTCGGCCAAGTTTTGCCAGCTGACGCCGCCATCGGTTGACAGCTGCCATTGAACGGTCCCACTGGCGCCAGTGGCGGAAATTGCGGCATCATGACCAACCGTTACCAACTGACTCGAAAGCAACGTCACGGATGCCTGGGCCTGCACGGTCAAATGCGCCGTATTGCTAATCGCCGAACCGGCACTGTTGGTAGCGCTGGCATAGTAATCGCCAGCGTTCCCGGTTTGCATATTGCTGAGCGAAAGCGTCGCATTGGTCGCTCCGCTGATGGCCGTCCCGCCAAAATACCATTGATAGGTGGGCGTCGGATTGCCGCTGGCTGTCAC
>CAZBLQ010000099.1:5251-14887 GCA_964492635.1 uncultured Oleiharenicola sp.
CGCTGGCGATTGAGTATGTGGCGCTGGTGGCACCGGCAATGTCCACGCCGCCTTTTTGCCATTGGTACGTCGGCACCGGTGTGCCGCTGGCTGCCACCGTAAATGAAGCGGAACCACCCGTGGTCACAGTCAGGCTTGATGGCTGCGTCGTGATACTGGGAGCCACGTTCGCCGCGCCGGTGATGGTGATGTTGACCTTGATCTTGGCACTGTTGCCGCCTGTGCCGTTCGATCCGTCCCAAGCCGTGATCGTAAGCGGATAAGCGCCGGCCGCAGTTGGCGTGCCGGTGATCGTCATCTTGTAAGGCGCCGTCACGTTGACATAGGTCCCAGTTCCGCCCGTAAGCGTGAGTCCAGCCGGCAGCGTACCACTGATACTATAGGACTTCGGATTGCCGGGGGCGCCGCTCACCGACACTCCGACGCTCGTCGCCGTGCCGCTCGCCTCAGTTAAAGTGAAAGTCGCGTTGGCCGCCCCACTCGCCGGTGACGCCGCCACTGGCGTGGCGGTGACGTTGAAGACCGTGGCTCCCGCCAGGGAATTGTACGCGCCCATCGCCGCCACGGCGAATGCCGAGCGCATGATCACCGGGGCGTTTTCCGAAAGCAGGCCTTCGAACTGAATCGCCACCCGCAGTACAGGTGTGCGTTGGAGCAACAGGATCAACAACCCGGCGGGCATCTGCAACCAGCGGAAACGGAGGGTGAGTGAAGTCAGGTTCATGTGGGGACGGGTTGGAATTTGGACTCGCACGAGTGCGGCGCGAGCAGGCGGCACTAGTTGCAGCCGCAACCGCTGCCACCCACCCCGCGGCCACCGGAAGAAGCTTCACGGGAAAAGTAGATGTGCTCAAACATGGCGTTGTGCAGCGGATCGCGATCCGGGCGCATGGTGTAGTCGGCGAGGGTCGCCCGTTCCCACGGATGCACGGTGGTGCAACCGGCAAACAGTGCGGCCAGCCCGCCCAGCAACACGAGAAGGAGATGGTTTCGTTTCATGGTTTTTCCTCCAGCAAACGGATGATTTCCTCGCGCAAACTCCGTATGGTTTCAGCCCCGTGAAAGCCACTGTGCACCGCCCGCAGCACGCCATGGCGGTCAATCAGGTAGGAGGTGGGCATCGCCGGCACCTGCACTTCGGCCACAAGTTTCTGCGCCCCATCCCGCACGGTGGGAAAGGCCGGGGCGAACCGCTTGAGGAATTCATCGTATGGCCCGCTGGTCTTGTCGACACTGACCGCGAGCAGCACGAAACCTCGTCCGGCAAGTTCGCGTTGCAGTTCGGAGTACGCCGGAAAGGACGCCTTGCAGGGCGCACACCAAGTCGCCCAGAAGTCCACGAGGACCACCTGGCCCTCGTGAGCGGGCAGCGCCCCCTCAAGCGCGTAGCCCGCGAGATTGGGGAAGAGCTGGCCAACTTTGACCTCAGCCAGCGCCGCAGTGGAAAGGGCCAGAACACAGGCCAGCCCGGTGATGAGTTTAATTGGTGACGACATAATTGAAAAATCCTCTGGTTTGATGACGCGCATTAGCGGTCAGGATGCAGCCCTCGGCTCCCATTGATTCCTGAATGAACCTGATGCCATCCTGCGGATTCATGATGAAAGCCGTCGTGGACAGAATGCCGGCCTGCAAACAAGTCGGGGCGACTACCGTGACCTGCCGCGCTCCGTGGACGACCGGATATCCGGTCCGCGGATCGACAATGTGACCGTACCGGACGCCATTGATGGTGAAGCCGCGCAGGTAGTCGCCCGAAGAGGCAACGCAGCGATTCGCGATGGCCAGACTTCCCCAGCAGGCCACGCCGGGACGGGCCGGATCCTCCAGTCCGATGTGCCAGCCCGGTTTGCCAGGGGCTGATCCGATGGCGTGAAGATCGTGGCCGAAATCCACCAGCGCGCGAGTGATCCGGTGATCGCGGGCGATGCCGGCCACGACATCGACCGCGTATTCCTTGCCCCAGCCGCCAAAGTCGATCGCCATGCCCGCTTCCGGCAGCCGCACCCGGCCCGGGGCGCGCTCGACCCGCTTCCAGCCCACCAGGCGCCGGGCGGTCGCGATCTCCGCGAGCGACGGAATGCGCGGTACCGCCGCTTTGTAATCCCAGAGCCGCATCAGCGGCAGTGCCGTCACATCGAGCAGCCCCTGGGTCATGAAATACAGGGAATTGCACAGGTCGAGAAACCGTTCCATCTCGTCATCAACGGCCACCCAGTCACGCCCGGCGGCGGCGTTGATGCGGCTGACCAGACTGTCGGGACGGAAACGGGAGTATTTGGCTTCAAACGCCGCCACCCACGCGGTCACTGCCGCTTCGAATGACCCGGCAGCCGCCGGATCGGCGCAGAGGTACTGCACCTCGCACTTCGTGCCGAGCGCCGGCCACCGCAGGAAACGCAGCGGTTCCACCCGGCCGTTCTCCGGCCCGGATTGCAGGGGCTTTGTCATTTCGGCAATGAGCGGCATGGGGGCGGTGCTCAGCGCGAGAGCTTGAATCCCAGGGTGAACACGTTGGCCTTGCTGTACGCATCCTGGGGCGTGAGATGGTCGAGCCCGCGCGAAGTGTAACGATCATAGGCCGCATCGACCGAAATCCACGGCTTGATCTTCCAGACCAGCTTCAAACCCCAATCAACCGTCTCCATATAGGACAACCGGTAGTCCGAGGAATAGAAGGGCGCTTTGCCGGTACCGGTCTCGCCCAGCACCGGTTCATAACTGGTGACGATTTTGGCCGCATCAAGGTCGGTGTAATAAAAATCCGCCGCCGACTGACGGTAGAGCCGGAGTGAGGGTTGCACGACGAAGTGCTCGCCAATCTTTTGCACCCACAACAGCGAAAAGGTGTGGCTGTGGATGCCGAAGGTGTCGTGGTAGAAACGGTACGAGACGTCCAGCGCGCCGTTGAATCGCTCGATGTTGTGGTTGGCCGCCAGGAAAAGGCTCACCTTGTTCTTCTCCGTGGGCCGGTTCTCGGGCACCGTGTAATACGTCCCCGGATCAAGATCGAGCATCGTGGTGGAAACGATTTTGTAGGGATCGCTCTCGTATCCGTGAGACTGTCCGTAGGACACGTTGGCGGAAATTGATGTGTTCTGGTCCACCAACTGGTTGATCCCGACGAGGAAGTCGTTCCCGGTTTTCGGACGCTTGATCGTCCAGCCAAGCTTCTCCTCGTTGATCTTGTCGTCCGTCCGGCCGTAGCCGACAAGCAGACTGGTGTTCTTATCATTAAAAGCGGTGACAGTGTTCAGGGAAACGCCGTTCGAGACGTAGTCACTCTCGCGGCTGTTGGCGAAGCCGAGGGTGACGTCCACCCGCGCAAACTGGTGGGAAAACTCGGAATCCCACGCCTTGCGGCGATCATGCATGGGAGCGAGCGGGGTGGGATCACCGGGGGTCAGCGGCTTTTCCCCGGTCGGCGTCGCCCCCGCGATGGAGTCGATCAAGCCCATCAGCTTGAAATGCGTGCTGGTGGAAAAATCGGCATCCAGTTGGGCGTACTGGGAGTCGACCCGGATGCGCCGGTTGTCCTCCTGATAGGATTGGGCCTTGAAGGTCAGGCTGTCCTCGGCCCGGGCGGCGCGGGGCTGGCACAAGGCGAGAATGACCGTCAGGCAGCAACCAGACACGGTGGTGCTCGCGCACCGGAGGGATGAGTCGCGTGGAGTTGGCATGTCGCCGCCTACAGACACGCAAAATTTTCGAAGGCAACAAAGCCTGTGTGACGAATCTGAAAATAACGGGCCGTTTACAGGGATGTGGCGGCGAATCTGAAATTTTTGGTGAATGCAATTTGCCGATGGAACAAAACCACGCGCCCGCTGTGCGTCCGGTCCCTGCTTGCCCCGCGCGGGCAATGATAATTCCGTCACCAGAATCCAACGGCAGTCGGCGGGACGCTCACCGCCTGGTGTGGATTGACGATTGAACTGCGCACACCAGCTGACACGGTTCGGGAAAGAAGATTGTCCCGCCCGGTATTTCCCGCCTGAATTCGCCATGCGCCTCGATCGGCTCAGGACGTTCGCTCTCTCCCAGTCTCGAACCACCGTGGTCAAGCAGTGGGGCGGTCTCGTCTTCAAGGTCGTGGGCAAGGTGTTTCTCATGATCATCCTCGACGGCGAAGTGATCTCCGGTGTCATCTTCAAGTGCACGCCGGCGGAATTCGATGACTTGGTGGAGATCGACGGCATCGGCCAGGCACCCTATTGCGCCAAACGCATGTGGGTCCGGGTAGAGGACCTCGCTGCGCTGCCCGAGAAGGAGCTGCAGGCCCGCATCCGCCATAGCTACGACCTGGTTGTGGCCAAACTGCCGAAGAAGATTCAGGCGACACTGGTCTGATGCAGAGCCGGATCAGTTGGTGGCTGCAGCCGGCCGTGAGCAAAGTCGCCGGCTAATGGCCCTGTCTTCTGTTCGTTAAACCTGTCATCCGGCCGAAACAGGCTTTGCGCGCCGGCAACTTTCACTCAACCTTCGCCAGCTCACATCACTCCTTGACCGCAACTCCCGCCAGTCCCGCCGACACCAAACCTCTGTCGCTCGGCGTCATTTTCCTGACGCTCTACATCGACCTCATTGGTTTCTCGATCATCTTCCCGCTCGGCCCGGACCTGCTCACCCACTATCTGCAGACTGACGCCCAGAGCGGAGTCCTCGGCTGGCTCCTCGCCCAGTCCGACGCCCTGGCGCACGCACTGGGTCGGGACAACGCGTTCGCCGCCGTCCTCTTCGGCGGAGTGATCAGCTCCTTTTTCTCCATACTGCAGTTCATCTTTGCGCCTTTCTGGGGCGCCATCTCCGACAAACACGGCCGTCGTAAAGTTCTTCTCCTGACCGTCGCGGGCACGGCGCTGGGCTACCTCGTGTGGGTGCTCAGCGGCTCCTTCTGGCTTTTCCTGCTCTCGCGCATCGTCACCGGTGGCTTCAGCGGCAATCTCTCCGTCGCCACCGCCGCCGTCGCCGATGTCACCACCCGCGCCGAACGCGCCAAGGCCATGGGCATCGTCGGCGCCGCCTTCGGCCTCGGCCTCGTCACCGGCCCGACCCTCGGGGCCATCACGGCACACCTCAATCTCCTCACGCACCATCCCTCGCTGGCCCGGTTCGGCATCAATCCATTTTCCGTCCCCGCGCTCATCGCTTTCGCGATGTGTCTTGTAAACTTCCTGTGGATTTACCTGCGCTTCCGCGAGACGCTCTCGCCCGCCGCGCGGGCCGAGGCCCGCGACCCGCGCATCCGCAACCCGCTTGCCGCCATCCTCGGACTCAGCAACACCTCGGTGCGCCGCGCCAACCTCGTCGCTTTCATCTACTCGATCGCGTTCGTCGCGATGGAAACCTCGCTCACTTTTCTGGCCGCCGAGCGTTTTGGTTACACGGCCCGGGAAAACGGCTACCTGCTCGCCTTTCTCGGCGTCTGCTCGATCATCACCCAGGGATTCATCGTGCGCCGGCTTCTCTCCCGTGTGGATGAAGTCCGGGTGCTCAGTTCCGGTCTCGTTTTTTCCGCTGCCGGCCTCCTTGTCATCGGTTTCGCCGCGCAGCCGTGGCTGCTCTACGCCGGGATCGCCTGCCTCGCCACCGGCTCCGGCCTCGTGAATCCCGCCACAACCGGCCTCATCTCACTTTACAGCGGCGCGCAGGAGCAGGGCCGCGTGCTCGGCATCTTCCGCTCACTCGGCTCGCTTTCGCGCGCCATCACCCCGGTCCTCGCCGGTGCCGCTTTCTGGCTTTTTGGCTCACGCAGCGTTTTCGTCGTCAGTGCTCTCCTTTCCGTTGGTGCCTTTGGTCTCAGTGCCACCCTGCCTAAGCCCCAGAAATGAACTCCGCTTACAGGCCTTTGGATCCGGGTTGGCGGCGTTGGGCCGTCCGCGGCCTGCTGTCCGCTGTGCTCAGCCTGCTATTTTCCGGTTGTGCCACCACCCCCCGGCAGCTGCCGGGCCAGGTCGTGACCGTGCCGGCCCGCATCGTTTCCAATTTCTTCGTCATCGAATCGAAGTGGGCCGACGGCAAATCCCACCGCTTTCTGATCGATACCGGTTCCACCATCTCCTACGTGTCGCCCGACCTGGCCAGGCGTTTTGGTTTGAAGAAAAAAAAGGGCGCAGCGCCGGCCAAGGTGCATGTCCGCTCGGCCAGCGGAGGCGAAAGCGATCTTGAATCCATCACGCTGCGCCAGCTCACCCTCGGTGATATTTCGTTTCGAAATGTTCCGGCACTCGTGTTTGATTTCACCGACCTCTCCGACCAGCTCGGCCTGCCAATCGACGGGATCATCGGTTTCCCGGTTTTCCGGGACAAACTCTTGACCATGGATTACCCCGGCGGGCGCCTCATTATCGCGCCCCAGCCGGCGCCGGAACCACCGGCCAAGCCGTCGGCCCGCACATCCACCATTGCGTTTAACAACGATCAGAGCACGCCCCTCATCCCGATCCAGATGGGCAACGAATCCTTCATTGTGCTGATCGATTCCGGCAGCGATGGCAGCCTGAGCATCAATCCGGTCGGCTTGCACCCGCGGTTCGCCAACGGTCCGCGCGTCGGCACCGTCATCTCGTCGCTGCAGGGGGATCGCAGCCAGCTCATCGGCCGGCTCAGTCAGGATGTGCTCATCGGTACGCACACGGTGGCCCAGCCCATCGTGGATCTCACCGACCAGCTCTCGTCCATCGGCGGTGAGCTTTTGCGGCATTTCGTCCTCACTTTCGATCAACGCCGCAACCAGGTGACCTTTGTCCGTGACACCGACGGCGCCGTGCAGGTCGAGCCGCGCCGCAGTCCCGGCCTGTCGTTTGTTCGCTCGCCGGTCTACTGGCGCGTGCTCACCGTCATCCCCGACACTCCCACTGCACAACTTGCCGTGCAGCCCGGCGATCTCTGCATCCGGATCAACGGCGAACCCGTGGGAAAATGGCCTTTTGACCGCTACGCCGCGCTCATCAAATCCGCCGCCAAGATCACCTACACTTTTCTCACCGGCGCCAAGGAGACCGACATCGAGGTTCCGGTCTTCGAGCTGGTGCCGTAGTTTGCCTCGGTTTCGCGTAGCGAGAACCGAGGACAAACACCGGGCCCGCAGCGGCGGGCAACGGTGCGGCTCATCCGGAGTATTCGCCCTACCCCTTCACCAGCAAAAACGCCCCGGTGCCGTCATGGCCGTCAATCCACGGAAAGGCCCGGATGCTGCGTTCCAGTTTGAACGGGCCGCCGGCGCGGCTGTCAAAAAACGCCTTGATGACCCCCTCGTTCTCCACGGCATCGATGCTGCATGTGCTGTAGACGAGCCGGCCGCCCGATCTCACCAGCCGCGCCGCCGCGTGGAGCAGCTCCAGTTGCTGCTCGGCATGCCGGGTAAAATCCCCGTCCTGCAGCCGCCATTTCACATCAATGCGGTGACGCATGACTCCGGTGTTGGAACACGGCGCGTCGAGCAGCACGGCGTCGTAGCTCTCGGGCAGATTGAGATTCCGGTAGAAAACACTCCCGGCCGAACGCAGGTCCGCCTCCACCAGCGCCACCTGCACGCCGCCGGGTGCCCGTGAGAGATTTTCCTTCAACCGCACCAGCCGGAGGTCGCTTTTGCCCGGTGCCACCGGCCCGTCGAGCGCAACCACGCGGCCCGTCTTCATCGTGTCGGCGATAAACAGGCTCTTGCCGCCCGGAGCGGCACAGGCGTCCAGGATAATCTCGCCCGGCTGCGGTGCGAGCAGCTCGATGCACAGCCGCGTGGAAGGATCCTGCAGATAGAGCGCGCCCTCGTTTGCCAGCCGGCGGACCTCATCCCAATGGCCGGCTTTCACTTCGTAGAATCCCGCCCACGTGGTTGGCGCCAGGAATTCAGGCACCGAAGCAAGATCCCTGCCCTCCGAAGCCTTGGCGAAGGATGGGCGCCAGCGGGCATAAACCGGCGCGGGCTGCTGGTTCCATTCGAGGAGTTTCCGGGTCGGTTCCGCGCCAAACTGCGTGATCCAGCGGGCCACCAGCCACTCGGGATGAGCCAGCTCCGTGGCGAGATCCGCAGGCTTCTCGGCCAGCCGGCCGGCCATTTTGCGGGCAACCGCATTGACCAGCCTCGCCTCCTTGGGGCTGGCGACCGTCTTGGCTTTTTCCACCGCATGATGGATTATCTTCGCGGTCAGGTCTGCGCCGCCTTCCAGCAGCTCAAACCCCGCCACCTGCAGCACAGCGCGGACTTTGGTACGGGGGGCATGTGTCATGAGTCCGTCCAGCGCCGCCTCAAGCCGGTTCGACCAGCGCACCACTCCATAAAACAAATGCTGGGCGCGGGCGCGTTCCTGCGGGGAAAGGCCCGGCGCAAGTCCTTCCAGCAACGTATCCACGCGTTCTGACCGTGCCAACCAGCGCTCCGTAAGGGCGACGGCGGCGTTCCAACCGCCCAACTCGCTTTTTTCCCCTCCCGAGGCTATTTCCAAACCCTGTTTGACATCCCGCTGCATTGTGCCCTCTACTAATCGGTTCAACGACTCGATACGCAATTATGAATTCCGAAGCCATCTCCACGATCATCGCCAAACACCCCGCCCTCAAGGCGTCCAAGGCCAAATTGGAGGCCATGGAACCCGGCGCCTATGTGGTCCACCGCAGTTGGGGCTTCGGCCAGATCAAGGAGTATGACGAGTCCGATCTCAAGCTGGTCATCAATTTCAAGGGGAAGAAAGCCCACCGGATGGATCCGGTTTTCTGCGCCACCAGCATGGAGGTCCTGCCCGCCAGGCACATCCTCGCCCGCAAGGAAACCGAGCCCGCCAAGGTCAAGGAACTCATCGAGGACGACCCCGTCCAGCTGGTCATCGACACCCTTTCCGCCTATCCGAACAAGGCCGCCAGCGCCATCGAGTTGGAAATCGTCCTGACGCAGGTGGTCGGCGAGGAGAAGTTCAAGCGCTGGTTCTCCAACGTCAAAAAGCAGCTCATCAAGGATCCGCGCGTCAGCGTCCCGGCCAAAAAGACCGAATGCTACATCGTCCGCGACGAACCCGTGTCGGCCGAATCGGAAATCATGGAGGAGTTCAGCAACACGCGCTCCGCCCGCCGCCGCATCTCCCTCGCCGAGGACCTTCTCGCCGCCTCCATCAAGGAAGAGTCCAAACCATCGCTCGCTCAGGTTCTCAGCGGCATCACTGACGCCGTGCGCGACAGCAATCAGCTCGACCCGGCCGAACGCCTTTATGGCGCCTTTGTCCGCGACGAACTCGCCAAAATCCTCGGTCACGATGTCGCCAGTTCATCCCCCAACCAGTCCGAACTCATCCGGGAGGTCCGCGGTCTCTCCGCCATCGCGGAGAAAATCCCCGTCCATTTCCAGTCCCGCTTCCTCGAGCTCGTAAAAGAGACGCACCCGCTCGAATGGCGCGAGATTGTCTTCGCCCTCCTCAAGACCTCGCAGGGCAAGTTCACCACCGAGTGCATCAATTTTCTCGTGGAAAACGGCCAGGGCGACGAGCTGGCGGCCGCCCTCAAGCGCTGGAAGACCGAACAGAACCTCCGCGCCCCGGTCCTTCTCTGGGTCATCAAGAACCGCCATTCGAAGAAATTCTCCAAACTCCTCAACGAACTCGTCACGCCCCGCCTGCTCGGCGCCATCTTCTTCGCCATCGACTACGA
>CAZBLQ010000100.1:0-1667 GCA_964492635.1 uncultured Oleiharenicola sp.
AAGCGGCTCTACAAGCCGGAATGGGGCGAGGACTGGCGCAAGCAATTCAGCGTCGACACCATCAACGCCCGTCCCGGCAACGAGCTGAAGTACAACGCGGAGAAACTGCTCACCCATTATCTGCGGGTCGGCTACACCCGCGAGGGCGGCTGGCGCACCTTCACTCTCCGGTCGGATTTTTTCCCCGCGGAGAAGATCCAGGTGGAGGACGACATCACTGCCTCGACCGTCGCGCCGCGCGAACAGGTGCCCGGGCTGCCGGCGTGGGTGACCGAGCCATCGCTCAAATTTGTCCACAATTGCGAGCTGCGGCTCTTCCAGCGACCCGACGATGCCGTCGTGCGCGGCTACGACCGGCGTACCGAGCGCGACTTTGCGCGGCCCGGCCATTTCTTCTCCAACTACGAGCCGATCACCCGCGACGCCGCACGCACGATCGTGGAGGACGCGCTCGGCTTCGAGGCGTTCACGGAACCGATGCAGACCGCCTTCCGCGAATTTGTCGCCGCCGACCGCCCCGCGTTCATGGTCTCGCCGGCCCATCCGCGCCTGGTCGATGGCAAGCCTTCGAAGAATCCCCGCTATCTCCAGAACCGGCCCGACCTCGAGGATCCGCGCGCCAGTTATCTCGCCTACACCGGGGCCCGCCTCTATCGCCGGCTCGCCGCCGACGCGCCCGCACCTTTCCCCGTCGGCTCCGTGCTGATGGGCCGCCGGCTCAACCCGCCGGAAACAGGTGTCCGGCCCCTCTGCGTCTTCGGGCCCATCCATTATCAGGAGCTGCCCGAGGCGTTCATGGATCTCATTGCCAGTCTCACCGGCAAGTCGCCGTCGACCACCGGCGCGGGCTCGGAAGGCGCGCTCACCAAGGGACCGTTCAACGCCCTGCCGCCGATCTACGACCTCAACGCCGCCCTGACCTCCTTCATTCTCACCGGGCTGCCGGTTTTCTCGACCGCCGCGGGCTGGGTCGGCCCGCACCACCGCGTGGACCACGACATCAGCCTGCTCGTGCCGGAAATCTGGTGCCGCATGACGCCCGCCGAGCGCGAACCCGCCTATCTCATTGCCGGAGGCCATCTCGAACGCTGTGCCGATTTCGATCACAACGGCCGGCGCGTGCTGGCCAGCCGGCTCGGCTGGCGCGTGACGGCGCGTTTTGTGCAGACCTTCTGCGGCCGCGTGCTGGGCAATCCCAGCAGCGTCTTCGACGAGGAATTTCTCCAGCCCGAAAAACAGGACCCCGCCATCTTTGCCGACGGGGTGGACAACATCGTGGCGGCCATGCGCGACGCCGCGGAGCACTATTTCGCCGACGGCTCGATCGCGGCCGCCTGCCCCCCGCTCCAGGCCTTGCTGCACGTCATGCGCGACGGCACCTGGGAGGGCCGCGGGGCCGACGACCCGCTGTTCCGCGCGCTCTTCACCCGCGAATCCCTGCTGACCAGCGACTGGTATCGCGGCCGCCTTGAAGCCCAGCGCACGGTTGACGCCCATCTGTGGGAGAGTCAGGGGCGCTACCTCGAGAAATTCCTCGCGCGGCCCAATTATGCCGATGTCGCCACGCGCCTCGACATCCGTGGCCGCCTGATGCACGCCACCGCCGCGGCCCGCGCGGCGCACGCGCCCGCCTACCTCGAGAAACTCACCGGTACCCTCGGCGCCGA
>CAZBLQ010000100.1:1767-14661 GCA_964492635.1 uncultured Oleiharenicola sp.
GCGCGGCGCACGCGCCCGCCTACCTCGAGAAACTCACCGGTACCCTCGGCGCCGAGCCGGCGGTCGCCACCGCCCTGACGAAGCAAACGGCATGAGCCGTCAGGCAAGCGACATAATCCTGACAACCGAAAATTGATCTGCAGGGGCCGGTTTATAAGTGCTGGCTGGTGTCGTCCGACGGCGTCAGCCTCGAATCGCCTGCAAGCAGGCTCCTGCAAGAAACTGCCCTGACCCGGCCTTGGATTGTTGATCCCCCATCAAACATAAACGCCGGCCCTTGCGAGCCGGCGTTCACTGCACACACCAGCAGTCTACTTTGCGCTGCTGAAATCGAACTCCTGGGTGGCGGCGACGAGCACGGGTTTCCCGTGGCTGGTCGGTGGCTCAAACTTCCAGTCACGCACCGCTGTCACGGCGATGTCCGAAAGATAGGGCTGGGCCCCGGCATCGACGGCGGGCATCCGCACCGCGCCATTCTCGTCGATGTAGAAATGGACCTGGACCTTGCCGCGAACACCCTGCTTCGCCGCAGCCTCGGCATATTTGGGCGTGACCGAACTGACCCGGACCGGCAGGCGGTCGAGTTCCCGGCCGGAGCTGATCTGGGGTTTTACCGGATTGCCCATGAGGCGGCGGAGGGTGATGTCGACAATCTCATGTCCGGAACTGCTGATGACGACACCCTCGGCGGTGACCTTGATGGTTACATCCAGTTGCGACGGCACGGGGCGGCCGTCAACGCGCGCCGGGGTGATGTTCCATTCCTTCAGCGCATCGACGCAGTAGTTCACCATTTCCCGGTCGGTATAACCGAGCACCAGCCAGTCGGTCAGCCGGCCTTCCGCGCTGACATCGATGGCAAGGGCCACCTGTCCTTCCGTGATGCCACGACTCAGCAGCACGGGGTTGAAGTAGGGCATGGTTGTGGGCTCGATCTTGACGGGTTCAACTGCGGCGTAGAGACCGGACGTGGTCAGGGCACCGAGGGCTAGCAAGGCTGAGATTCTGATGATTGTCTTCATGGTAGGAGGGGGCTACCGGGCATAACCCCACTCGCTGCGGCACCCCTTCAAAAAACTTTTCCGCACGCCACCGACGGTCGGATCCTGTTCGAAAATCACGGGCCGCCAATCCGGGTGGAAGAATCCGTTCTACGAATTTTCACCGAAGCATGACAAGTAACCCAATAGGTTACTTGTCTCTCCTGCCGGCAGAATTTGAAAGCGATCCTGATCGCCTTTAGTTTCCGCCACTCTGTTCCTGGCTCCGGGCCTCCAATTCCTCCCAGCGGGTAAACGCCGCGGCGTGCTCCTGCTCCAGCGCGTCGAGTCGTCCCTTCACCTCGGCAAATTTTTTCGCCTCGTGCTTGTAGAACGCGGGGTCCGCCAGCTTCGCCGTCAGCTGCGCCTGCTCCTGCTCGAGCGCCTCGATCTTCGCGGGCAGCGCCCCGAGTTCCTTCTGCTCCCGGCCGGAAAGTTTTTTCTTCGCTGTAGCCGGAGTCGTTGACCTCGGTTCCTTGGTCCGACCGGGGTCAACGACCCCGGCTACCGCAACCTTCTTCGCCGCCTGTTTCATCCGGTCGTGCTGCCAGTCGGTGTAACCGCCGACATAATCACCGATCTGCCCATCACCCTCGAAGACCAGTGAGCTGGTGACCACCTCGTCGAGGAACTCGCGGTCATGGCTCACGATCAGCACGGTGCCAGGAAACTCCACGAGCAGATCCTCGAGCAGGTCGAGCGTCTCGATGTCGAGGTCGTTGGTCGGCTCGTCGAGCACGAGGACATTGGCGGGCTTGGTGAAGAGCCGCGCGAGCAGCAGCCGGTTGCGTTCGCCGCCGGAGAGCACGCGCGCCGGCGTGCGGGCGCGGTCGGGGGCAAAAAGGAAGTCCTGCAGGTAGCTGATGACATGCCGCGTGCGGCCGTCGATGGTGATGTGCGTGTTGCCGTTGGCGATGTTGTCGGCCACGGTCCTGTTGTCGTCGATCTGCGCGCGGAGCTGGTCATAGTAGACGACCTCGAGATTCGTGCCGTGCTTGATGATGCCACGGGTGGGCGCAAGTTCGCCGAGCAGGAGTTTGATGAGCGTGGTCTTGCCCGCGCCGTTGGGCCCGATGAGCCCGATCTTGTCGCCCCGGATGATCGTCGTGGTGAAATCCTTCACGAGCACCTTCCCGTCCGGGTAGGCGAAGGACATGTTTTCCACGTCGACGACCTTCATGCCGCTGGGGATCGCCTCGTTGACGCTCATCTTGACGTTGCCGACCGTGGCGCGGCGGGCGCGGCGCTCGGCGCGCAGGACGTGCAGTTGGTTGATGCGGGCCGTGGCCCGGGAACGCTGGGCGCGAACTCCACGGCGGATCCATTCCTCCTCCTGCGCGAGCTTCTTGTCAGCCAGCGCCTGCATGCGTTCCTCGGCCTCGAGCCGGTCTTGCCGGCGCACGAGGAAGGTGTCGTAGTCGCAGTCCCAGTTGGTGATGCGCCCGCGGTCGAGCTCGACGATGCGGGTGGCGAGTTTCTTCAGGAAGGCGCGGTCATGTGTGACGAAGAACAGGCCGATCTTTTCCGACAGCAGGAATTCCTCGAGCCAAAGTATGGAGGCGAGGTCGAGATGGTTGGTGGGTTCGTCGAGCAGCAGCAGGTCGGGCTGGCTGGCGAGCGCCTGCGCCAGCAGCACCCGGCGCTTCAAGCCGCCGGACAGCGCGGAAAACTCCGCGTGCGAGTCGAGCCCGACGTGCTTGATCAAATCTTCCAGGCGCACCTCGCGCTCCCAGTCCTCCTCGTGCGCGCTGGCCGAGCGCAGCCCGGAGGAGACGATGTCGTGCACGCTGCCCGTGAGGCCGGCCGGCACCTCCTGCACCAGCCGGGCAAAATGCGCACCGGGCTGGCGGAAAATCTGGCCGGTGTCGGACTTGATCTCCCCGACGATGAGTTTCATCAGCGTGGACTTGCCCGCGCCGTTGCGCCCGAGCAGGCACACCCGTTCGCCGGTATCGACCTGGAAATTCACGTGGTCGAGCACCGGCGGGCCACCGAAGGCATGGGAGACATCGAGGAGACTTAAAAGCGCCATGGAATGGAAGAACGTAGGTTCCGTCCCCTTCTGTGCAACTCAAAGCTCAGGGGAATTTCGCCAATCTTACGAAACCCATCTTAAACACAGAGTTCACAGAGAACTCAGAGGGAAATTTTGGGAATCTCTGTGCCCTCCGCGTCCTCTGAGTTAACAATCATTTGCCTTGGTCGACTTGGCCATTCGCGCACCAGCGGCATTATTTCTCTGGAGGTGACTATCGGTGCACAGTGCATCCTGCGCGGCGTGGCGCATCCTGCGTCACCCTCAACCCTCCATCCACCCATCATGAATAAAATCACCAAAGACCAGTTCGTCGCCGTCCTCGAAGCCGCCGGCATCACCGCTCCCCAGCGGGAAAAGCTCCACGTGGCGTTTGAGCGCCAGCAGCCCGCCGCCCACCAGCAATTCCTCGAATGGCTCGGCCTCCCGGCCGAAACGATCGGGAAAATCCGCGAACACTCGCGCCAGTAACTGCAGGCTTCCTCCGCGGGCCCGCCCGCGCCAGACTGCGCTGGCGGGTCCGCCTTCCCTTTCCGCATGATCACCATACGCCAGATGGCCGCGCAGTTCGGGCTCTCCCGGAGCACGCTGCTTTACTACGACCGCATCGGTCTGCTCCGGCCCGACTACCGCACCTCCGCCGGCTACCGCCTTTACAATGCCGCCGACCGGCAGCGGCTCGAACTCATCTGCCGTTTCCGCTCCGCCGGTCTATCGCTCGCCCGGATCGAACGCCTGCTGGATCGCCCGCAGCCGACCCGCTCGGCCATGACCACCGCCCTGCAGGGCCGGCTGACCGCGCTGAACCGCGAGATCGCCGCCCTCCGCCGGCAGCAGCAGGTCGTCGTCAACCTGCTCCAGCAGAAAGGCTCGGCCCGGCGCACGCGCATCATGGACAAGGCGCGCTGGATTGCCCTGATGCGCGCCGCCGGCATGAATGACGCCGAAATGCACCGCTGGCACGAGGAGTTCGAGCAGCAGTCACCGGAGGCTCATCAGGATTTCCTCGAATCACTCGGGCTGCCCGCCGCCGAAATCCGGCAGATCCGCCGCGGTACGGTCAGGCGAACCTGACGAAATCCATATAAACACAGAGTTCACGGAGGGCACAGAGATTCATCCCGGAAAATTTCTGCGCTCTCTGTACCCTCTGAGTTAAAAATCTTCTGCCATCGTCCGGATCAATTCCGTCCAAATCTCTCCGGGTTGATCAGAACTCCCGTTGACTCCACCGGCCGGCTCCCCGCACCATGCGACCATGAGCGATACCGCCCAGACTCCCTGGCAGCAAACCCTCCGCTGGCTGACGGCCCACGCCGGCTTCCCGGCGCGGCGGCTGCCGGACCGGGCCGAGCTGTTGCTGCTCATCGCAACGGCTGCGGCCGACGAGGAGATCGAAGCGAGGCAACCGCAGAACTTGAAAATTCCTTTCAATCCGAATTTTAACGCCCAGATCCGCAATTACACGGCCCAGCGCCGCCGGGTACATCTTCGGGTCGACAACAGCGCGAAGACCTAACCGGCTTCACGCCGCGCGATCGTCCTCGGAAATCCGGATTGGAATCATCGCCCGGCCGGGAGGGGCGGCCATCTCGGCCATGAGGGTCTCGCGCAAATCCCGCCCGATGCGGAGAATGACCTGGCACACGTGTTCGCGCACGACCGGATCATTGGACGGCACAAAACAGCCGCGCCGCTCCCCTTCCAACCACGTCTCGTCCCGGATGATCTGCTGGATCACCGGAATTTGGCGGAAGGTCACGGGGTCGGAGTGGGACATGGAAATCATCACGGAAGGCAATTTCTCCATCGACGCAATCTCATACGAAGGTGCGGCACACGGAGAATATTGCGATTTATTTACGGATGCGCCATGTTTCTGCCATGTCTGAAAAAAATCCGCCCATCAACGCCGGGGTTCGCATCGGCCACGTGCACCTCAAGGTCGCCGATCTACAGCGCGCGCTCGACTTCTATTGTGGCGTCCTCGGTTTCGAGTTGACGCAACGCTATGGCGCCCAGGCCGCGTTCATTTCCGCCGGCGGTTATCATCACCACCTCGGGCTCAACACCTGGGAAAGCCTGGGCGGTTCACCGCCGCCGCCGGGCAGTACCGGGCTTTATCACACCGCCATTCTTTATCCGACCCGCGCCGCATTGGCCGATGCGCTGCGCCGGCTGATCAAGGCGAAAACCCCCCTCGACGGCGCCTCGGACCACGGTGTCAGCGAGGCGCTTTATCTGCGCGATCCGGACCAGAACGGTGTCGAACTTTACTGGGACCGGCCAAAGGAACAATGGCCGCGCACGCCCCAGGGCGAACTCGCGATGATCACGGCACGGCTGGACCTGGAGGATTTGCTGAAGGCGGTTTGAGGTAGGGCGCGACCGCTGGGCGCGCCGCAAAGACTTTCGCAGACGGCCCGGCGGTCCGTCCCTCCCGTGCCTCACTCCAGACTCGCGCCGGTGGCGCGTACCGCCAGTCTTGCGGTCCATGCACCCCGCCCCGGCACCCGAGGCCACGCGCCTGAGCGAAGTCACCCCGCAGCAATGGAAGACCGGCATTGCCGCGTGGCTTGGCTGGCTGTTCGACGGCCTCGAGCTGCATCTCTACACCCTCGTGGCCGCCCCGCTCGTGGTGCATCTGCTCGGCGTGACGAGCGCTGCGGACCCCGCGGTGAAGGAAAAGAGCGCCTACATCCAGGCGGCGTTTCTGATCGGCTGGGCGGTGGGCGGCGCGTTTTTCGGGCGCTTGGGCGACCTGCTCGGCCGCAGCCGCGCACTGGCTCTGACCGTGCTGACCTATGCGATCTGCACGGGATTGTGCGCCATGGCGCAGACATGGTGGCAGCTGATGATTTTCCGTTTCGTCGCGGCGCTGGGCATCGGCGGCGAATGGGCGGTGGGGGCCTCGCTGCTGGCGGAGACGTGGCCGCGCGCTTGGCGGCCGTGGCTCGCCGCCGTGCTGCAAAGCGGCGTGAACCTCGGCATCCTGTTTGCCGCGGTGGTTGTGTGGGTGCTGTCGTACGTGCTGCCGCTCAACGGCGAGCGTTATGTGTTTCTGGTCGGCGTCCTGCCGGCGTTGCTGGTTTACTGGATCCGCCGGCATGTGCCCGAGCCCGAGGTCTGGCAAAGGGCGGAGGACCAGGTGCAGCACCACAACCCGGGCGTGCGCGAACTCTTCCGCGGGGCCATCGCCCGCACCACCCTCCACACGACGGCCGTGTGCGCGCTCAGCCTTTCCGCGTGGTGGCTGTTTGTCTTCTGGCATCCGCAACACCTGCGCAAGCTGCTCGCCGCCGCCGGGGCGGACCCGGCCACCATCACACAGCGGGTGTCCGCGGCGTTTTTTGTGATGATCGCGGTGTCGATCGTCGGAAATTATTTCGCCGGCTGGCTGGCGCTGAAACTCGGCAACCGGCGCGCCATCTTCCTGTGCTTCGCGGGGCTGTTCGCCAGCATGGCCGGCGCGTTCATCGTGCCCCGCGGGTTCGGCGAACTCGCGTGGTTCTGGGTGCCGCTCACCGGGTTTTTCTCGGGAGTGTTCGGGTTGTTCACGATGTATCTGCCACCGCTGTTTCCGGTGCTGCTGCGCACCACCGGCGCGGGTTTCTGCTACAACGTCGGCCGGCTGGCCGCGGCCGCCGCCTCGGTGGTTTTCGGCTGGGCGGCACCCGTCGGCGATTTCCGCCTGGCGCTGCTGGCATCGAGCCTGCTGGCCCTCGCGGCGACCGTCTGGGCCTGGTGGCTGCCGGACGAGTGAACTCCTGATGGTTTTTTAATTCAACCCCATCTCTGCCAGTTGCAGCGCTGCCTCCGGCACATGCAACTCTCCGCCACCGAAACGCCGGAGGATCCCGGACATATCCAGCAGCAGCGACTGGTACCGTCTTTCGTAAAGCTCGTCCGATAATCCGGGCAACGGCAGCAGGGTGAAGTTCACCAATGTCCGGTGCGCCGCCAGCGGGAGCACCCGGATGGGCCGCAGCTCCAGCCGATCAGGCGCCGGGCCCACCCGCAAGTCGATGACCCCGGTGCTGTCGTTTGACTCCAAGTCGACAAACATTTCGCCCCGCGTCGTATAGGCCCACCAGCGGCCCTGGTGAAGCTCGAGGCGTTCGCAAAATTCCGCCGCCCAGCTCGGCAGGTTCTCGATGTCCGCAAGGAAATTGAAGACAATGTCGCGCGGAGCGGCCACAGAAAAGGAGACGGTGCGACTATGCATGGAAAGTTGTTCAGGCGGGAGGATTTATGCACCAGCCTACCACGGACTCCTGACAGCCCTATGTCAGGAGGATTGGCCGGCGTGCCGCCGGGCGATTTTTCCTGCGCCGGCCCGCACCAGTTGCCGCAGCTTCGCCGGGGCCAGCGCCTCGGCGTCCCCGCCGAAGGACAGCAGCCACCCCGCCGTCCATTCCAGGGACCAAGCGTAGAGAGCGAATTCTGCGCCGCCGTCGCGCTTTTTCTCCTCGATAAGCGTGGCAAAGCTGTCGCGCCGCGCCCGTTCCTGCGCCCCGCGGGCAAACCAGATCCGCACCGGAATGGTTTCCTCGCGCGCCACGGACTTCCGCATGTGTTCTGCCAGCGAGAAATCCGCCCGCGGCGGAAAGACCTCCGGCGACACTTCGAGCCGGCGGATCCGGTCGACGCGGAAATGCCGGTAGTCCTGCCGCAGCCGGCACCACGCCACCAGGTACCACGCGCCGCCGTAGAACACGAGACCCAGGGGCTCCACGTCCCGGGTGGTTTCCTCGACCCGGTCCCGCCCGCGATAATCCATCCGCAGCACGCGCCGCAAAACCACGCCTTGCTGCACCGGCAGCAGCCACCGCTGACCCCCGGCTTCTGGCGTCGTGCCGCGGCCTGAATCACCATAGACGAGCGTGCGCTGGGTGAGACGCTCAACGTGGTCCTGCCGGTCGCGCGGCAGCACCGCGCGGAGCTTGTCGAGCGCGGTAACCATCGGCGCATGCAAGGAGGCATCGGTGAACTGCTTCACCAGCTCGCCACCGACGAAGAGCGAGGTGGCCTCGTCCGCCGTGAACATCACCGGCGGAAGCTGGTAGCCTTTCATCAGGCAATAGCCGACCCCCGCCTCGCCCGAGATCGGCACCCCCGCCTCGCCGAGCGCCGCGATGTCCCGGTAAACCGTGCGCTCGGTTATCTCAAAATGGGCCGCCAGGTCAGCCGCCCGTACCACGCGCCGCCCCTGCAGAAAGAGCACCATTGCCACGAGACGGTCGGTCCGGTTCATGTCCGCCAGCACAAGGCAACCGCGGGTCAGCGACAATATGATTCAGGTTGTTGTGAAGCGTCCGACGGCGACGTGCCACCTGATGGCCTGCCGGGTCGACTGGTTGGGGATTCAACGCGGTCTCTTCCGGCCGGCCGGGCTCTGGGCCGCGACAGCATCCGGTCTTTTGGTTGCGCGGGCCGGTGGTGCCGGTAGCTTGTGTTCCCGGTTCACACCCGAGTTCCAAAATGAGCCACGCCAATCCCACAACCAGCCTGACCGCCGTTGCTGTTTCTGCCGGCCAGTCTCCGTTATTTCGCGTGCGCGGGCTTACCAAAATCTATGGCGAGGGCGAAGCCCAGATCCACGCCCTGGCAGGCGTCGATCTCGACCTCGCCGCGGGCGAACTCATCGTCCTGCTCGGCCCGTCGGGCAGTGGCAAGACCACGCTGCTCAACCAGCTCGGCGGGCTCGACATCCCCACGGCCGGCGAGATCCGCTATCGCGACATGGACCTGACCCACGCTGATGAGGAGCAGCTCACGCGCTACCGGCGCAACTCGGTGGGCTTCATCTTCCAGTTCTACAATCTCATCCCCAGCCTCACGGCGCGGGAGAACGTCGGGCTCATCACCGAAATCGCGCGCGATCCGCTCTCCGCCGAGGTGGCGTTGGACATGGTCGGCCTCGCCGCGCGCATGGACCACTTCCCTGCCCAGCTCTCCGGCGGCGAGCAGCAGCGCGTGGCCATCGCCCGGGCCATTGCCAAGCGTCCCGAGGTTCTCCTGTGCGACGAACCCACCGGCGCGCTCGACGTGCGCACCGGTATCGTCGTGCTCGAGGCCATCGAGCGGGTGAACCGCGAACTCGGTGCGCTCACGGTCGTCATCACCCACAATGCCGTCATGGCCGACATGGCCGACCGCGTCATCCATTTCTCCGACGGCCGCGTGCTGACGGAGCGCCGCAATGCCGTGCGCGCCGCGCCCTCGACCCTGCGGTGGTAGGATGGGTCACCACGAAACACACGAACGACACGAAAAATGAAACCGTGCGATATGTGTCATCCTGAGCAGAGCGAAGGATCCATCAACCCAACCGTCCGCGCCTATCCCTCTGGATTCTTCGCTGCGCTCAGAATGACAGCTAAGGGGGTTTTTTGTGCTTTTTGTGGCCATCTCCTTTTCCTTCTTCCGTGGCATCGGTGTGTTCCGTGGGCCATTCTCTGATTCATGCTCCCGCACCTCGACCGCAAGCTCCTCCGCGACCTGAAGCGCCTCAAGGGCCAGGCCGCCGCGGTGTCGCTCGTCATGGCCTGCGGCCTCGCCATGCTCATCATGGCGCGCAGCCTGATCCATTCCCTCGACTCGACGCGCGCCGAGTATTACCAGACCAACCACTTCGCCGAGGTCTTCGACTCGCTCAAACGCGCGCCCAATTACCTGGCCGACCGCGTGCGCGACATCCCCGGCGTGGCGACGGTGCAGACGGACCTTTCGGTGCCGGTCACGCTCGATCTCCCCGGCATAGCGGAGCCCGCCAGCGGCCTCGTGCGCTCGCTGCCCGATTTCGGCGAAGCCGAGCTCAACCGTCTCTTTCTCCGCCGTGGCCGCTGGCTCTCTCCCGGTTCGCGCGGCGAGGTGCTCGTCGGCGAGGCCTTCGCCAAGGCCAACACGCTTGCTCCGGGCGACACGCTCACGATGCTGCTCAACGGCCGGCGCCAGAATTTTCGCATCGCCGGCATCGTGCTCTCGCCTGAATACATTTTCGAATCGCGCCCGGGCGCCGCCCTGCCCGACAGCCGCACCTTCGGGATTTTCTGGATGCCGTACAAGGAGGTCGCCACGGCGTGGGATCTCTACGGCGCGTTCAACCACCTCTCGCTTACCCTTTCGCCCGGCGCCAACGAACGGCCCGTCATCATCGAACTCGACCGCCTCCTCCGCCCCTATGGCGGCCTCGGCGCCTACGGTCGCAAGGACCACCCGTCGCACATCCGCGTGTCCGACGAAATCCGTGTCCTTACCATCCTGTCGATCGGCTTCCCGACGGTGTTTCTCAGCGTGGCGGCGTTCATGACCAACGCCGTGCTCACGCGCCTGCTCGCGCTCCAGCGGGAACAGATCGCGATCCTCAAGGCCTTTGGTTTCACCAACCGCCAGATCGTCGTCCACTATCTCAAGTTCGCCTTCGTCATGGTCGCGGGCGGACTGCTGTTCGGCCTGCTCGGCGGCATCGCCCTCGGCCACAAGCTGGTCGTGATGTATGAACTTTTCTTCCGCTTCCCCGACCTCTCCTTCCGGCTCGATCCCCCCGCGGTCGCCATCGCGCTCACCGTCGGCATCGGTGCGGTGACGCTGGGTGTTCTCGGCGCGGTGCGCAAGGCGGCGCAGCTCCCGCCTGCGGAGGCGATGCGCCCCGAGCCGCCGGCGAATTTCCGGCCGGCCCTCATCGAGCGCACCGGTGTCACGCGGTTGTTCACCCATTCGTTCCGCATCGCGGTGCGCAATCTTGAGCGCCGTCCGGTGCAGGCGCTTTTCACCGTCGCCGGCCTGGCGCTCGCCACCGCGCTGCTCATCCTGCCCAACACGTTCAAGGCGGGCATCCACGAGGTTCTCGATTTCCAGTGGGACGTGGTCCAGCGGCAGGATCTCAACCTCGGCCTCGTCGAGCCGTCATCCGCGCGCCTGGCCCACGAGCTGGCGCAGTTGCCCGGGGTCACCAGCCTCGAGCCGGCGCGCAACGCCGCCGTCCGCATCTACTTTCAGGGCCGCAACCGGCAGATCGCCTTACGCAGTCTCCTGCCCGGCGGGCAGCACAGCCGCGCCATCTACGCCTCGGGCGGCGAAATCTCCCCGCCGGACGATGGCATCATTGTTTCGGCCAAACTCGCCCAGCTCCTCGGGGCCAAGGTGGGTGACACCCTCGTCCTCGAGGCTCTGGAAGGCCGCCGGCCGGTGGCAAACGTGCCCCTTGTCGCGCTCGCGGAGGATTTCACCGGCATCGTCGCCTACATGGATCTGCACGCCATCAACCGCTTCCTCCACGAGGGTGATGTCATCACCGGCGCGAGCATTGGGCTCGACATGTCGAAGCGCGCGGAATTTCTCGCCGCATTGAAGGAAATCCCGCGCGTCAGCACGGTCGCGATCAAGGAGACCATGCGCCAGAGTTTCCGGGAGACCACCGCGCAAAGCATGGGGATCCTCCAGAGCATCTATCTCACCTTCGCCGTCATCGTCGCCTTCGGCGTCATCTACAACAACGCCCGCATCTCGCTGGCCGAACGGGCGCGCGAGCTGGCCACGCTGCGCGTCATCGGCATGACGCAGCGCGAAGTCGGGGCGGTGCTGGTGGTCGAGCTGGTCATCCTCGCGTTGCTCGCCGTGCCCCTCGGCCTGCTGCTGGGCACCGGCCTGACCACCATCATCGTCGGCACCATCAACACCGAGACCATCCGCCTGCCTCTTGTGTTCACCACTTACACCTACTCTTTCGCCGTCGTCGTCGTCATCATCGCTTCCAGCCTTTCGGCCCTCGTTGTCCTCCGCAAACTCAAGCAGCTCGACCTCATCGCCGCGCTCAAGGCTCCGGAGTGAGAAAAGGACCACGGACGGCAGACCACTGACTACGGACCTCCGCTCAATAAACAACGACAACTGAATTTTCTCTCTCGAACGCTGATCACGGCCAACAATCCGGTTAACCACTAATTGATGCTAATGAACGCTGATCTCCCAACCCAGCAAGGCGCACAACCAATCTTCTGTAGGGCGGGATCGCTGATCCCGCCGTATTTCAAATCTAGGCGGGGTCAGCGACCCCGCCCTACAACTATTTGCCCATTAGTGTGCATTCGTGGTTAACTTCCGCCTTCCGTTACTTCTTCACTCTCCCTTTCACTTTCACTCGGATGAATCCCGTCTCTCCTGCTCCCAAGAAAATCCGGGCCTTCCGCTGGTTGCCTTACGCCGGCGCCGCCGGGCTGGTCGTCCTGCTCGCGCTCGGTCTGCGTCCGCGGCCTGCGCCGGTCGAGACCGCGCACGCCGTCACCGGCCCGTTGCTGGCCACGGTGAGCGAGGAGGGCAAGACGCGCATCAAGCAGCGCTACACCGTCTCCTCGCCCGTCACCGGCCAGTTGCGCCGTGTGCCGTTCAAGCCCGGCGCGGAAATCACCGCGGGCAACGTCGTCGCCGTCATCGAACCGATGGCCGCCTCGCCGCTCGATCCCCGCAGCCGCGCCCTGGCCGAGGCCCGCCGCACCGCCGCCACCGCCGCCCTGGAAAAAAGCCGCACCGCCCACGCGCTCGCCGTGAACGAACTGCACCGCATGGAAAAGATGTTCGCCGACAAAACCGTCTCCCCGCAGGATCTTGAGTCGGGGCAGATGCGCGAAACGGCGGCCGCCCGCGATGAGGTCGCTGCTGAAGGCGCGTTGCGCTCGGCCGAGGCCGAGCTGGCCGAGGCGGCGCCGGCTGGCAGTCCGCAAACGGGATCCGCCACTCCGACGCTCATCGAAGTCCGTTCACCCGTGGCCGGTCGCGTGCTCCACGTTTTCCAGGAAAGCGAACGCCCCGTCACCGCCG